>JBATEC010000064.1:0-11889 GCA_049663825.1 Methanothrix sp. | reverse complement strand
ACCAATGTTTTTGGGTCATCATGATGCCCTACGATCTCGCCGTTTACATAAATTCGCGCGCCGCTATTCAAGGCTTCAGCCAACATTACCACCTACCGAAATCACGCCTAAATCCATCAAAATCTTTTTGAGGTCATCCGAATCGTCTGCGCCCTTGGAAAGCTCCACTCCCTGGGCGAAGTTCTTTACCAGGCCACAGTTTGGCCCTTCCGGAGTCTCGCAGGGACAGATACGACCCCACTGGGTAGCATGCAGATCTCTGGCCTCGAAGTGCGGTTGAGATCGGGAGAGGGGCGAGATCACGCGACGCAGATGAGAGAGCGAGGCCATATAGTCAGTCCGATCCAGAAGCTGGGACACGCCCGTGCGCCCACCGACCCAGTTTCCTGTGGCCAGGGGGTGGATCATTCTCTCAGTGAGAACGTCCGCGCGAACCGTGGTCACTACGTTGAGATCTCGGTTCCTCATGCTGGCCCTCTCCAGCTGGTATTTTATGTCTCTTGTGAGGCGGTTGAAGGCCACACGGAAGAGATCCTCCATCAGATCGCCGGATAGCTTTAGCCTCTTGTTGGAGTAATGGTCCTTATCATCCTCTCCGCGTCGCTCCAGTGCCAGCTCGAAGCAGGCTTCGGCCATGCGAGAGAGGAAGAGTGCCTTTGAAAAGCGATCCTTTTCTTCCACGCCAATATGTGGCAGCAAGTACCTATCCAGGACATAGGTCGCCCTCTTTTTCTGGTATTCCTTTGCCTGGCCGGCGGCTACGCGCGCGCCTATCTTCTCCAGGGCCTCATCGTTGGTCGAGACCTCGGCTTCCTCCAGGTTTTCCAGCATGAACTTGATGATCTCTGGATTGTCTGATACGGATTTCACAATATCCATATCTGTGTCCATGCCCAGGGATCGCAACAGTGTCACGAAGTTAAGCCGTCCCGAGACAGAGGGGAAGGATACCTCCAGGATGGAACGACGGCCGCGCTCCACAATGACCAGGGAGCGATAGCCCTGTCTCTGGCTGAAGACCTTGGCTACCTCGATATTCTCATCGTAGCGCTGGTTGTATTCGACCAGGATTTTGTTTGGCGCCAGGTCCTCTAACGTCATGATGACGCGCTCTGAGCCGTTGACTACGAAATAGCCGCCCGGGTCCGATGGATCCTCACCATAAGCTATCATCTCGTCAGAAGAGAGGCCGGAAAGGTTGCAGATCTTGGAGTTGAGCATGATGGGCAATGTACCTATGTCAGCCTCCACCATATCCTTCTCAGTCTCGCCTTCCACGATGGTCATCTCCAGCTTGATGGGCGAGGCATAGGTCAAATTGCGAAGCCTGGCATCATTGGGGTAGAGCCTTTCGATGGAGCCGTCCGCTTCGCGCACCATGGGCTTCGCCACGCGGATCTTGCCCAGCTTCACATAGGTATTCTCGATATTGGTCTCGATGATATTCACTTCATCTATGACCTTCTGCAGGCCCTTATCTATAAAATCATTGAATGAGTTTATATGATGGTGCACCAATTTGTCCCTGGTAAAATAGGAGCTATAAAGAACATTTCTATCGAGCAAAAGACCACCTTTAATCGATTACCAGCCGGTAAAAGATCGATTGCTTAGCTGTTGTACTCTTTCGGATTACCTTGATGACATCGCCAACTTTCGCCTCGATCTCTTTGGCCGCAGGGTCATTTACGTGAATTTTAGGTAGCTGTGGAGCCACAATGTTGAATTCCTTCAGCACCTCGGCACACTCTTCCGGTGTGAGCAGCACATGTTCCGGAACCATTTCATGATCTTTTACGGCAAACTTGGTCACTCGAACCACCTTGTTGGAGAAGGAGCAGCAAACAGGCCAGGAAACTCCAAACGGGCTCGGGGGGATTTGAACCCTCGACCACCTGGTATCTTCACACAAAAATTTAAAAGCCAGACGCTCTGCCTAACTGAGCTACGAGCCCCCGCTGCCTGACATGCTTCAAGCCTTTCATGCTGCACTGATTGAGGAATAAAAGCATCCTACATAAAAGCCTTTTCCTAGCGGGACTTAGACAAGTCCCACTAGGCGAGCTATCTCCGAGCCTACTTCGGATGTGGTTGAGCTTCCTCCTAAGTCATAGGTCTTAATTCTGCCTTCAAATAAGTTCCGCTCAATGGCAGAGACTATATCAGTGGCAGCTTTGCTCTGGCCCAGATGATCCAGCAAGAGTGCCCCTGACCAGATGGTGGCGATGGGATTGACCTTGTTTAGTCCCTTGTATTTGGGTGCTGAGCCGTGGATGGGCTCGAACATGCTTGTGCCCTCAGGATTAAGATTCGCACCGGGTGCCAGGCCGAGGCCTCCCTGAATCATGGCTCCCAAATCGGTGATAATATCTCCGAACATGTTGGGAGCGACCACAACATCAAACCACTCCGGGTTCTTGACAAACCACATGGTAATGGCATCCACGAAGTTGAAGTCGTGTCTGACCTGCGGATAGTCTTTGGCAACATCTAAGAAAACCTCGCGCCAAAAGCCATATATGTCGCTGAGCACATTGGCCTTGTCCACGCTGGCGACATGATTGCGGCGCTTGGACGCGAGATCGAAGGCATATTTTATTACCCTCTTTGTGCCCTCTTTGCTTACTTCTCCAATCTGATAGCCGATCTCCTCGCTATCTGTATCGATATCCAGGCCGAACTTTATATTGTAAAGCGTTCGCTTGATTTCAAAATCGGCGTGGCTCTTGCCCCGGCGTGCGCGACTGCCTATGCCGATGTAAAAGTCCTCCGTATTCTCGCGAACCACCATGAAATCAATGTCCTTGGGTGTCTTATCCTTAAGGGGCGTCCAGACGCCCTCCAGGAGCTTAACGGGCCGCAAATTCACATACTGGTCAAAGTAGAATCGCATGGTAAGCAATACGCCCTTCTCCAGGATGCCTGGGGGGACCCGTGGGTCGCCAATGGCACCCAGGTAGATGGCTGGAAAGCGTCCCAGATCTTTGAGGGTATCTTCGCTCACAAGCTCCCCTGTCTTCAGGTAGTGCTCCGCTCCAAGGGAGTACTCCGTCCAATCCAGAGAGAAGTTGTGTTTGTCTGCTGCCGCCTGCAAAACCTTTTGGCCCTCAGCTATGATCTCCGGGCCGATGCCGTCACCTGAGATAACTGGTACCTTATAATTCTTCATGTCGTCACCTTGGCCACCTGTCGTCTTGTATATTCCACCAGTCCGCCCGCATCAACAATTTCCTGGAGAAAATCGGGAAGAGGAGTAGTCTTATAATGCTCATTGCGGGATTTGTTGTGAATCAATCCACCGATCATGTCTATCTCTATTTCCGCACCATCGGCGATCCGATCCACCTGGGAGCAGATAAACAGAGGCAGGCCGGTGTTGATGGAGTTTCTAAAGAATATTCTGGCAAAGGACTTGGCAACTACTGCCTTCACTCCCGCACCCTTCAGTGCTAATGGAGCATGCTCTCGGGAAGATCCGCATCCGAAGTTCTCCCCTGCCACCACATAGTCGCCTTGAGCCACCATTTCTGCCATCTCCGGGCGAACGCCCTCGAAGAGATGAGCTGCCAGCTCCCCCGGATCATTGATAACCAGATAACGCCCTGGAATGATGGCATCCGTATCGATATCGTTTCCAAACTTCCAAGCTCTGCCCGCCAAAAAACTCAACTCCATATCAGTGGACTATATTCTCATGAGAATGTGGTATATTAAAGTAATGCACGAAAAAAATACTGATTAAAAATAATAAAATCACAACAGCACATTTTATTACCGGCTGAGGGAATGGGGAATCGAACAGCTAGGTGATGCGAATTGTTGGCGACCATGATCTCCGGGCGCACTTTAGCCCAAGGGGCGGGATGCGAGAGCAAGATGTCTCCCGAGTTCTTCAAAGCAGTAGCTATATGTCATTTATCTGAAAAGGATTTCAAATCACTGGAACTTTCCGAAGGCAAGAATGTCCAGATAACGAACGAGTTTGGCCAGGTAGTGCTCACGGCAAAGATGGATGCCGGGCTGCCGGATAGCTTGGTATTCATACCCATGGGTCCCTGGGCTAATATAATAGTCGGAAAGGATACGGGAGGATGCGGCACGCCCCATTTTAAGGGATTAGAGGTGGAAGTTGCCGCGACAAATTTGCCGGTTCTTAATATTCGTGAGCTTTTCTCAGGCATGGGGGCGTGAGTTTATGTCTGAGGCGATTATGATAAAAGATGCAGTATGCTCCTTTTGCGGCTGCCTGTGCGACGATATTAATGTGGAGGTAGAAGACGGGAAAGTTAAGCGGGTCAGGCACGCTTGCCGCCTGGGCTCCAGCAAAATCATGGGCCACGGGCGAATAGAAAGCCCCATGATTCGAAAGGACGGCGTGCTGGTGGCGGTGAGCTTCCTGGAGGCATACGATCTTGCCGCCAAGATCCTTTTGGCTGCGGCCAAACCCCTCCTCTACGGCTGGGCATCTACCTCGTGCGAGGCTGCCAAGAAGGGCATACTTCTGGCAGAGGAAGTAGGCGGCGTGCTCGATTCCACAGCCACGGTCTGCCACGGGCCGTCCGTCATAGGCATCGAGGAGAAGGGGCTGCCCGGAGCAACCTTAGGCCAGGTGAAGAACCGGGCGGACACAATTGTCTTCTGGGGCTGCAATCCTGCGGAAGCTCACCCCCGACACTCTCTGCGCTACTCCTCCAATTCCTGCGGCAAATTCACGCCACAGGGCCGCGAGGGCCGAAAGATCATAGTAGTAGATGTTCGCGAGACCAGGACCACCAAGAATGCAGACAAATTCATGAGAATCGTCCCAGGTAGCGATTATGAAGTGATCTCGGCGCTGCGCATGCTTATAGCCGGAAAAGGTGAGAGCCTGCCTGACGAGGTAGGTGGTGTTCTCAAGGCTGATCTGGCCGATATTGCGGCAACGCTCAAAGCGGCCAGGTTTGGGGCGATCTTCTTCGGTCTTGGCATCACTCACAGCCGGGGCCGGTACAAGAACATAGATAATGCTCTCTCCCTAGTGGCAGAGCTGAATAGCCATACCAAATTTGTGATTATGCCCATGCGCGGACACTATAATGTTGGCGGAATCGGGCAGGTCTTAGCCTGGTCTTCCGGCTATCCCATGTCGGTAGACTTCACCAGGGGAATGCCCTATTTCAGTCCAGGCGAGACGTCTGCCTGCGATCTTCTTGCCAGGAGAGATGTCGATGCGGCGCTGATCATAGCAGCAGATGCAGTATCCAACTTTCCCCACGCCACAGCCGAAGGCCTGGCAAGTATCCCGGTCATTCAGATCGATCCTTATGAGAATCCCACGACCATTCTCTCCGATGTGGTGATTCCCTGCGCCATTGCCGGAGTAGAGGCGGAGGGCACAGCCTATCGCATGGATGGCCTGGCTCTACGCCTGAGAAAGCTGGTGGAAAGCAGCCTTCCTAGCGACGAGGATATCCTGGAGGGAATACTGGAGAGCGTACATAAGCAGCGTCAACTGAAGGCAGACGAGGGGGCTTGAAGAGATGATAATCAGAGGTGGAATTGTCTATGATCCGGCAAACGGCATCTACGGCGATGAGATGGATCTTTTTATTGATAAGGGCAGAATGGTCGAGTCGGCCAAAGGGGAAGAGATAGATGCCCGCGGCCTTCTGGTCATGCCTGGCGGAGTCGATGCCCACACCCACATTGCCGGCAAGAAGGTGAACACCGGCCGGATTATGAGGCCCGATGATGCCAGGCTGGGCACCGAGCCCCGCTCGGCAGTCTGCAGGCCCTCGACGGGCTATACCGTTCCAAACTGCTATGCCATGGGCTACCGCTATGCTCGCATGGGCTACACCACTGCCTTCGAGGCGGCAACGCCTATCCTGGAGGCACGGCATACTCATGAAGAGCTGGGGGAGATCCCCATCATTGACAAGGGGGCACTCACGTTGTTTGGCAACAACTGGCAGGTTATGGAGTGCGTGCGCGACAAAGACCTATCCAAGCTGGCCGCCTATGTGGCCTGGGGGCTGCGCGCCGCGCGCGGCTACGGCGTGAAGATAGTCAATCCCGGCGGAGGTGAGGCCTGGGGCTTTGGAGCTAATGTGAAAGGCGTAAATGATACCGTGCCCAATTTCGATGTGACGCCCGCGGAGATCATCCGGGGCTTAGCCGAGGCCAATGAGATGCTGAGCCTGCCCCACTCTATTCATCTGCACTTCAATAACCTGGGAAAGCCTGGCAACTACACCACGGCCATCGAGACTCTGGATATGCTAAAGGACATCAGGCCCAGTCGCATGAGACAGGTTGTGCACGTGGCGCACATGCAGTTTTCCGCCTACGGAGGAACAAGCTGGCGCGACTTCGAGTCCAAGGCTCCTGTCATTGCCGACTACTTCAATTGCCACAACCACGCCACCATGGATATGGGGCAGCTGCTATTCGGCAGCGCCACCACCATGACCGCCGATGCGCCTCTGGAGTACGGCAATGCTCGTCTCACTCATAATAAGTGGTCCAATCACGATATCGAGCTGGAGGAGTCAAGCGGTGTCGTGCCCATGGCCTACTTCAGAAAGATGCTGGTCAATGCCGTGCAATGGGCCATTGGCCTGGAACTGGCGCTGCTGGTTAAAGATCCCTGGAAGGTGCTCATGACCACAGACAATCCCAATGGCAGCCCCTTTGTTAATTATCCTGAAGTCATTACATTGCTTATGAGCCGGCCCAAGAGGGATGCAGAGATGGCCACGTTGCATGAGCAGGTACAGAGGCGCACCACACTTGCCGGTATCGAGAGGGAGTTGGACTGGACGGATATCGCCATCATGACCCGCGCAGCGCCGGCGCGTGTCCTGGGATTGGATGACAAAGGACACCTGGGACCGGGCGCTGACGGTGATGTGTCCATCTACGACCTCTTGCCTGAGGAAGTGGACACGAGCCGGGATCATGTTCTGGTTAAGAAAGCCCTGGCTAATGCCAAGTACACCATAAAGGGAGGAGTCCTTGTCTCAAAGGATAGTCAGATCCTGGCTACGCCGCCAGGCAGGACCTTCTGGGTGGATGCCGCGGTGCCGCAGCCGGACATTGACCGGCTTATGATTGATTTGGAGGAGAAGTTCGCCAAGTACTACAGCATTCAGATCGCCAACTACGCGGTGCAGGATGCATATCTCCCCCATGCGAAAGTAATTCGGGCAGGCCTTCCTGTCCCCATGGGGATGGCTTAGATGAGAAACATAACTATTGCACCTAAGAGCGCATTTCGAATCTCCGTAGAGGCGGAAAACATATCTCCTGACAAGCTTGCGCTCCTCGCCTTGAGCCAGATAAAGAGCCTGGCAGTCTGGCAGGGAAATCGGCAACATATTTTATCAGATCTCTTTGCTATAGAAGGCGATGATGTGCCGGTCATGGCTGAAGAGCTGACCATTCGGCTTGTAGGCGACTTCTCCCAGGTAAAGAGAATAGCAGAAGGCATGACTGCCGGGCAGGTCCTGGCCGAGGGGAGCGTGGGCATGCATGCAGGCAACAATATGAAAGGTGGCCTTTTGAGCATTGCCGGCAATGCCGACGACTGGCTGGCCAGAGAGATGCGGGGCGGCAAGGTTGTCGTCATGGGGAATGCCGGAAACTACCTGGGCAGCGGATACCGTGGCGAGAAGTGCGGCATGCGCGGCGGAGAGATCGAAGTAAGAGGAAGCGCGGGAGCATACCTGGGCGAGCATCTTTGCGGGGGCAGCATTTGCATCTTTGGGGATGCAGGCGACTTTCCCGGAGCTGCCAATCAGGGCGGCACAATCTTCATCGGCGGCAGCACCTATCTGCCGGGCGCGGAGATGAGCAAAGGAACTATAACTGTAAAAGGAGAGGCCAAGGTTCTGCCCAGCTTCCAGAAGATGGAAATCGTGCAGGTTGATGGCCTGGCCTTCCAAAAGTATGCAGGTGACAATGTCGACAATGGCAAAGGTGAGCTTCTGGTTGGCAGGGGTCATCTTGATAAATCGGGATGGAAATATGAGGGAACAACGTAATTATTTTGAGGTGCTCTGACTTGATTGATCGCAGCAAGGTTTTAGAGGTCTTGAGGGGATACGACCTCGATAATCTGCGAATCGGGATGATTGCATCCCACTCTGCCCTGGATACGGCAGACGGCGCAGTAGAGGAGAATTTCAGGACGCTGGCAGTGTGCCAGGAGGGGCGAGAGAAGCCTTATGTCAAGTACTTCCGCGCCAACCGGGACAAATCGGGCAGGATTGTAAACGGCATGATCGACGAGGTCATGATGCTCAAAAAATTCTCCCAGATTTTAGAGCAGGAGAATCAGGATCTTCTCAAGGGGAAGAACACTCTTTTCGTGCCAAACCGGTCATTTACATCTTACTGCGGCATTGATGCAGTTGAGGATCAGTTCCTTGTGCCTCTATTGGGCTCTCGAAACTTGCTTCGTTCTGAGGAGCGCGGCGACAAGAGGGACTATTACTGGATACTGGAGAAGGCAGGGCTGCCTTATCCCGAGCCCATCGAGGCGGAGGATATCAATCAGCTGGTCATGGTCAAGCTGCCTCATGCCGTAAAAACCCTGGAGAGGGGATTTTTCACAGCCGCCTCCTACGAGGAGTACTGCCAGAAGGCAGATCTGCTTTTGCGCCAGAATGTGATTGATCAGGACGGAATTGAGCTGGCCAGAATTGAGCGCTACGTTATCGGGCCGGTCTTTAATCTGGACTTCTTTTACTCGCCCATCAGCAAGCAGATCGAGCTGATCGGCATAGACTGGCGCTTTGAGACCTCACTGGACGGTCACTGCCGCCTGCCTGCGCCCCAGCAGCTCACCCTCAACGACAAGCAGATCAACCCTGAGTACACTGTCTGCGGCCACAACTCTGCAACTTTGCGCGAGTCGCTTTTGGAGAAGGCCTTTGTTCTGGCCGAGAAGTATGTGGAAGCTACGCAGGAGTACTATTCTCCCGGCATCATAGGGCCATTCTGTCTGCAGACCTGTGTGGACAAGGACCTCAACTTCTACATCTACGACGTCGCTCCGCGCATCGGCGGCGGCACCAATGTGCACATGGCCGTAGGTCATCCTTACGGAAATGCCCTCTGGCGCACCAACATGTCCACTGGACGCAGGCTGGCGCGCGAGGTGAGTATAGCCTTGGAGAACGACTGCCTGGAAAAGTTAGTGACTTGATGCAGGAATATGACTGAGACTAAAGACGTGTGCAGCACAGAAATAGAGGTTCCCAAGAAGCTGAACCGCACTGCCAAAAAGCTGGCCGCGGCGGGCGAGAAGCTGGTGCAGATCGCACCGGCGATCTTGCAGAGCAAGGCATCCGAGCAGATGCTGGCCATCGCTCGGATGGGAATGCTGGACAAGGTGCTGGGCTATCTGGTGACCACGGACAAGAATGTGCACTTTGTGCGACCGGGCATAGCCTGGGACAGCGTGCAGACCGTGCCCCTGGATATAATCGATGATGTGGTGTACGAGAACGAGTTTCACAACAACACCCTGAAGATCAAGGTCGGGGAGCGGGCAGAGAAGATCATCTTCTACGACGACATGGACGGCATCAGGTTCTACAATTATATCAAGCATATTAAGTCCGGTTCAGGAAGATAACGTCATCTTGTCCTTTGAAGTCGCTGTCCCCAGTCAACACGCTGGCGGCTTCACGCCTTGCCGTAGCGTAGACGATTGAGTCACCCAATCTCCATTTGAGCCTGTGTCTGATCCTGGCGGCTTCGACTGCGATCTCTTCATCCACATCGATCAGGAGGCAGCGCTCTTTCATGGCGGCCTTCTTCTCTTCAGCGATTCTTTCATCGTAAACGTGTAGGATCCAGCGATAGACCTCCGCCAGATTGACTGTGCTGATTATAAGATCCTGGTCGTCTTCCAGATAGCCCATGACCACCTTCCCTGCCTCACTGCCCTGGAAAAACTCGATCCAGGCCCAGGAGTCAATCAAAACGGTCAATCTCTTCCCTCTGGAAGGATTCGAGCTTGGGGAGGCTGCCGAAATGCGATCTGTCCATTCGCTTTGCCTTTTTGAAGAGATAGCGTATGACCTCGTCATAGGACTTGGCATCGATTTCCGTCTTCAGCCTGTCAAGCATCTTCTGAACATCGTCTTTGACCTGAATAGTAGTAGACATGCTATAGCATTAAGTTATTATAAGTTTATAATCTTATTGACTAAAGATGATATCCACCGCAAAACCGGTAGAATGTAGGGATAAAGGCTGCACCCAGGGAGAAAAGGTGGCCACCGTCGCCGCGCACTGCCTGCTTAACCCACTGACGCGAGTGAAGGGCCTCGCACCTGTGACTTTTCGGCCGGAGGGCCCCGTTGTGCAACTCCCTTGCCCGGAGGCGCTCTACCTGGGACTGGAACGCTGGGCCGTTACTCGAAATCAGCTCGACGTGCCCCAGTTTCGCCGCTTCTGCCGCACCCTGATCGAAGACTACGTGGACCTCTTGCAGATGCTGGCCCGCCAGGGGGCACGGCTGCGGATCGTGGGGGTGGCGGGCAGCCCCAGCTGCGGCGTTATTACTACGAGCAGCGGCTACACGGGCGGGCGGGTGCGGGAGTGCGAGCACGCGCACGTGAGCGGGAGGGGCGTGTTCATGGAGGAGCTGCTGGTCGAGCTGGAGCGGCGGGGTGTGGCCTTTGCAGCGGAGGAGATCGGCAAGAAAGAAGGCACCGGCAGCGATTCCTGAGCGGGGGAGCGGGCCTGCGAGTGCTAGAGAATGCCTGCCTCTTTGCGGGGGTTGCCAAGCCGGGCCAAAGGTGTTGGATTCAGGGTTCATTCCGGGATAGAGATGCTTAACAAAAAATCAAACTGCGTGCGGCCACCCCACCCTAAAGGATGGGGTATGCTTCGGGCCGCACGCCCTCACGTCCGGTTAGCTGGATATCAGAAATCGTCGAGCTTTCGTTGACCAGATCCCCTTGATCGGAATTATCGTAACTCTGTTTTCGGTTCCCAGAGAGTCCTTGTTAATCAAATCTAAGAAAATATGAAAACCGGGCGAGGGTTCACTTCATCCCCAACCAGAAGGTCGGGGTATTCGTGACCCTCCGCGCTCCCGATGTAATAAAAAATCAGATTATTTCCAGTTTAATTTGATCCACACCGATACATCGTCTGAGAGATTTTGCCATGGTGAGTCTTTTCCGGTTATATCCACTGCAAAGATCCTGTAATTTTGATCGGCATAGTTGGCTGCTGCATCCCGAACTTAAACCATCGTCAAACCATCCTAATAAGCCGATGGTTTCTAACGGCTTGCCTAGTTCTTGTAAGATCTCAAAGATCCAACAGCCTTGTGTTGTCTTTGCCTTATGCGCGAAGATCATACGGAACAAGTAGGGTGTTCATTCTTTTTCACCGTTTCCTTTGGTGTCAGCCTTTTAATGACGGCCTACAATTCGTTATTGACATATTCATTTCTATTATCTCTAGACTTCTGTCGTACCGTGATACTGAGGATTTAGAACGAAAACTGTATATATTTAATGCGTCATTCATGTGGTAAATACAAATATGATAGGATAATCAAACACCATGAATAAAAATAATGCTTTAATTCTCTTATCTGGTGGTTTAGATTCTGCTTGCTTGCTGCCTTATTATTTAGAGAAGGGATTTAAAATCTCATGTTTGTGGATTGATTTTAATCAACCTGGAAAGGAATCTGAAGAGAACGCAGTTGATTATTTTTGCCGAACCTTCCAGATTGATTTGATCAAGCAATCAATAGAAAATGATATAATTTTAAAAAATAAAGAAAAAATGGAATATTTAGGGAGAAATTTGTTATTAATCTCTCTTGCATTATCTATGTTTCCATATAATCATGGACTTATCTGCACAGGGATCCGT
>JBATEC010000063.1:0-5551 GCA_049663825.1 Methanothrix sp. | reverse complement strand
TAACAAATGGCATGATATTAGATTGAGTACCAGGTATTAAAATATTGCCATGTTATTTTGGAAGCTGAACACTAGGGTTACACTCTATTTCGATGACGTTATTCAGCCCAGATACACACATGCGAAGTATCAAGTGGTCGCCGATTCTAGGTATGAGGTGGTGGAAGCCAATGAGAGTAATAATATTTTAGAATCTGAGTATTTCGTTGGTTAGTCCTTATAAATCCCAATTAATGATCAAATCCACTACCTTGATGATCTGGCCGGGGAAGGCCGGATCATCCGGTTACCCTAACCGAAGTCAAAAGAGATGATAACTATAATAGATGGGCCTAACCTCATTCCCCTAGCCAAAATTCCTGCGGCCATTGCCTATTTTCTTTAGACCCCATATCTTCAGTTTGGAAGCGGTTCTGGATCATCTCATCATTTGCCGGAAAATTATTGCATCAAAGCATTTTAACAGATGAAGAACGTAAGAATAAAATACAATAATAGGAACTAAACCAAGAGACTGACAAAAGACTTCTTAATGCGGCCCACGTTGCTCCTGATAGCCCTGGCAGCCGCCGCAGGAATCGGTGAGATCAGGGCATGCGCCGTCGCATTTCTTTGCACCCTTCTGATCTATGGAATCGTTAATCCCCCGCAAGTCTGCGGGAGCCGTCGATCCCTTTTGTATCCATCCCGCGAAGACCCTACCATTTGCCGGGCCATCAGGCCAGTACTGCGATCGGTTATCTCCGTAGGTGAACCAGATCCGGCCACTGCCCAATTTTGTGTCTTGCGTCCAGGAGATGCTGGAGTTATTGAATTGAATACCAAAGGATTAAATTCTTATGATTGCGGCAAGATTAATATGCGTATAGCACTTAATTAACTATTGTGATGTGGGGAAAAATGATCGCAGATTTGAGGGTCAAATGCAAATGAAGTCGCCGTGTGAGCAGATCGTATGGGATATACTGCCCAGCATCAGGGCAGCGACCGCCGAAGAGCTGGTCAAGAGAGGAATATCCCAAAAAGAGGTCTCCAGGATGCTGGGCATCACGCCTCCTGCCGTGTCTCAGTACGTCTCCAAGAAGAGAGGCTACAATATCGAATTTAGGGAGGACATCCGCCAGTCCATTGGAAGGCTCGCCGACGACCTGATCGAAGAAAGAGTAAAAGGCAGCCAGCTTGTGCCGAGGATCTGCGAGATCTGCCGAATGCTGCAGGACGACGAGGCAGCCTGCATTTCCACCAAATGCAAGGGACTGTGAAATGAATCGGGCCGATAAGCTGGAAGACCTTAAAAAGAGGATTGCAGAGAAAGGAGAGCTCCTCGTGGCCTACTCAGGAGGCGTGGACAGCAGCCTTCTGGCCAGGGTGGCGCATGATGTTCTGGGCGACAGGGCCCTGGCCGTCATTTTAGACAGCGAGACCATGCCCAGAAGCGAGCTTGAGAATGCGAGAAAGCTGGCAGCATCCCAGGGGCTTAATTATCGGGTAGCAAAATTCTCCATCCTGCGGGATGAACAGTTTTTGCATAATCCGACCAACCGCTGCTACATCTGCAAGAAAAAGTCCGCAGCGGTCCTGAAGAGCATAGCTGCAGAGCAAGGCATAAGCTGCATCGTCGATGGAGTCAACCTCTCAGATTACGGAGACTTTCGGCCCGGAATTGCTGCCTGCGATGAAGAAGGAGTCTGGCATCCTTTTGTGGATGCACGCATAACTAAAGAAGATATACGTGCTCTGGCGCATAGCCTGGGCCTGTCCGTCTGGAACAAACCTTCCTCAGCCTGCCTGTCATCTAGAATTCCTTATGGCGAGTCGATCACACAGGAGAACTTGCGAATGGTGGAAGAGGCGGAAGAATACCTGAAAAGCCTGGGCTTTTTGCAGCTTCGGGTGCGCGCCCACGGGCGAGCGGCCCGAATTGAGCTACTAAAGCCTGATATGGCCGGAGCGATAAAAGGCAGCGATGAGATCGCCAGGGTTCTCAAAGCCATTGGATTTGACTATGTCTCACTGGATCTGGAGGGCTTTCGCAGCGGAAGCATGAACGAGGGTTCATTGAATGAGGTTTTATGGACGTCCAGGAAATAAGAAAGGATTTTCCCATCCTGAAGGATGTCATCTATCTGGACAGCGCCTCCACCAGCCTGACCCCGGAACCTGTTTTGGAGGCAGTCCTGGATTACTACCATAGCTACAAGGCCAACGTGGGCCGAGGCGTTTACCGGACGGCGCAGCTGGCCGATCAACGCTACCGGGACGCTCACCGCAAGGCAGCCGACTTCATAGGCGGGGCCGGGCCGGAAGGAATGACGGTCTTCACCAGGAATACCACAGAGTCCATCAACATCGTCGCTCGCGGCATGTCCTGGAAAAAGGGGGATCGCATCGTCACCACCCTTCTGGAGCACCACTCCAACCTCTTGCCCTGGATGAGGCTGAGAGAGAAAGGCGTTGAGCTACAGGTCATAAAGCCGGACAAAACGGGAATGATCGATCAGGCGGACTATGAAAAAGCGATAACCAAAGGCACCCGGCTGGTGGCAGTAAGCCAGCTCTCCAATGCCCTGGGAACGGTCCTTCCCGTAAAGGAGATCGGCAAAATCTGCAGGGAACGGGGCGCCTCCCTCTTGGTGGACGCTGCCCAGTCCGCGCCCCACATGCCCATAGACATCAAGGATATCGATTGCGATTTTCTCTGCTTTTCTGGACACAAGATGCTTGCGCCCATGGGAACGGGCGTTCTCTGGATCAAGAAGGAAGGAGAGGTCGAGCCGCTCCTGGTTGGCGGGGGCATGGTGCAGGATGTCGGATAATGCGGGTATGATATCAAGAAGGGCTATGAGGGCTATGAAGCTGGCACGCCCGACATCTCAGCCGGCATTGGTCTGGGCGCTGCCGTTGACTACCTCACACGGGTGGGCGTCGAGGATATCCGCCATCATGAGCAACGGCTTACGGAAAAGCTGCTGAAAGGCCTGCAAGAGATAGATGGGGTAGTGGTCTATGGCATGAGCCCCGATGCACCGGCGCATGGCGGCGTGGTCTCCTTTGCAGTAGAGGGTCTCTTGCCTCACGAGGTGGCTCTCATGCTCGATCAGGCATCGAACATCTGCGTTCGCTCCGGCCATCACTGCTGCATTCCCCTAATGAAGCATCTCGGACTGAAATACGGCACCGTGCGCGCCTCGCTTTATCTTTATAACACAACGGAAGAGATTGAAAAGCTCCTGACAACGGTGGAACAGATTGCCAGGATGGCGTAGCTATGATCAAAGAATGCAAATGTCTGAGGCTGGACGGTGCCAATGCAGAGGACGCGACCTGCCAGGTGGTGGAAGAGGTGCCGCTCTCCATCTTCATCAACGGCCGGCATTTCGTAACCGCCATGACCAGCCCCCAGATGAGGAAGGAGTTTGTCACCGGTCACCTCTTTGCCGAGAGGATTATCTGCGGACCGCAGGAGATCGAGTCTCTGGAGATCGAGGGCAATGTGGCTCGCGTTATTGTCGCGAATCCCATGCGGGCCATCGTTCCCCGGCGGCCGATTGTGAGCGGCTGCGGTGGAATTGCCTCGTTTCTGGATGAGTCCAAGCTTCCCGAAATAAAATCGGATCTGAAAATCGGAAGATCGCAGGCCCAGGAGGCCATGCGGTCCATCTCGCTCTCCGAGACGCACATAGCCACGGGAGGAGTGCATTCCGTGGGCCTATTCGCAGAAACGGGGCCTATCTGCATCATAGAGGACATCGGCCGGCACAATGCCCTGGACAAGGCCATTGGCTACGCGCTCATTCAGAAGCAGGATTTCGACTTTCACCGGACATATGTGGCCTGCACGGGCCGGGTATCATCGGACATGGCCCTCAAGTGCTCTGTGGCCGGCATTCCCATAATCGTCTCGCGGGGAGCCACTACCAGCCTGGCCATATCCATTGCCGAGAGGACGAATCTATGCATCATCGGTTTTCTGCGTGGAAAGAGGCTTTCCGTTTACACCTGTCGGGAGAGACTTGCGATTGATCTGCTCTAAATGCAGCCGGCAGGCCATCGTCTCCCTGCGCTACTTTGGGCTGCACCTCTGCCGGGACCACTTCATACTGGATTTTGAGAGAAGGGTGGCGGAGGCTGTGCAGAGGAACGACATGGTCAGGGACGGCGAGCGCATCGCGGTGGCCGTGAGCGGGGGCAAGGACAGCACAGCTCTGCTCTTTTGCCTGCGGCGTATCCTGGCGAAAAGGGATGTAGAGCTTGTGGCCGTCACCGTGGACGAGGGCATCGCCGGCTACAGGGACGACACCATAAAGGCGGCAAGAGCCATCGCGGATCAGCTCGCTGTCGAGCAGCACATCATCTCCTTCCGGGAGGAGTACGGCTACAACCTGGACGAAATGGTGCCGGGGAAAAAGGTCGCGCCCTGCACCTATTGCGGCGTCTTTCGCAAGAATGCCCTCAACCGCGCGGCAAAACGCCTGGGGGCTGATAAAGTCGCCACCGGCCACAACCTGGACGATGAAGCGCAGACCATTATGATGAACTATCTGAAGGGTGATTTTGAGAGGCTGATGCGTTTTCGGCCCTGGCGAGCCCAAAAGGGCCTGGTGCCCCGCATCAAGCCCCTGCGAGAGATGCCGGAAAAGGAGATCGCCCTCTACTGCATGGTAAACGGGATATTCAGCGAGTCGCGGGAGTGTCCCTACGCTAACCTTTCCCTGCGCGCGGATGTGAGGGACATGATGAACTGCCTGGAGAGCCAGTTTCCCGGAACGAAGCAGTCCACTGTACAGGGATTTGAGAAGATCGCGGGAAAGGCGCAGGGCAGCTATACGCAGATGGAGCTGGCCGCCTGCCGGGAGTGCGGCGAGCCCTGCGTCAAGGAGCTGTGCAAGGCCTGCGAGCTGCTGGGAAAGCTAAAGAACTAAGATGCACATACAAAATCCATCAGGATCTTACTGATAAATTCTTGAATTCAATATTAGTTCTGAAATAATCGTAATCACGATCTCCGAATATAGTAGCTTCCAAAATATCTGAGATTTTTAATTCTTGTTTAATGAGGTCCAATAATACTGTATATAGATTATCTGCATGGTCTTTTAGAGTCAAATAAAAATCTAAATCCTCATTATGTATGAAAAATCGTTTAGGTATCTTTGAAATATTATATGAGATCAATCCATATCGCAAATAAGGATAAACCTGTTTATGTCTTCTTGCCTTGTTACTGTAAGTTATTACATCATGAGTTGAGAGTGCATTTTTAAATTCGATAACAACTTTAGGTATTCTTTTAATTTTTTGGCCATAGTCTTTCTGCAAAAATATGCATAAATCAGTTTGAAATGCTGAATGACCTCTTCTTGGGTATTCATCAAAAGTATGTGTTTAGCTCATCATAATCAGCATCTAGAAGCACATTTACGTGCCTCCAGCACAACAAAATCATACAGAGCCAATTTTTTATGCACGTGCGATCGATATCGATTTATATTTAATTCATGTTTTTATATAATATACTCACTGATCCGAAAAACAGCATCTATCGAACTGC
>JBATEC010000062.1:0-6680 GCA_049663825.1 Methanothrix sp. | reverse complement strand
CCTAAACTCCGGCCTTTGCAGTAACCATTTTTCGTATTGAACTCTTAGAGAAGAAGCAGTCCAGGCAAAAACGCACTTATCTTGGCGTTTGGGATGAGGCATCAGGTATGATCATACCAAAAGTCGCCGAACGTGATGTCAAGACGACGAAATCATTGGGTCCTGCTTATCTTCTTGATTCTGTGGGCAATGAAATCCAGCTCAGAAAGAAGCTCTCTGAAGCGTTTGGCAAGGACGGAGATTTGATTCTTGCTGTTGCGATGAGCAGGTTGCTGCATCAGACCTCTCTTAAGAACCTTCACCACGTTCTAGAGGACTCGTTTCTGCCGGAGATGTACTCCCTAAAAGAGACATTCAGTTCTCAGTGGCTCTCAAGTTTCCTGGAGCGCTTATCCACTAAAGAAGCCGCTATGACCACCTTCTACAACTCTTTGGTAGCTGGCGAAGATGAGACGCTGATAATGGGGATATAATCACGATGGATTGGACCTGCCTCAAGTCAACCTTGGATTAGTGCTTTCACTGAACAATCACTTACCTCTTTACTTCAAGTTGTTTCCTGGAAGCATCAGCGATGTTGTGACATTGAAGAACCTCGTGGCTGAGATCAAAGCATTTGGCATTGCAAAGAGTCTCTTCATTCTGGATCGAGGATTCTGCAGCGAGAGCAATATTAAAGAAATGACCGCCGAGAATATTGATTTCATTCTTCCGCTTCCTTTTAGCGTTAATATCGGGAAGGGTCTTATCAGCGAGACGAACAAGGATATCGAAAATCCGGCCAACGCAAAAAGGTTCGGTGGAGACATATTCTACGTCCTGGAAAGCGAGGTCCAGATTGGTGAAGTCAACGCGTATGGATATGTCCTGTTCAATAAGAAGCGGGAAGGCACAGAGACCAATTCATTCTACAACAGACTGATCGATATCGAATCTTCACTCAATGGAAAAGAGTTTAAAAACCCGATTGGAGAATTCAAACGGACCGCAGGAAATTTTGAAAGATACTTAGAGTGCACTGTGGAGGGAAAAACGATACATATTCGCAGAAGAATCAATGCCATATCGCAGGCTACAAACCGATTTGGCAAGACAATTCTCCTTTCAGCCACCAAACGAAGGTGGGATGAAGTGCTTTCTCTCTATCGGGAAAGGGATGAAGTTGAGAAGAAGTTTGACGACCTGAAGAATGAGCTTGAGGCTATGCCTCTGAGAGTACAGAAGATTGAAACGCTTCAGGGATTGCTATTCATTTTCTTCGTATCGTTGATCATGAGGGCGATACTGCTTAGAAAGGCCAGAGAGGCGGAGCTGCTTGATAAAAAATCCATTGAAGAGATTCTCTTGGAACTGGCAAAGCTCAGGGCAGTTAAAGTCGGCGGAAAATGGAGGTTAACGGAGATCTCAAAAAAATAGAGAACGATCCTGGAGAAGATGAATATTGGAATTCCCATCGAGGCTAACCTGGTTATTAAAAGGGCCGGAGTTTAGGCTAGAAATCTTATGGGACAGGTTATGACTGGATTGCTGTAATAATAAATGCTGCATACGCCACATGGATTCTTTGCTTTGTCTTTGGTGCAGTTGGGAACTTTGTTATTAAAAGGACAAAGGCGAAGGGAACGATATCGATTAGATCTCCTATTCGTCAATATATTTCGCCAGGAAGTCGAAGGGTGCAGGTCTATTCTTGGCAAGCTGCCAGGCATCGTATGAGCAGAGGATTACGCCCACGATCCAGCCCAATCCCGAACTGATGACTGCAATCAGGACGGTCAATAAGAACAGTACGATTCCTCGCTTGGTGTACCCCAAATAAACGTGGCCCAGTCCCGCGATGAGAAGGTTCAATATCACTGCGATTATTGGGCTCTTTGATTCAGACATGTCTCAGCTCCATTTTCATTCAAACTGATATTATCATCATCCCTGCATAAATACGTTGGTGTCCAGGAACCAGTTTAAGAGAACAATGCAGTGGTCGGCGTGCAAGCTGGTCGGCCCCAGGGAGACGACCTTTGCCCCGGCCTGCTCGATCAGAGCCTCCTCTTCCGGCGTCATACCGGTGTGGTCTCCCAGGATGAAGGCCGCCTCACCGGAAAGACTGCCGGTATCAAGGCTGCGAATATCCGCACCATCTTCGCGCAGGTAGATCAATTTCACATCCTTAAGATAGGCCAGCAGCTCAGTCAGGTTGCCGGTGCGAACGAAGATTCCGGAGGTAGACATGGCCCACTCCGCTGTTGCGGGCAGCGCCAGGGCTTTTTTTAGCAGAGCAGCTGTGGTGCGCTCGTCAGGGTTGAGGTGGCGCAGCGTCTCGCCCACGAGCCGTATGGTCTTGGGAATCTCCCCGCCCAACAGCACCAGGTAGACGCAAACGTCCTTTCGAATGCCGTGCGAGAGGACGAAGGCGGCAGTGACAGCGCGGCAGAGGATGTCCAGGCGGCCGGAGGTGCCGGGGATGTCTTCCAGGGAGAAATTTGGAGTGGTGGTGGCCTTGTGGCCGACTACGATGAAATTGCGCATGGCTTTTAAGACGAGCAGGAGATACAAGGCTCTTTCGGACTCAAAGAGTCTCGTGTACAGAGAGGAACTGCTCAGATAGTTCCACAACGTTGGTCCTGCCCCACTCCCTCTTGGTTATCAGTCCGCGCTTTTCCAGGGATATCAGAACCATAGCCAGGGTAGATCTGGGAAGGTTGGTCTCATATCTTATCTCAGCCTGAGTCATCTTGCCACCGCATTTGATCAGGGCCTCAATGATGGGACGCTCCCTGGTGGTCAGGGCATCCATAACCGCCATCATCTCGCGGTTCACATCGATCCTCCTCTTAGTGCCTTCAGGTTGAGAGGCCGCAGGGGGCATCTCATCGAATCCTGCCGCGTCTTCGCTGGAATCCTCTGACAGATCGAGCTTTCCGGTTTCTGATTCGGGAACCAGGGGCTCAGTTGTGAATGAAGCCTCTTTTCGACGGGCCAGGTGAAAAGCCAGAACGCCGCCTACTATTATGAGGGCTAGGATCCAAAGAAGGAAGGTCTGGCTGAAGTCGGCATTACTGCCCGCGCCACTATTATTTTCATTGCCATCATTATTCTCGATCATAATGGGCTGCTGATACTCCACAGAGATCGCCGGATCACGCACTCTTTATCCCTGAACATCCACTATCAAATAATCGTTAGAAGCTGAGATAAGATAATTTAGATCATCGGAGCAGTTGATCCTCCCCAGCCTCAGGTCTCTCTGCGGCAAGTGGAAGACAATATGACACTCATTATAAAACCCATGGGATGAGAAGATCAGGTTCCAAGTTTCTTCGCGTTTCATTGTGAGGGCATCTGTCCAGGCATACAGCTGATGAGTATCGTTTTCATACCCGAAGTTTGGAGCATTCTGTGTGGCATACTCTGTGATGTAAAGAGGGGGCCTCAGAAAAGAAAGGCTCATCGGATTATCCACATAGCCTGCAACAAGAGTCTTGCCTGTTTCGTACAGGTAGATATCAAGGTTGAGCTTCTGCTCCATTACCTTTCCGTCGAACTCCTGACCTGAGGCTAATGCCATGCTGGTTGCAAGCAGAAGAAGAACCGATGACCATAGTAGTATTTCAGATGACATAGCGAAGTCCCCGTTCGTCCTTCAAAGCCATGACGACCAAATCCTCATTACTTGTATAAAAAGATGGGATGGAAGTCAGAATTGGTATCCTAGATCCTTAGCCTTTGCGAAAGCTGCATCAGCCTCAGAGTCGCGGCCCAAAGTTTTTAAGACACCGCCTTTCGAATACCATAGTCCCCCCTTTTCCGGGTTGAGCTCGATGGCCATATCATAGGCCTGCAGGGCATCCTCGTTCCTTCCAAGGCCCTCCAGCAAATAGCCCTTGGTCTCGGCGGCGTACCCTACCAGGGATGAGTTTATCTCGATGACCTTATCGCAGGCCTGTACAGCTTCCTCCAGTCTATCCATGCCGGCGAGGATTTCTGCCTTGGCCATCCATGATGTGCTGTTCGTTGAGTCCTTCTCCAGGCTCAGATTAAGGAGTTCCAAAACCTTCTCTCTAGACTTGAATGCATCATCATCTCTGCCCAGGTTGGTCAGAGCCACGCCCCGGTTGCTCCAGGCATTCATATCCTGGGGGTTCTTCTCCAGCCTCTTCTCGATTATGCCTAGAGCTTTTGTGGCAGACTGAACCTGCCGTATATGATGCATAGTGGCAAGGCCCAGTAAAATGCTCTCGTTTTCTGGATCCATCTGTAAGGATTTTTCGTAGGCTTCCAGTGCTTCATTAACAGAACCTTTTCCTAGCAGTTCGTCTCCCTGATTTGCCCAATAACTTGCGGTCTTCTCCTGCGCTGCCGTCGTCAGGCATAACACAAAGAGCGTGGCCAGAACCAGAATAAGGCCGGTCCAGGCCCTCATTTTCCTTATATTCATTCCCAACTCACCTAGTTTCGCTCACTTCATTTCTTTGTCGGGCGCTTCTTTTCTGAGTCGCCCGGCCATTCCCACAGGACATGAACGGTAGATAAAATAATACGTGAATGAAGAATAAAGGGAAGGGCTATTTGGTGGCGTCTGATGTTCAAGACTGTTCCTTCTTGAAAAAAAACCATTCTGACAGCTCTATTACATTTGTCCTGCCCCATTCCTTCTTGGTTATGAGCTTGCGCTTCTCAAGGGAGATGAGAATCATGGAGAGGGACGACTTAGGGCTGCCTGTCTCGTACCTCATCTCCATCTGAGTCATCCTGCCGCTGTGCCTGATCAGCATCTCCAGGATGGAGCGTTCGCGCGACGTCAGCGTCTTCATGACCGCTGCCATCTCGCTGCTCACCTTGATCTCCTTCTTTTGGCCCTCTTCGACCGGACGCATCCCACCTAGTTCGGCCCCATTCCGATCCTCTGCCGTATACTCCATTTCGTCCTCACCGACATCTGTCAGCGGATCTGCTTCGATGGATACGTAATCCGTCTGCACAGGTTCCACCGTTGCATCCTGTGGCTTGGCTTCTGGTAGGCAGTCTGCAACTTGCAGATCAGTCTGATCTGCTTCGCCAGGCGGCAATTTCTCTCTTCGCTTCCTTGCGACGAAAACAATGGCTGAAACTGCCGCCAGAATGACTATGAATGCGACAATCATGAGAAGATCTTGGGAAGTCTCCTCCACAGACATATCTTCCCGAGGCTCCCCGCCCAAGGTCTGCTGGTACTCGATGACAATGGAGGGATTCCTAACATGATGGGCACGGGCCTCCACCAGCAGGGATTCGTTAGAGGCAAAGATCATGTAGTTCACCCCCGAGGAGCTGTTGATACTCCCCAGCCTCAAGTCGCCGGGCAAATGGAAGACGGTGCGCCACTCGCGGTAGAAGCCCCAGGAAGTGAACGACAGGCTCCAGTTTTCTCCGTTCTTCCTGGTAAGGGCATCTGTCCAAGCGTATATCTGGCCGGTGTCGTTATTATAGCTGTATTTAGGTTGATATTGATTTTGCCCTATTGCGTTGAACTGGCTCGTCCCGAGTAAGATAAGGCCCCTAGGATCCTCCACATAACCCGTCACCAGGGCTTTGCCTGTATCGTAAAGGTAGACGTCGAGGCTGAGATTCTGTCCGGCTGCCGTACCGTCAGACTCCTGTCCAAAAGCCGGGGCCATGGTAACCAGGACTAGAAGAAGAGCCCGTTGCATGATTAAGTTCAGTCTGTCTCCCCCCAATTCAAGGAATATGCTAAACACGACATCAGTTATACCTTCCCGCGTCTTCAGTTCGAATGCACTCTCCAATCTCCCTCAATCTGACTGAAGAGAGGAAGGGGTTTATGCATTGTACCCCAGCTCTTTAGCTTTGGCAAAGGCAGCAACAGCCTCGGCCTGGCGGCCCAAGGCCTTCAGAGCATTGCCTTTTCCTTGCCAGGCATATGCTTTTAGCAGACCTATCTCTGGACTTAGCGTGATAGCTTTGTCATAGGCGTTGACAGCTTCAACATATCTGCCCGTTTCATTTAATGCATCGCCCTTGCCCTTCCAGGCTACCACGCTTGTAGCATCTATCTGCAGGGCGCCATCAAAAGTTTTGAGAGCTTCCTCTTGCTTGCCCACCTTTACAAGAACACTTCCTTTGTCGGCCATGATTGTGGCGGTGAATATAGCAAAGTCGGCGGGAAGGGACAAAATGGCCTCATCGTAGGCGGCAAGGGATTCATTGTACCTGCCCAGCTCAGAGAGGATGCCAGCTTTTGTTAGCCGGGCTTCCTGGCCAGTGAAATTTGGATCCAGTTCAATTGCCCTGTCACAATGCAATACTGCCTCTTCATACATTTCTTTGGCCTCTTCTTGCCTGTCCATATCTTTGAGCAGGTTGCCCTTTTGGGTAAGTGCAAGGGCCTTGCCCTCCCAGGCCAGTGCCAGGTTATTGTTATCATCGGCCGGGATATGCTCAGCTGCTTTATCGAAAGCTTCCAGAGACTCGTTGTACTTATCAAGATCCTTGTTCAAATTGGCAAGAGCCGAGAGAGTATAGCCCTTCTCGCTCCAGGCCTTTCCATAACCAGGATTTATAGTTTTACGACAAAATAGATATAATAGTTCTAACTAAATAAATAGTATGAAGGGAGATATTGTAAAGATACAGAATCCGGACGATCTACCAAGGAAGCTGCACGAGGAAATAGATGGGCGCGT
>JBATEC010000061.1:0-2069 GCA_049663825.1 Methanothrix sp. | reverse complement strand
CCTCGTCTTTTTCATATACTTCCCTCCATGAGTTGATGTTGCTTAACTCATTGTCCACTCGGAGGGGTTCACTCCAGAATACAGACAGCTCTCCGAGATTAAAAAAGTTGCCGGACGTTAAACCCCTGGAAGAACGCATTCAGCTAAGTCTCTACATACAACGTTACAAGAATTGTTAGGCAAAGTACATAAGCTTAGAAAATTACCTTATTATTGGTTTATGATTGCACAGCAATGGAGGCAAGAGAGCATTTATGCAGTTATAGAGGTAGTTGGATCGTCTCCTATCAGCTGGGAGGATGCTGCCAGAAATGCAATCGGCACGGCGTCTAAATCCCTTTGGAACCTTAGAATAGGCGAAGTCAAGCAGTTGGACGTCAGCCTAGACGATAAGGGAAAAATAGCCTCATACAGGGCAAGAATAAAATTTTCATTGAAATACGACAACTGGAAGGAAGAGCTCGGATGGAAGGGCTAAAGATGCAGGTCATCTCCGATTTCCTAGAACTCATTGAGTCTTACGAACAGTCCATTTAGCATAGTTGTGGCAGACTTTCGCGAATCTAAAAGGATTTAATTCCAACACCCCTATGCCAGAAGGCTATGACGGCGCAAAAACAATGATGCAACAGGGTGGCCTAGGCCTTTGGGCCGCGGGAGTAGTTCACATCCCAAATCCCAGGAAATGGAGCAGTATCACCAGGAATGCTCCCAGGACACCTCCTATGCCGCAGATCAAGATCACCAGCCAGCTATAGCCAATCCCGAGACCGGCTACGGCATTGGCAAGAAAAAGAATCACCAGCCCCATTATAGCATTAACCACGAAATTCTTGATGGATCTCAGGATCAAGAATGCGCCAAAGACTGTTACGATTAATAATAATATAAGTCCCGCATCGCTCATGACATAGGATTATACTCGCTAACTATTAAAAGGCTTTTTCTAATTATACCTTAAATGTCTCCATTTCGCTTCCCAAACGGTGCAGCTCCTTTGTGTCCAGGGAGAGTGGATCGATATGCACCAGCATTATAGCGTTCCTTAGGGCGATCTCATCTCTCTGGGACTGAACAAACCTGAGCACAGTTTCATAGTTGCTCTGGGTGATGAGATATCCCATCCCCTCCAGCAAGATGATGGGATAGTTGGCCCTGCCCAGGAAATCAGAGATCATACTTGAGAGCCTAGGGAAGTTTGTCGGGTCCACCGTCCTGTATCCCGGCTCGCTCTTTTGCGTCAGCCATATCACCGCATCTTCTGGCACATTATACCTTTCATTTAGGGTTTTTGGATTGTAGCGGCTCAAGCACAGCCCCTCCATGCCGTGCCTCACCAGCTCGCTGAAGACCTCCAGGCTCTTTTGCGGCTTTTCCTCGGTAATAATGTAGGTGGTTCCTGGAATAAGTGATATCTCATAGGGACTTCGTCCATAGCTCTTCATGAGCTCAGCCAGGGTCATAGTGAGGTCGAAGGCAGGATCTTGTGTCTTAATGATCCTGGCCAGCTTTCTCACTGCCACAAAGAAGCTGCGCCTGGTCAGCACCAGATCCGCGCGGATATCAAGAGACATGCTGGACTGCAGAGCACCTTGCATTTCCGGTTCGCAGGCGCTGGATGAATCATCTGATAGCTGCGACGTTTTCTTGCCTGTCTCAAAGAATTCCCCGGAAGCTACCAGCTCATTGGCCTGCATAACTACCTCTCTTCTCATATCATCGCCTAGATGGGAGAGCATGGCATCGGAGAAGGCCCGGAAGAGATAGGCGGAAAGCGGTCCCAATGAGAAAAGCAGCTCTCTGACCTCATTTATGCTCGAGGTCATGCTCGTGTGGACAAAATCTGGCCTTTCCGCCAGTATCAAATGCGACTTATGGCCTAAAAGCTCCATCTGGTAGACATATTCGAGTATCTCCCTTTGCGGTATTTTGCCCTCGTTCTCTTTGATGAGCTGCTCGATGCTGTCTATGAGAATGACGCTGTTCTTACTGGACTCAACGAATGACTTTATTGTCACAAAGAGGAGTGGCAGATTTCTTGGAGAGATGTAGCGATCGCCGCCCTTCTC
>JBATEC010000060.1:0-8433 GCA_049663825.1 Methanothrix sp. | reverse complement strand
GGTCTACAGCTGCTTCTCTCTGGAGCCCGTTTCTATCAACCAGGAGACAGGCATGTCTGTTCTGGCAAGCATCACTCCTAATTCGACCAACCAGTCGGATACGAACAGCAGCATCAACCAGAGTTTGAACAACCAGACCCAGACCGATCTCAATAATTCCGGAACTGGGCTATGGAGCTGGGGTAAAATTCCCGTAGGCTATGAATTGAGTAAAAACGGCACATTGACCAAATTAGTCAATGAAGAATGGAAACCGTCCATCTGAAGAGGTGCATTCGAGAATGTTGGAGCGCTGGAAGGGCGCTGCGCTGATGCTTGCAGTGGGCGTCATCGCTCTGCTCCTAGGGTGGCATTTTTTCTCGGATAGCTCATCCGCCGGGCAATGGACAGTATCCGATGAGGGAATTTTAGGGTACAAAGTCTCCATGCCCCAATATAATCTGAGCCCGCCCGAGGATGACGGCAACAGCACCCTTTCGGCAGTCTCGTTCCAGAGCGGCGATGCGAAAATCGCGGGGCTATTGAGAATTCCCGGGCCAGATGCAGATGGCAAGAATAAGAGCGTTCCCGGCATTGTGCTCTTGCCCGGTGCCACCGTCAGCAAAGAGCGGGAGCAGAAGCTGGCCGGGCACCTGGCCGACATGGGATTTGCCAGCATCACCCTTGACCAGAGAAATCTGGGGGCAGTTGATGCAAAAGCCGATCTGCAGATGTTTTTAGATGGCGTTGAGCCGACCGAGCACAAGATGGTTTATGATGCCTTGGCTGCAGGGGAAATACTACGCAGCCAGCCCGAGATAGACCCTGAGCGCATCATCTATGCCGGGGAGAGCAACGGAGGCCGCTTTGCTATCATGGCCTGTGCCCTGGACCCCGCAGCGAAGGGCGTTTTGGCCATCAGCACATGTGGCTACGGAACTGATGCTGCCATTGCTTCGGCTGGGGTAGTGGATAAGAATCAGGTCCGATTCTACCGGTCCATCGATCCTGAGACCTACCTGAGCAGGATTGCACCTCGCCCGCTGGTCATGATCCATTCCCGAAATGATACCGTCATACCTTACCATTTGGCAGAGCAGACCTATGCCCTTGGTGTGCAGCCAAAGAAATTGCACACTATCGGCTGCGCCACGCACGGCTACTGCGCACAGATGAGCGGGGCGATGGAAGAGGAACTGAGGAGCATGGCCGCATGATTCACTCAATCGGGACAAACTACTTAAAAAATAGACACTCATATCTTTCCAGAAAGCAGGTGCAAGAAATACATGACTGAAAGCGAACCCGTAAGGCTGAAGGTTTCCGAGGCCAATCAGGGCGATGTGGGAAAAGGCATAGTCAGGATCGGCGAGGATTTCCTGGAGAAAATAGACGCACGTCCCTTAGATGTAGTGGAGCTGTTAGGATCAAGGCCAACGGCGGCTCTGGCTGTCAGTGCCTATTCTCAGGATCAGGGCATGGACATGATCAGGATGGACGGCCTGATCAGATCCAACGCCGGAACGAGCATAGGTCAGTATGTGGAGGTCAGAAAGGCGGTCTGGAACGAGGCCAAGCATGTGACGCTAGCCCCAGTCACGCAAGGGATGCAGATATTTGCGCCCGGAGACGTACTCACCAAGGTCTTCAATGGCCGGCCGCTGACAAGAGGAGATATCATCTCCACCACCAGCGTCCGAAAGCCGCCACCCGACTCCATGGGCCGGGAGACCATGTTCGAGGAGATATTCCGCGGCTTTTTGGGGGCTCAAGCCTTTGGCCTGGGCGAGATCAAGCTGAGAGTGATATCCACCAGCCCTGGTGGAATTGTCAAGATCACGGAAGGAACCGACATTGAGCTTTTGCCTCAGGCAGTAGAGACGCCGGAGCGCTCCGTGCCCTCTGTAGTTTACGAAGACGTTGGCGGCTTGAAGCCAGTAATAACAAAGGTCAGGGAGATGATTGAGCTTCCCCTCAAGCATCCCGAGCTCTTTGACCGTCTGGGGATTGATCCGCCCAAGGGCGTTCTCTTGCACGGGCCGCCCGGCACAGGTAAGACCATGCTCGCCAAAGCCGTGGCCAATGAGAGCGATGCCTACTTCATAAGCATCAACGGCCCGGAGATCATGTCCAAGTATTACGGTGAGAGCGAGAAGGCGCTGCGCGATCTATTCGAAGAGGCGGAGAAGAACACGCCTGCCATCATCTTCCTGGATGAGCTGGATTCCATCGCCCCCAAGAGAAGCGACGTCACCGGCGAGGTGGAAAGGCGCGTTGTGGCTCAGCTCTTATCCCTCATGGACGGCCTGAAAGAGAGGAAGAACGTAATAGTAATCGGCTCTACCAACCGGCCTGAGGCTCTAGATATGGCTCTTCGCCGGCCGGGCAGATTCGACCGGGAGATCGAGCTGGGCGTTCCCGATATGGATGGGCGCATGGAGATCTTCCAGATCCACACGCGAGGCATGCCGCTACACGAGGATGTGGTCCTGGAGGACTTTGCCAAAAGAACCTACGGCTTTGTGGGCGCGGATATCTCTGCCGTTGGCCGGGAGGCGGCCATGAATGCCCTGCGCCGCATCCTTCCTGAGATCGACCTGGAAGAGCCGACCATTCCCAAGGAGATCTTAGACAGGCTCATCGTGCAAAAGGACGACTTTGAGGCGGCCATGAGAGAGGTCTCCCCTTCTGCTATGAGGGAGATTTTGGTTGAGGTTCCAAATGTGAGCTGGGAGGACATTGGCGGCCTGGAAGATGTCAAGCAGCTTCTTGTGGAGGCAGTGGAGTGGCCGCTGCGAAACGCCGAGAGCTTCCGCCGCCTGGGCATTGAGGCACCCAAGGGAATCCTGCTCTACGGGCCGCCGGGCACAGGCAAAACCATGCTGGCCAAGGCTGTGGCCAATGAGAGCGAGGCCAATTTCATCACCGTCAAAGGATCTGCGCTTCTCTCCAAGTGGTATGGAGAGAGCGAGAAGAGAGTGGAAGAGATCTTCAAAAAAGCAAGGCAAGTGGCACCGGCTATCATCTTCCTGGACGAGCTGGATGCGCTGGTGCCCATGCGTGGCGGCGGAGGCGCAGGCGAGCCGCATGTCACAGAGCGCGTAGTAAACCAGCTCTTAAGCGAGATGGATGGCCTGGAGGAATTGCACGGAGTAGTAGTAATAGGGGCCACCAACCGGCCGGATATCATTGACCCAGCCCTTCTGCGGCCGGGGCGCTTTGACGAGTTGATACTGGCTCCTGTGCCGGACAAGGAGTCACGCAGCAAGATCTTCCAGGTGCACCTGAAAAAAGCGCCTCTGGCTGACGATATCAACATCGACGAGCTGATCGATCTTACCGACCAGTACACGGGCGCCGATATCGCTGCAGTGGTGCGTAAGGCCGGACGGCTGGCTCTGCGGGAGGATATGTCCGCAGAGAAGATCGGCCAGAAGCATTTCCTGGCGGCACTCCAGGAGATCGGGCCCTCGGTTACGCCCGACACCATGAAGTACTATTCGAAATTGGGAACGGAGTTGCGCAAGAAAGCCTCACGCGAAGTGGAGCGCGGGGATATTTACGCCTGAGGGCGCGGCCTTCCCGGCCATTAATTTATTTTTTGAGATACATTTTTAATGAGCACTGCATATTGCTAATGCCATGACGCCTGAAGAAGCTGCAAGGCAGAAGATTGATGAACTTCTGACGCAGGCAGGATGGAAGATTCAGGACTTTCATGATCTGAACCTGGGAGCTGCTTTGGGCGTAGCGGTCCGCGAATTTCCTCTGCGATCAGGCTTTGCGGATTATCTTCTATTCATCGATCGTGAGGCAGTGGGAGCCATTGAAGCAAAGCCCGAAGGCACCACTTTAAGCGGTGTGGAGGAGCAGACAGGAGGCTACCTTTCCGGGCTTGCTGAGGAGATACCACACATAAGCAATCCACTTCCGTTCGGATACGAGAGCACAGGTACTGAGACATTTTTTGTAGATCTGAGAGACCCAAATCCCCGCTCCCGCCGGGTGTTTGCTTTTCATAAACCACAGACCCTGAAGGGCTGGCTGAATCAGGGAGAAACATTGAGAGCAAGGCTCAAGGAGCTGCCCGCTCTGGCGGCAGGAAACCTGAGAGATTGCCAATCTGAGGCCATAACCAATCTGGAGCGATCCTTCGCAGCGGCCAAGCAAAGAAGCCTCATCCAGATGGCGACAGGAAGCGGCAAGACCTTCGCTGCAGTGAGCTTCATCTACCGGCTGATCAAATTCGGCAATGCCAGGCGGGTGCTTTTCCTGGTGGACAGAAGAACGCTTGGAGAGCAGGCACTCACAGAGTTCAAGCAGTACATCACTCCTGACGACGGTCGAAAGTTCACTGAGCTATACAATGTGCAGCATCTTACTTCCAACACCCTGGACCCGGTGTGCCGGGTTTGCATTACTACTATCCAGAGGCTTTACTCCATGCTGAGGGGCGAAGCAGATCTTGACACTGAGATTGAGGAGCAGTCTCTTTTCGATGTGACGCCCATAGAAGGGCAGCCGCTGGAGATCGTTTATAATCCAGAGATTCCTGTGGAAACTTTTGATTTTGTGATCACAGATGAGTGTCATAGATCCATCTACAATCTCTGGCGGCAGGTGCTGGAGTACTTTGACGCCTTCCTGGTGGGAATGACAGCTACGCCATCCAAACAGACTCTCGGCTTCTTCAATCAGAATCTTGTAATGGAGTACAACCACGAAAGAGCAGTGGCCGACGGGGTTAACGTTGGCTACGAAGTTTACAGGATCAAGACCGAAATCTCCGAGCGGGGCAGCAAGGTCGAGGCTGGCTACTACATCGATATCCGGGACAAGCTGACCAGAGAGAAGCGCTGGGAGATGCTCGATGAGGACCTGGAGTACTCGCCCCGCCAGCTTGACAGGAATGTGGTGGCCACCGACCAGATCAGAACTGTCATCAGGACCTTCAAAGAGAAGCTGCCGGAGATCTTTCCGGAAAGAGCGGTTGTTCCAAAGACGCTCATCTTTGCCAAGGACGATTCTCATGCCGAGGATATCGTCAGGATTGTGCGAGAGGAATTTGGCAAAGGGAACGATTTCTGCAAAAAGATCACCTACCGAACTCAGGAGAAGTCCAGCACCCTCATCTCCAATTTTCGAAACTCTCCCAATCCAAGGATTGCGGTAACTGTGGACATGATCTCCACCGGCACGGACATCAAGCCTCTGGAGTGCCTGATCTTCATGAGAGATGTCAAGTCTCAGGTCTACTTCGAGCAGATGAAGGGACGGGGAACGAGGACAATTTCACCCACTGATTTGGAATCGGTAACGCCGGGCGCTCGCTACAAGACCCATTTTGTGATCGTGGATGCCGTGGGCGTGTGCGAGAGGGACAAGACGGATACCAGGCCGCTGGAGCAAAAGAAGAGCGTGTCCTTCGAGAAGCTGGTGAAGTCGGTGGCTCTCGGCGTTCGCAGCGAGAAGACCCTTACAACGCTGGCGGGAAGGTTGGCAAGGCTGGATCGGGAGCTAGGAGAAAAGGATCGATCGGACCTCAAGAAAGCGGCAGGGGAGCGGCCGATGAAGCAGATCATGAACGATCTTCTTGATGCCGTAGATCCCGACAAGCATCAGGCAAAGGCCAGGGAGATCTTTAGGACTGAGACTCCAAGTGCAGAGCAGCTCAAGTCGGCAGCCAAGGAGCTGGCCAAGGCCGCATGTCTTCCTTTTGACAATCCCAAATTCAGAAATGCCTTGATCGACATCAAGAAGAGAAATGAGCAGATCATCGATGAGCTATCCAAAGACAAAGTCCTTTTTGCGGGCGGCGACGCCACAGCGACGGAAAGGGCCCACAGGATCACGGATAGCTTCAGGAACTTCATCGAGGAGAATAAAGACGAGCTGACTGCGCTGCAGATCATCTACGGCAAGCCTTATGCAAAGCGCCGCCTTACTTACCAGGAGATCAAGCAACTGGCGGAGGCCATTGAAAAGCCGCCCTACCACCTCACACCTGACCTGGTCTGGCGAGCATACGAGTACCTGGAGAAGTCGAAGGTCAAAGGCGCAGGGCCGCAAAAGCTGCTCACCAATATCATCTCTCTGGTGCGCTTTGCCCTGGGAGAGAGCCCGATCCTTGAGCCGTTCACGCAGACGGTTGACGGGCGCTTCGCAGCCTGGCTGGCAGTGCAGGAACAAACTGGGCATAAGTTCACGCCTGAGCAGGTGGAGTGGCTGGAGATGCTCAAAGAGCACATCGCCACGAGCCTGCGAATTGATGTGAACGACCTGGAGCTGGCGCCCTTCTACGAGCGGGGCGGGCCGGTGAAGGCTTACAGGCTCTTCGGGCCGGGCCTTAACGGGATGCTGGAGGAGCTGAATGAGGCGCTGGCGGGGTAAGGATAATCGTAATATTTCCTGATTCCTAAGTGCCGCGCAAAAAACTACCCAGGTCGTCTTTATCGTTCTTCTTTGTTATTCTCCAGCCGATATCCTTATATCCGAATTTTGCTTCTAAGATTTTTATGCTTCCTGGGTCCAGCTTTATAGGGGAAGCGATTCCGATCAGGATATAAGCTTTCCATTTTGTGTGCCCAGAGCTTTCAGAGCATCCTTCTAGAGCTTCAAATGTTTCAAGTATCTGCTCTAACGCATCATCTATTTTCTTGCCCTTTAGTTCTACGAAGCAGAGTGCATCTTCACGATTTCCCTCTTTGAGATAATAGACTACTAGATCGCAGATTCGTCCATGCATGCCCAGTGCTTCGCGCAAAGTGCTTTTTGGATTGGATTTTTCATCTATCACGAAGAACTTTACAGATTCTCCTTTTTGCGGCCTCACGTTAACGGTGATACCATTATCGGTGAAGGTAGTTCTAGGTATCAAGCAAGGACTCAGGATATCGAGCAGCATTTTAGGGCGCCCTTTATAGCTCCAGACGAAGCTGCATTATTCTGTCGGATACCTCGCCAAAGGTCTCCCAATCGATGAATCCTGTTTCGTCCATGATGTTCTTGGCCGTGTTCTCCTCAAAAAGGTAGGCTGAGACCTTGCTCTTGGAGATGAAAGCGTCTGATCTTTTAAGAAAGAACTTTTCCTTTAATATCTCTTGGTCATTATGTTCTGCTGCCTTTACCAAATTGATAAGGTGATCAACCAAATAGGGGCTATGTGTGGTGATAATAATATTAAGGCCTGCATTGATGAGCATTGCAAGAAACTCAGTAAACTTTGCCTGAGCCTCCGGGTGGAGGTGCATCTCAGGCTCATCAATCACCAATAAATCGTTAGGCTTAGCTTCATATAGCAAATAGAGAACGAACATAGATAACTCTTTCACCATTGAGGAGACAATAGGCATATCCAAATCAACCCCCTTTCCCTGATTGGGCTGGAAAACCACTTCTCTCAAGGGATCTGGTTCTGGAGTTGAGAAATCGAGATGGCCTTCAAGAATTTCGTTCTGCAAAATCTCCGCCAATTTAAGGTAGTTTTCAATTCTCTTATCGTTCTTTGCCTGTTCTAACCGAGCTGCATGGCTTCCGATTAATCGGATTTGAGTAACCGTGTTCATCAGCATCACAATCGGGTCGCCCAATAATATTTTATTTGCATGAGAATCATTCTTGATAACTTCATCAGCTTCGGTTTTTCTATTTATCTTTGCGGACATCGCACGAATTGCAAAAGCTGTGCGCTCCGCAGGAAAGATATAAACGAAATTATAAAGAGCCCTGTGAATTACTTGAAAGACCAGGCTTACAATAAATTCTTTTATTGCTCGGACCGGAAACTTTTCTAATATGCCACTGCCTGCTGTGAAGAAATAAAGTGATGTATCACCGGACTCTTTTAGAGCACTTAAGAGGGCCTCGCCTTTTTTGCTAATTGAGAATTTAGAGTTTACTGTGGAGTCTAAAATTTCCTTGATTTCAATATCCTGATTCTGCAATGTTATTTTAAACTCAGTCTCTTTAAAAGATGCAAGGCGGGTCCCGAGGAACATCTGTGTCCATTGAGGTGCTAAAAGGGCTACGTTATTAAAATAAGCAGATCCAAATTCTTCGAAAAATTTTACTAAATCTATTTTTGCATTACCCTCTTCCAAAATTCGCTTCACTGCATCTTCAATGGGCGGATAAGAAAATGGTACTTTTCCTTCCGAATAAGCATTAGCGTATTTCCCCCAACCATAAGGACCTAAGATGGCGGAAATGATATTTGCGGTCCATGTCTTGCCGGTATTGTTCGGTCCTACGAAGACCGTCAAGGGCTTCAGCTCAATCTCCGCTTCGCGGACAGCACCGAGATTCTTGATTGTTACCTTCATTTGCTGCGCTCCATTTCTCCTTATTCCCTGGCATCTTTCATCTTTGTAGGATCATTTACTACTACGCTGCTTTTAGTATCTGAATTTAATCCCTGAATCTGCAGGCATTGAGAGTTGATGCACTGATTATTCC
>JBATEC010000059.1:0-5144 GCA_049663825.1 Methanothrix sp. | reverse complement strand
AAGTAGCAGCATGGCAGAAATTCAGGGATAACAAAAAAGCAAAGGTAAATTGGCAATTCACAACAGAGGATGCAAGGGTAAAACTATCTCGCCTTTATCCGACATTACAGAGTTGACGAGACACTAGAAATATGTACTGATGGTGCAAGCAAGACTAGAATCGTATATCAGGCCAACCTTAACTTCAGAACTGTAAATCCCTACCTGGAAATTCTTATTAAAAATAATTTATTAGAGGCCAGCCAAGAGAATCACATATTATATAAAACAACCAAAGAAGGCACGAATATGTATGAAACAATAAGTAGAGTTAACAATATGTTATTGCAGGATTGAATGATTCTCAGATCACCGCACCCGCTCAACAGGTATTCTGCCATTGTGCAGTGCCGTGGCCAGCAGCGCTCCAGAAAAGCCCATCTCCTCCAAAGTCTTCAGGTCTTCTTCACCCTCTACGCCGCCTCCCAGTATGAGAGGATGCTTTGAGGCTTCTGCCGCCGCCTCAAGAAACTGTTTGTCCAGTCCTGCTGATGTGCCAACTTTATCCAGCTCCAGAAGGATAACGCTTTCCAGTTTCAGCCCGTTTAACTTCTGCAAGAGTTGCAAGGGCGTCTGACCGGCCAGCTCTGGATCGCTTGCCAAAACCTTCCTCTTCATCATATCGATGCTTACTACTATCCGGCGCTCTATTGCTGCCTCTTTTATGAGCTGCAACGACGATGTCTCCGTGCCCAGTACCGGAGAGACGGATGCAGGCAGACGGTCCAGATCGCCGGCCCTCGAAATCCCCGTATCTGCCATGGCCTTCGTCCTGTCCGATATATTTTTTATGGCCGCCAGATTATCGCCCCGGCCTGTCAGCAGATTAAGGTCTGCGACGTAAACCTCCCTGGGGCGAATCTCCTGCAAAATGCCCAGCGGCTCTGATGTGGACACGATCTTGGAAAAGCCAGCTATAGGCTCATAACGGCTCCTCTCTCCGCGCACGGCATGGACAACAGCACCATTAAGTATATCGAGGACGAAGATGCATCGCACAACTGCTCCTTTCGGGATTGGATGAATATGAGATTGTTGGTTAGCCCTATGAATATAGATGAAGCACAAGCGGCTCTTGCCGGCGGTGCGGACATTCTAGATGTAAAAAATCCCAAAGAGGGATCACTTGGCGCGAACTTTCCCTGGGCCATCCGGGCCGTGGCAGACCTGGCCAAAGGCAAAGTGCCGGTTTCCGCCACCATCGGCGACCTGGAATTCAAGCCGGGAACGGCAAGCCTGGCGGCGTTAGGCGCTGCGCTCTCAGGTGCCGAGTACATAAAGGCTGGCCTTTTGGGTGCGAAGACCCCGGCTCAAGCGGAAGAGATGCTGGATGGCATTGTGCGAGCGGTCAAGGACTTTGATGCCAAGAAGAAAGTAGTTGCATCAGCCTACTCCGACTACGCCCGAGTCGGATCCATCTCGCCCCGGCTCCTGCCCGCGGTTGCCGCCAAAGCCGGAGCAGACCTGGTTATGGTGGACACAGCCGTCAAAGACGGAAGGCCTACCTTTGATTTCATGAGCGAGCAGGATCTGCTGGATTTTATTGCTCAGGGTCATGCCGCCGGTCTGGAGGTAGCTATTGCCGGAAGCATCAGCTTCGCACACCTGGAGCTTCTCAGACGATTGCAGCCGGACATCATCGGCGTGCGGGGCATCGTCTGCGGTGGTGATCGCAGGAGCGCCATCCGGGCGGAGCTGGTGGAAAAGGTCAAGAAGGCCCTCTAATAGCTTCTTTTTATTTTGGCTCATAATTGACGGCTTTCAGAAGCCTATCAATAAAACCGGCTTGCCCTTTCAGGATCTTATTCCTGGCTTTCTCGGCATCAAACCATTCGGCTTTATCGACCTCTGGAAATTCTCTTATGATTCCTGATTTTTTGGGCCATTCCATGCTGAATTTATTGCTCGTGGCAAGAGCCGCATCTAAATCAGATTGATGTGCCCACACATGCACAATCTTTCTGCTAGGCTGCCTTATCGTGCCAAGATTTGTGAACCTTCCCGTAACCTCAGAGCCGGTTTCCTCTCTAAATTCCCTTTTTGCGGCCTCCAGCGGGATCTCCTGCTCTTCAAACACCCCTTTGGGTATCGACCAGGCACCCTCATCCTTTCCGGACCAAAAAGGGCCACCTGGATGGACAAGCAGCACCTCAAGCTTGTTGTCTCTAAACCGGAATAAGAGAATTCCGCCGCTATGCACGCTCATCTACAAACCTCTGCCATAAACCTGCAATAAACCTCTACCTGATTATATCATTGCATTGTTGTCTAAAAGCTTTTTCGGATGCAGGACATGGGCAAGTCATGCAAAAGCTTTTTCCGTCTGCTGGCCGCAAAGGAGCATCTGGCATGATAGCAGTAATGAAGATATTTTCATGGGGCGAGATGCGGAAAAATATTTTTATTCAGGTAATAGGATATGGGCGCACTATCTTTTGAGATCTTAAAGCGGGATAAGCAATCCCATGCAAGGCTGGGGCAGATAAAAACCAGGCGGGGAGATATACAGACGCCCTACCTGGTTCCGGTGGCAACAATGGGCAGCGTTCGAGCTTTGGGCTCCGACGATCTGCTCAGTTTAGGCGCGCAGTGCACCCTTGCCAATACCTACCATCTTCACCTGAAGCCGGGCGATGAACTGATAAAGCGTTTCGGTGGGATGCACCGGTTCATGGGATTTTATCGGCCCATGTTCACAGATTCCGGCGGCTTTCAGGCATTTTCTTTAGGCTTTGCCAGAGAGCATAACATCAGCAAGATCGGCAACATCTTCCCGCAAGATTTCCGAAAAAAATACGATGATAAGTGCACTGAATTGGAGAATGAGACCGAGAGAGACGCAGGATACGGGAAAAACGAAAAAAGAAAGCCGAAGGAGAATTTGACAAAGATCACTGATGATGGCATCTCTTTCAAGTCCATTGCCGACGGAGACTGGCATTTTTTGAATGCGGAAAAGTCGATGAAGATTCAGTCCAATCTAGGAGCAGACATCATCATGGCATTTGACGAATGTACTTCTCCCCTCTCGGATTACGATTACACCAGAAAAGCCATGCTAAGAACCCATAATTGGGCGGAAGAGTCCATCAGATATCATGATAAAGATCAAGCTCTCTACGGCATAATACAGGGCGGATGGTTTGATGACTTGAGGCGGGAAAGCACAGAAGCCATCTGCTGCCAGCCTTTTGACGGCATCGCCATTGGTGGCTCGCTGGGGAACAGCAAGCAGGATATGCATCAGGTCTTGGACTGGACAATTCCCAGACTGGACGACGACCGGCCGCGCCATCTCTTAGGCATCGGCGAGATCGACGACATATTTGAATGCGTGGCTAGAGGAATCGATACCTTCGACTGCGTCTCTCCCACAAGAATCGCTCGTCGGGGAAGCCTCTTAATCTCGCCTCAGGCAGGTGGATCACAGGAGAACAAGTTCCACATAAATATCAAGACAGCTAAATTCAAGGAGGACAGCTCGCCCGTCGACCCCAACTGTTCCTGCTCGACCTGCCGCACCTACTCGCGAGCCTATCTTCGCCATCTTTATGTCTCCAGGGAGCTGTCCTATTTTCGGCTGGCCACGCTTCATAATCTCCACTTTATGCTCCGCTTTATGGAAGAGGTCCGGGAAAGCATACGAACAGGTAAATTTGCGCAGATGAAAGAAAAATGGCTGAAAAAGACTTAGAATGCAGATAAAGACAGAGGCACGGAGCGAGTGCGAGGATTGCGAGGGCAGAAAGACGTTAAAAGCCAATGCTAGTAGGCTCATGAACGGCAAATTAGGGCTGGACAGGACACAGGCCGCCATAATTCTCTCCGGCCTTTACCTCTTCTTCTCCCTGGCAGGCAACATCGCCGCCACCAAGGTCACCTACTTCGGCGGCCTGGTCATGGACGCAGGCTTTATCTACTCCCTTACTTTCACCTGGCGCGACCTTATCCACAAGCAACTCGGCCAGAAGGCAGCAGTCACCACCATCTGGCTGGCGGCAGCCGTCAACCTGCTCGCTGCCCTTTATTTTCAGCTGGTGGTCCTGCTGCCGGCGCAGACGGATTGGGCGAATAGCGGAGGGCAGATTGCCTGGGAATTTCTTTTCTCCCTGCAGATGAGGATCGTACTGGCATCCATCCTAACGGCGCTCATTGCCGAGCTGATTGACACGAAAGTCTATCAGCTCTGGACGCGCGGCGGAAGAGAAAAATGGCCGCAATGGACGCGGGTATTTGCCTCCAATTCCGTCTCCATTCCCGTGGACAGCCTGATCTTTCCCATCATCGCCTTTGCCGGAGTTGTGGGATCGGAGGGCCTCCAGCAGATGGTCTGGACCAACATCATCGTTAAAGCGCTGGTCACCGCGCTGGTCTTCTGGACCATCTACCTGGTTCCGGAAAAGCCAATTTACGAGGAGAGATGAGCCGTTTCCCGCAATTTCTTTTTGGTCTCTGTCCCAAGGCAAGTTAAACGGCGGCGGCGAACCCCGCCAGCAGAGCTGGCGGTGCATGCGAGGCGACTGCGCATGAATGTTGATAATCCACTAATTTATTAGTACAATATAGTGATAATTGCTATCCGGCGATTAAATTCAATAAAATTATATAAATTTAACTATAAATTAAGACGAACTAATTATAGATAGTGTTAAATTCTATCAGTGCTAATGGTAGCTTGTGAAATCATATGACATATAAAAAATTCTTGCCGTATATAGCATTGTTCACCTTAAGCTTGCTGATCAGTTTAGCAGGCGGGCAGGACTACCTTGGCGGAGGATACGTCGGACCTTATGGTGGTGATATAGCTCAATACTTCACTGATCCTATATTTTCCCCAAACCAACAACAGAGTTGGGAGACTATGTACTACCCCTACTTTGGTTCGGAGTTTTTCATGAATTATGCCTATCCTTATCAATTTAGGAACGGAACATATCCCGGACCCTATGGAGTATACCCATTTTACCAATCGCCTTTGTATTCCGACTTTAGATTGAATTCTTTAGCAGGAATGGATTGGGAGCCTTTCCAAAAGAACTGGGCAGAAACTATGGATTATGCACAAACAAAATCATCCTTTAGGGTATATCAAGGATCTAGCT
>JBATEC010000058.1:0-2729 GCA_049663825.1 Methanothrix sp. | reverse complement strand
CCTAACACCGTCTCCAAGCTTCTGGATATTGTCTTTGGTGTACAGGGCACTATCTGCTATAAAATACGCAGATGTTTCAAACGTAATACTTTTTCTGAGCTTTGAGATTGTGTCTATTATAGTATTCTTATCGGAGGCATTCCCTGATTTCGCTTCTACAAAGAGAGGAAGGCCATGTTGATTCGTGACCATGCTCAGGACGAACTGCTTCAGGTCAGCTCGACCGTCTTTTGGGTGGCCGAGGGCAATCTCGATTGTGTTGCCGATGTCTTCGTCCTCATACATTCCATGAACGCCAAAGCTGGTAGTATCAGCATGAAGCAGCTTGGTATCAAAGTCAACTCGGTCCATGACCTTCAGGACTATTTCGTTAAATAGGTTGGTTGGGTCATATTCGTATATCGCGTCAAATGTCCTTCCTAAGACATCATCATCGAGATCTGCTGCAACTACGCCTTCGCCAAGCAACTTATCTACTGGAAGGTTCTCGAAGAATGAAGGAAAACCATGGCTTTTAGGATCTGAGAGTGGGATAATTTATGGTGCCTGCTTTTCGGAAGACGATCATCAATGACTTCGCTTATCCCAAGCTGGTCAAAAACGCCTGCTACAAGCCCAAAATGGTCCAATTGCGCCATCTCTAATTCCATCATGCTCCCCCTTACCCGCAGTGGATATGAATGCCATATTAAAAGAGACTTACTATATTTTTGGAATTATCTTTGGAAGTGGTCCGTTAATGCGAAATGCAATATCTAAACTTTGCTTTAGATTAAGTGTCATGCTGATCCTGTATTGCACTTCATCAAACCAGCTCTTCAATATGCTTCATATCCGCGACATCGGTCAGGTCGCTTATAGACTCGTGCCTCACATCGATGCCGCATTCCTGTGCGGCTGCCACCAGATTTGTGCCGCCCACCAGAGAAATTCCCACGTGATCCATCTCCACAGAGACGCCCAGCACATTCATATTCGGCTCGCCCAGCTCCAGGACTCCGGTAAACTCCGCTGCGGTCAGCAGGTCAAGCATCTCCTCGATTTTCTCCCTGGCCAGCATGGGAGCCTCCTGGAGGTTGCCCAGGATGCGCCCGTTTCCCGTGCGCATCATTCCCGTGATATCCGTCAGCTCCTGAGACATGAGAACGTCTATGGGATCGATGGTTGTGGCCCAGTACATGAGCATGTCCGTGAATCTGGTCGGCTCGCGCTCTACCACTTCTATCAGCCCGCCGCCTTTGGGACGCACGGATATGCCGGATTTGAGCAAAACGCCGCTGATGGTCAGGCTGCAAGCGGTCTTAATCTTTATCAGTCTTTTCTCTTCTCCCAACATAATCAAAGGCGAAACGGAAAGGCCGCTTTGGATGATATCGTAAAAGATAGCTAGCGTCTCATTCAGGCGTTCCTTTTCTATCAGAGATGTGTTGGTGATAATTTTCCCTTTCATCTCCACCGGATCGAAACTCACCTGATGCATGAGGTTCTCAATCCGGGATAAGGTGAAGACCAGGGGTTCGGAGGATTTCACGCCCTCTTATCTGCTCAGGATTTATTTAGCTTTTCACCTGCATGACCCAAATCTCAACGAATTAGAAGGTATCTTATATCACTTCCTCCGTACTATTATTAATGTTGCGCCAAAGGTTCGTGCTGGATACGACAGCCCTCACGGACTCTTTAGCCTGGGAGAGCGAGGGCGCTGCCAGCATCTGCGAAGGAATGAATGCCATATTGGATCGTGTGGCAGAAGGAAGGCTTCACCTGGGGATTAGCTGCTACATTCCATATCCTTCCGTCTACAACGAGATCAAGGATTTCGCCAGGCATAATAATTGTGATGTCCGAGTCTTGGGTAAGGTCGATACATGGCTCGTTAAAAAATCGCCGGACAGGTACAAAGTAAAGGTGCCTTCCAAGATCTTTTATGAATATGTAGACTACATGAGAAGTCGCATAAACAAAGGCATGAACATCTCCGAAGAGGCCATATGGGAATCAGTCTCCAGGTGCATATCTCTCTCCGAGGGCGGCACCGGTCTCGCGGACATGAAAGATGAAATTGAACGGGAGATTGTGGGCAGCATAATACGCAAATTTCGAGAGAAGTACAGAGCTGCACTGCGGTATGGCATCCTGGACAGCGCCCCGGACATCGACGTTTTGTTATTGGCAAAAGAGCTGGATGCGGCAGTTGTCTCTCAAGACCTGGGGATACAGCGCTGGGCAGAGCAGCTCGGCCTTCGCTTCATGGAATCCAGATCATTTCCTATTATGATTAAGGAGTACATGAACGCATTGCCGGAACTGTACGGAGAGGTGAAAGAAGAGGAGCGAATGATTTGAATATCAGCCACTCCCATTTAGAACCTCTTCGCATCTTTCCAATGCCAGCTTAAGTTCTTCCATCCGTATCGGTTTGCTGAGATAGTCGTTCATGCCTGCCTTGAGAAACTCCTCCCTATCTCCATCAAGAGCATAAGCAGTCATGGCGATTATGTAAGGCTGTTTTTTCATCTTTTGCTCGCGGATGCTGCGCGTGGCACCCACTCCGTCCATATCCGGCATCTGTATGTCCATGAGGATGACATCATAAGCCTTTTTTTCCATAGACGACAGAACACAAAGGCCGTTGTTGGCAACATCAGCTTTATAATCGAGGCGCTTTAGCATGCTAAGAGCCACTTTCTGATTTATCGGATTATCCTCGGCCAGGAGAATGACAAGAT
>JBATEC010000057.1:0-8158 GCA_049663825.1 Methanothrix sp. | reverse complement strand
GAGTGGCCCTGGTGGACACATACCGGTAAACAGCAAAATTTAAGGATGAGTTGCAAAATGAAAGAAGAATTCTACACCGAGAAGCGATGGCTCAACTGGATGAATAAGGTCAAGGACAGCAACTTCAAGCTAACCGAGGATGATGATAAGAACTCGGGTGCCGTCTTCATCTACATTATGGATGATGTGGTGCTGGCCTGTCTCAAGGTAATAGCCCGATGCGAGCACACAGTTATAGCTCCCGAAGATGCCCTGGCCGAGATCACGGCCATCAGGTCGATTGTCTTTGCAGAGAACGAATCCATGGGAGAAGATGCAGATTTGATGCTCGAATCCCTCAAGACCTCTCTCGCCGCAGTATTCGTCTCCAGCCAGCGCTATATCATAGGAACCTTTGATCGCGAAAGCCCCCTGGAAGAAATGGTGGCAAAGGCAGTTGCTGCCGAGCAAGAGGAGAACCTGGACGGCGCATTCGATCTGCTCAGCCAGGTAGGGGCCAGAGTGATCGGAGGAGAGAACCTTCCAGAGATTGGCGACATACCCTACTGCATGACTGCAGAGCTTATGGACGGAATTGATGCCATATCGGCAGCCATGCTTGGCGATGATAGCTACAAAGATGACGATGGGACAGAGGATACAGGCGGGGCCGACTAGATCGATCTGGTTGTTACCTCGCATCCCTTATCGAGAACCACAACTGTGTGCTCGGCCTGGGAGACCAGAGCCCCTTCTACCTCCCAAAGTACCGGATATCCGTGCACGGCTCCACTGCGCAAAAGCTGCATAAGCGCATACTCAGCTCTTTCGCCTTTGAGCCAGCGCCGAGCAAAAGGAAGCGTTTTGTAGCTTTCTGAGATCTCTTTTAAAAGCGCTCGAGCCGCAGGAAGCCGCACAGGTCTGGAGGCGGAAAGGCCGTAAATCTCGTTGATGGGAGCCTCGCTGATCCTGCCCGAGCCGTTGGTGGCAAATGGCTCAATGGCAATAACATCTCCATCCTTCAAGACGGTGCCCTTCCCCATAGCCTTATTGGGCACAGCGGGCCCGTCATGGGCCAGATATCTGGACAGACCGTGGCCTGTCAAGTTATATACCGGCTTGTAGCCGTAGCCGGTTATGGTCTCCTCTATGACTTTGCCGATCTGGGCCGTGTCGGTGCCCGGCCTGATTATCTCTAAAGCCGCCTCTAGAGCCGCATGAGAGGCCTCGACCAGCTTATCATGGCCGCTCAGATCAATTGTGATGGCGGCATCGGCAATATATCCGTCCACATGCACACCCACATCCAGCTTGACCATGTTCTCGCCAAAAATGGCGGCGTCACCGGGCGAAGGCGTATAATGAGCCGCATTCCTATCCAGAGATATATTGCAAGGAAAGGCGGGCTTTGCGCCCCTTGATCTGATCGCATCCTCCACGAAATTAGCCACATCCAGCAGTGACGCGCCCACAACAACCCTCTGCACTGCCTCGGCCTGCACCTCGGCCAGGATTTGCCCGGCCCGCCTGTACTTCTCTAGAATTTCTGCGTCCATTGATAACACCTAAAGCACGAGCTTCCTCTCGAAATTAGTGAGGTTCTCAGAGCCGTTTTCTTTTACCACTACCAGGTCCTCCAGACGCACGCCTCCAATCTTTGGATAGTACAGCCCCGGCTCCACAGTTACCACGTGATTGACCTCTAAAGCCCCACCAACATCGCTTAGAGTTGGTTTTTCATGCACATCCAGGCCCACGCCGTGCCCGGTGGAATGGGTAAAACCGCAACCCTCCCTCTCCGGGTATCCCTGATCCAGGAAGACCTGAGAGACACGAGAGTGGACCTCCTTGCCAAAAATGCCCGCACGAATGGCCTCAAGGCCCTCGGCCTGCGCCAGACGCACCGCCTCGTAGATCTCTTTTATCTCGGGTGCGGCTTCGCCCTTGAGAACTGTGCGCGTCATATCGGCAAAGTAGCGGCTGCTCTTGCTGCGCGGAAAGATATCTATGACAATGGGAGCGTTGGCAGCTAACGGCCCAGTCCCTCGCGCATGAGGGTCCGCAGCCTGCAGGCCCCCGGCGACGATGGTATCCATTGCCTCGCAGCCGTCCTCCAGCAAAGATACATCAATTGCACTGCGCACCTTTTCCGAGGTAAGAGGCTGCCCCTCGCGATAGAGCATCTCCCCGCGCGGCTCACTGTTGCCGATTAGAAGTACCGCCTGGCGCATGGCCCTCTCGCAGGCCCTCTGCGTGCAAACGATGGCGTCCAGCTCCTCTTGCCTCTTTATCGCCCTACATCGCGAAGCGGGGCTTTCCATGATTTTAACATCAAAATCCATGACAAGATGCTGGTAAAAGCCGGCTGGAAAGCTAAAAGGCACGCCCAGACGCCTTATGCCGTGACTGTGCAAAAACTCCACCAGTACCCGGCAATAAGCCTCTTCCGGCTTTTCGCTTCCCTTCATCTTATCCAGGATTCGGTATCGTGAGGTGCTCACACACTCATCCACAATCGATTCCTTCCGGGCCCGGCCCGTCTCCATGGAAGAGACTAGCAGTGTGGTTTTCTCCCGGGCAAGAAGAGCAAATCGGTCGCCAGCCAAGAAATGAGTGAGATAATACATATCGACATCGCAAATGCTGTCGCCGACAAATAGAAAACCGTCCAGATTATGTCGATCCAAAAAGATCTGCATTGGAGAGGACACGAATAACTACCTGCGAATGGATTTTGTCAGCTCAGTGACAAAAGCTGTGACGTCTTGGCTCTTCTCCACGCCGGTTCCTGTGACAATCAGGTCCGCGCCTGCGGCTACGAGCTCAGCCGCTGCACCGCCGCTGCGAATCCCGCCGCCTACTATGAGCAGGACGTCTCCCAGGAGCTTCTTGACCAGGGCCACCATGCCGGCAGGCACTGGTGAGTCTGCACCAGACCCTGCCTCGAGATACACCACCCTCATGCCCATGAATTTTGCTGACAGGGCATAGGCGGCAGCCAACTCCGGTTTTCTTCGCGGTATGAGGCGAGCATCGCCCACAAAGCCCACTGTGCCGCCCGGCTCGATGATGATATAAGCCATAGGTATGGGCTCCAGACCGTAGCGCAGGACCAACGGAGCACCAAGCGCCTGGTTTTCCACAATATAAGCTGAGGAACGAGAGTTTAACAGGCTCATAAAAAAGACAGCATCGGCATTTTCACATAGGCCTGCCACGCTGCTGGGGAAGAGAATTACCGGCAGATCGGTCTTCTCCTTGATGGCTCGCACCGTCTCATGAAGAAGAATTCCTGCCGCACCTACCGAGCCGCCTACCATGATGGCGTCCGTGCCCCCTTTGGCCGCAGCCAGAGCCATGGCTGCAGCCTGCACCGGACTTTGGGAATCCGGATCGATTAAAGTGAGATGTCCGGCGCCGCGTTCGGCTACAGCATTAGCAAGCAGCAGCTCGACTCTGCCCCTCTCAATCATCATCTAAGCGGTCTTGTTTTCCTTGGACTTCATCCTCAGTCCCTTATAACCGCACTTGCGGCAGCGAGTCGCTCTTACAGGATTTCGTGCGTTGCAGCTCATGCATATCTTGAGATTCAAGATTCTCTTTTCAGCTTCGGGAAATCTAGCCATAACCTTATCGCCTTTTTCTGCTCCGATATGAAACTTTCTATAATTGAATAGCGCCGGGGTTGGGATTTTCCTGAGAGGGCTGTCGCGCCCCCGTCATTTTGAACCCAAGCGTCCCAGGAAGGGACAACAGGTCTCGAGCCTGCCGCGTATGAACTTCCGCTGTCCAAAAGCAGCAGAAATTGTCCGCTCTGCCACCCCGGCCCCGCTAATTCTCAGTCTGACCCATGCTTTATATCTGTTGCTCCTCCTTGTTGCCGCAGGATCCTAGATTCAGGAGTCAATATGTCTCTAAGAGATGATGCTTTAGCATTTCATAAAGATGCCAGGGGCAAGATTGCCATCCACAGCAAGGTCCCTTGCGCTACCGTACGTGACCTCTCCTTAGCTTACACTCCCGGCGTGGCTGAACCCTGTCGCGAGATCGAAAAGAATCCAAACGACGTTTATGAGTACACCTCCAAAGGCAATCTCGTAGCTGTGGTAACAGACGGGACCGCCGTCCTGGGCTTGGGCGATATTGGGCCGCTGGCTTCCATCCCGGTCATGGAGGGAAAGGCCATTTTGTTCAAGAGCTTCGCCGGCATAGATGCCTTTCCCATAGCCATAACCTCCAAGGACCCATCGGTCATCGTGGAAACAGTTGCGGCAATAGAGCCTGTCTTTGGCGGAATCAACCTGGAGGATATAAGCGCGCCACGTTGCTTCGAGGTAGAGGAACGCCTCAAGAAGATCATGAAGATACCGGTATTTCATGATGACCAGCACGGCACAGCCGTGGTCGCCCTGGCTGCCCTCATCAATGCCCTCAAAGTGGTGGGAAAGAGCTTTTCCCAGGTGCGCGTCGCCGTGAGCGGAGCTGGCGCAGCGGGCATCGCCGTTACCAAATTTCTCTACAGCTTTGGGGTAAAGGACGCCATACTCTGCGATAGCCGTGGTGTGATCCACGCAGGCCGCACGGACCTCAACCCGGCCAAAATGCAGATCGCTAAAATGACCAATCCGCGCAATGTTACCGGCACGTTAGCCGATGCGATTGCCGGAGCGGACATATTCCTGGGCCTGTCGGTAGCAGGCATTGTTACTCCCGCGATGGTAAAGAGCATGGCTGCGGATGCCATAGTCTTTGCCATGGCCAACCCCATGCCGGAGATCATGCCCGACCTGGCCTTGCAGGCTGGCGCGCGAGTGGTTGCCACCGGCCGATCCGATTTCCCCAATCAGGTCAACAATGTGCTGGGATTCCCTGGGATCTTTCGCGGAGCCCTGGATGTGCGTGCATCCGACATAAACGAGGCCATGAAGATCGCAGCTTCGCGAGCAATTGCCGGCCTGGTGGAGAGCGTATCCGAGGAGTGCATCATTCCCTCGCCACTGGACCGAAGGGTAGTTCCCGCCGTCGCCTCAGCCGTCGCTCGCGCCGCCATTGAGACTGGCGTCGCCAGGGTTCCAGTGGACCCGTCCCTGGTAGGGCGCAGGGCGGAGGCACTGGTAAAGATTCTCGAAAAGAACGCCTGCTCGACTTATTAATTGCAAAAAATAGGAAAATATGAAGGCGATAATTCCTTCAATTTTTTGCCGAACATGGGCAGGTCTTTTTGCGCTGCCCCGTCTCTCCTGCTTTTGCCTCTGCAGACGGCACGGCCTTTGATCCGCGAGATGCCGCATATATTTTCACCTTTTTGGCAGCGGACGGAAGAGATGTAGCATTATTGCTATCTGTGGCCATGACCAGAACCTGATAGATTCCGGCCTCGCTCCAGGTATGCGGCATGATAACCGAATTTCCCGAACTGACCGTTTCGGTTTGCGAGGTACTGCCGTCGCCCCAGTCGAAGGTATAGAAGATCTGATCATCATCGGGATCTGTGGTATGGCCTTTGAAGGAATATGACTTGTCAACATAGCCACGTGCAACACCTGCGGGAGAGGATGGCGTTATTGGCGGGCTATTGGCAGATATCTCGACCGCAAGAGATGTTGACCAGGCGGACTGACCACCCTTGCTGTCTGTGGCTTTGGCCGTTACCTGATAGGTTCCCGCAAAACTCCAGTTGTGCGAGGCCTCACCCTGGCCGGAACTGATCAGCTCGGTCTCAGAAGTGACGCCATCTCCCCAGTTGAAGGTGAACTTGACAGGATCCCCATCAGGATCATAAGTCGATGTATTGTAGCTTAAAGAATTAAGGGCTGACCCCTGCACAGGGCCCTGAGGCGCTGAAGGCGTTTGCGGCGCACTGTTTCCGGCTTCCTGGTAGCTCATATCCAGAGTCATCCAGTTGAAGGCATATCCGATATCGCCGTAGCTGCAATCGTAGTTCATGTCCATATTCATGCGGAATAGGCCGGCCGGTCGCCCGGACGTAATGCCCCAGCTATTGAGCATGATCCAGTAGCGGTTATTAGGATCGGTTTCATCATAGCCTACGCAGAGGACGGCATGCCCGCCTCCGTTCTGATAGTCAAACGATCTGCCGCAGGCACTGTCCGGCTGCCACACAGCGCTCTCCGGACGATCACCCCAGAAGTGAAAGAAGTTATCCCAGGCACTGCCATCAGGCAAATAGTAGGCGAACCAGATGCCTTTGCCCTGCAGCAATACGTTCTTGATGTTGGTGATGGCCTGCTCTTTGGCCAGTTTTTGAGTGGGAATAGTATTGACAGAGATATCCGACAGATCATAATGGGGATCGGAGGAGATGGAAGATGCGGATACAACCGAGCATGCGCCGCAATCCTGTATGCCATCCCGATAATGAGCGTTGGCGTTGGACCAGGGAACCGTCATGCTCTTGGCCTTGTAAAATCTGGTCAGGTCTGACAGCCAGCCGCCGCAGCAGGCCCCTGATTGTCCGCAGCCGCCATTGTAATTGGAAACAAGATACTGTACGGAGAGGCGGTCGGAAACGCTCTTTTGCCGGGCATAATCAAGCTCCATCACGCCGGTTCCCGCCCAGGCCCAGCAGTTGCCGCATTTCCCCTGATCTCGCTCCGATGGCGTGTACTTGAGCCTGTCCAGCAGGCTGAAGGAAGTGACAGGCGCTGAGGCCATCTTTGCAGAAATCTCAGGGCTGAGATAGGCCTTGGTGGAAGCATTGTACTGCCCGGCCCATAGGCCCGCGTCTTCCCGTGTTGGGCGCATGATCGGATATACCCTAGCCGGAAGGGAAGCGGTGAGATTGGTTGGAGCAAAATAGCCAAAGTCCAGGCCAAAGCCGCTCTTGTCGGAGAGCGTCACTTCATAGCGGCCGGCGCCGGGAGCGGTCAGGTTCCAGCCTGAAAAGGGATCTGCCATCAGCTCGTAGCGGCCGGGGGCGAGATTGCCGAAGAAGTACTGCCCCGATTCGTTTGTAGCAGTATTGGAGATCTCGGTTCCTTCCAGCATCAGCCGGATGGTACTATTCGCGAGGCCGACCTCGCCCGGCGAGAAGAAGCCGTCGCCATTCACATCTCGAAAAGCTGTGCCGTTCAGGGAGGGGGCAGCGGCATCAGAGGAGATGGGGTCAGCGCCGGAGGTCGGCTGCGAAAACGATAATAGGAATAACAGCATAGTCATGCAGAAGAGATGTTTTGGGGATTGCAGAATCATTTTTACACACCACATATATTTAGACTGATTTGGAATATAAAGTTTTGCCGGATGTTCTGGCCCAGGAAGATCCGCCAGGTATAAGGCTTCGGCACTGATAGGATGGTGGGTGATTTTTTTTATGAAGAAAAAGGCAACGAGCGGGGAAAAGAAACTGGAGGAGATGAGGAAAAGGCTGGAGAACAGCTTGCCATGGAGTCTATCGCGATGGTTGAGGAAGAAGAAGTTGCGGAAGAGGAGATAGCTATATCGCATATCGCATTCGGTCCCATATAATATGGATCTAGCAGTTTTTAGCTAGTCAAATACCCGAAATTCACTGCTCAGGCACGAAGTAAAAATAAATAAGTGCTGGCAAGAGAATTAAAGAGAAGAAAGTCAAATATGACATAATTAAGAAATTTTCAAAATATACGCCATCGAATGATTTAACGCAAGTACCCGGAATAATGATTGCAAAAAAAACTATCCACAAAACGCAATAAAATCCAGCAGCTAACTCAAATTTTTTTGCATACTTTTTAAGATTGGCTAATTTATCAGTAGCAAAGATTGCTAACAATATACTCAAAAAAGTTATGCATACTCCCAGTATTGCGAGATAATTTAATTCTTTCTCAACAATATTTATAGAGGAACGATTTATTGTTATCAACATAATCACAAAAATCCAAGAACTGGAAATGAAAGACCATTTGGTTATAAATTCTCTTTTTTTCGCCTGATTTTCTTTAATGTCAGATAATAAATGCAACGAATAATTAGATGCAGACAATGATGTCAAAAGAAGTAATAAAAGCAATATAAAATCTGAGTTAAATATAATACATTGAAATATAATGGCTGCAATCGCATATAATATAAGCTTATTGCCCAGCCCCAGAGGAAAATAGTTGAAAGGTATGTGTTTAGGTGCACCAGAGCAGTTCGATAGATGCTGTTTTTCGGATCAGTGAGTATATTATAT
>JBATEC010000056.1:0-2147 GCA_049663825.1 Methanothrix sp. | reverse complement strand
AGCCAATACTTTCGGAGATGCTCAAGGAGAAAAAAATGAATATTGATGAAATCGCTTTGGCTACTACTCTAGTTTCACATTGCGTCTCTCAAAGAATTCTTTTAAGGCTTCTTCGATCACGATGTTTTGGGCCCGCAATCTACTTTTTGACAGTACGGTGTAAACCTTCAGCGTTTTGGACACAGATTCGGATAAGGTCAATGTGGTTTTCTGCATAGTTCCACATAATAAAGCTTCATGCTTATATATTTTATGTGTATGAAAATTTAGGTACCAAAATCGTTTTATGCAATGACAGACTATTATGTTTAGATTCTCAAATGGAGAAATTAACGAATGACAAATGAAAATGTTGAGACGATAAAGGCTGATGCCAAGAAGGCAGTTTCTGATTTAGAGAATAGAATGTCCCATGCTAAGGCTGAGGTTGAGGCTGATGTAGAGAAGGTGAAGGCCAGATTTGGGCACGATGATGAGCTGGGCAAGAAAGCAGCTTATGCAATGGCTGACATAAAGGCTGATGCACAGAAGGCGAAGGCTGATTTGGATAATAAGCTAGTACACGAAAAAGCGGATGCCGCGAAGGTGAAGATTTCATAGAAAATACAAATCTTTTTCGGGAATTGCCTGTTCTCTCATTAATAATTGAACTCGTTGGGATATCTTATGCGGCGGAATTTAGAGGCAAAATCAAAAGCAAGTAACACTCATCAATAGAGAGGTGTATAAAAATGGCGGACTTACTATATTTGGGAATAGTGTTCTTTGTAATAGCCCTGATACTTGGAATATTAGGGGTGCGTGGTGCTGGAATATCGATGGATATTGCCAAATGGTTAATTATTGTATTCATCATCTTGGCGGTGCTATCAATTTTGTTTGGCGGCTCAATCCACCTGGCGACATTACAGCTTGCACAGCTTGGAATTTAGGATTGCATTTTAGGATTTGCGTATTACTTGTCCCTAAATACGTTATGGCTAATGCTTAAGGGCAACATGCCGGATCCATAAAGATCACAAGATGCTGATGGCTCTAAGTGTCGCAGAGGATACAACTAAATCAACTACAACAACGATTAGCTCGGTCCCAGGCACTGATGCTAAATAAACGATTACTACCAGATCGAGCGCCTTGAGTAAAAGGTCCTCGTCCAGGCCCATTTTTGGCCGCTGGTTCGGCCAGGTTCGATGCAGTCTTTGGCTACGCATTTCATCTCTTAACAAATTTTATATGCGCATAGATTTTAGTATTTTAGTACCAAAAGCTTTTTATTTAATGGTATTCTATTAGAATTAGAACAGCTTACTGTGGATTCAGAGAATGATAGAAGGTAATGTAGATAAGTCGGCTGGCATCTGGAAGGCTGGTGTCGGCGCAGGGAATAAAATGAATGAGATGCCGAAATGGACCATAAAATGTCTAAATTTAAACGCGAGAAAACATTCTCCAGGTCAATCATTTGTTAAAATAAGCAATAGTAATAAACGATAGAGGATATATGGTACTTTGTGAATATTGTCATAAAAATGTAACGCCAAATATATATTTAACATGGAAGGGATTTATTTGCAGTTTAGGCATCTCCTATTTGATCTACCTAATAATGAAGATTCCACAATGCCCAAACTGCAATTTTCCTATGCCCCGAAGAAGCATGATTTTTGCCATCCCATCGCAGCTTATCAAATTAGCGAGGATGAGTATATTGCAGCTGATCCATTTCAGGGATCGAGCAATATTCGCTTATCGAAGGTCCTATATTAATCGCCAATTCGATCCATTCCAGCATTTCGGAAGTACGAACACACACCATACAAAAGATTTCAACATGATGACTAACGAAGTTCATAACTCTATTGGTTTAGATGGTTATGGGTTTCAGAAGTGATATCCCTTTTTTTTGCCGTCGGTTCTGATGAGCTTTAATTTGTTGAATTTGTATGTGCATAGCTTATGGCATTTTAATATTTTGATACCAAAAGCTTTTTATTCAATGACATTCTATTAGAATTAGAATCACAAATGGTGGATCCAAAAAATGATAGATGATAATGTAGATACGACGGCTGATGTCAAGCAGACGAAGGCCGATGTAGGGAAAAAGATGGGACACGCAAAAGGTAATACGGAAAAAACGAAAACTA
>JBATEC010000055.1:0-6339 GCA_049663825.1 Methanothrix sp. | reverse complement strand
GCTTTATACAGATCGGTTACGTCCTGCGCAATTTGAGGATTGCTCGTCTCATCAGTATTTTGAATCGACTTAAACAATTCTGCCCGCTCCTGTGCAGTCTGAGGAGCATTGCTTGAGTAAAGGTTATCGTAGCTCCCTGCGGCCCCCGTTCCAAGCAAACCCGCAATGAGAAAGACCGAAATGCAAAGCTTGGCGGATAAGAATCCCGATATCGCATTAACTGTCATTTCTTATCACCCTATATCCTACCATCTGTCCTATCACTTGATATTTCTCAATTACACTATCAGAGATATATGAAGGTAAACATCATATGAGGTCTTTGAGCACCTCATGTGAAGGCTCAAATGTACATTTCATGACGTGATTGAACAGGTTGGTACTATTCCTGACCGAGAGTTCGCCATCTGGCCCTTGGTCTGCCTGTCAGTGAGGCGCCGGGTAATTTTGTCCAGGCCCAGCAGGAGATGGGAGCGGTTTTTGCCACTTTTGCATTATCCAGTTTTGGCTCTTCGAGAATCAAAAGATCTCTCTGAGAAGTTAGAGGAAGCGATTCCTTTGCACAACGCGCTCAAGGAACTTTATTAGGGAAAGAGTACTTTGGAGTGAAGGTCCAGAAATGTCTTCAAATGCTAACAGTAAAGCTAGCCAGCTAAACATATACTTTTATCTGAATATCCGGCTGCTCAGCAGCGCAGGCGCGCCGTCGTCCTTTGATTAAACTTAGTTGGTCCTAAGACAAGAAAACTTTATATTGCAGAATATCTTTGCCATTGCAATGCACATAATGGAGGGTTTTCTTCCCCATCCCTGGTGGGAGATCTGGTTTGCACTCTCACTTCCAGTAGTATCCTATGGCGTCTACAAAATGAACAGGATGATCAAGGATAGTCGTGAGACTCTGCCCTTGCTTGCCGTGGCGGGAGCCTTCGTCTTCGTTCTCTCTTCCCTGAAGCTGCCCTCAGTCACCGGGAGCTGCTCTCATCCCACGGGTACGGGAATGGGCTCCATAATCTTCGGCCCCTGGATAACATCGGTCCTGGCTATGATCGTCCTGGTCTACCAGGCCGTATTTCTGGCGCACGGCGGCCTGACAACCCTGGGGGCAAACACCTTTTCCATGGGCATTGCAGGGCCTGTCATCGGCTACCTGGTCTACAAAGCTGCTACAAGAGTCGGGCTGCATCTCTATCTGGCCGTTTTCCTGGCTGCTACTTTGGCAGATTGGGCCACCTATCTCGTCACATCCGTCCAGCTGGCTCTGGCCTTTCCGGCCGCATCAGGTGGCGCCTTTACCTCCTTTGAGGCATTTGCCGCCGTCTTTGCCATAACCCAGATTCCTCTGGCCATAGTGGAGGGAATGGTGACGGCATTGATGTTCAAATACATCGTGCAGCTTCGTAGCGATGTGCTGGTGAGAATGAATGTGGTCTCCCTAAGCACAATAAAAAAGCTAAGGGAGGATGCGGCATGAAAATAAATCTTGAGCTTTTAACTTTAGGCGTCATTGTGCTCTTCATCGCCGCCTTTGCTATTGTCAGCTCTACCCAAAATCACGGGTGGAGCGGAGCAGACAGCCAGGCAGAAGATGTGATTTCCGACCTTACCGGCGGCACCTACATCCCATGGTTTCAGTCCTTTTATACCCCGCCGAGCGGCGAGATCGAGAGCCTCCTCTTTGCCCTGCAGGCGGCTGTTGGCAGCCTTATCATCGGTTACTTTTTAGGCTACTACAGGGCATTAGCCAAGGTAAAAGCAGAAAAATCCACCCTGGAGCGAGAAGGAAAGTCGGATGCATAACCTTCTAGACGACTACGCTCATGGCAATGCCCTGCGAGAGACCAGTGCCCGTCTTAAACTATTCTTAGGCCTGGGGGCCATCCTTCTTTCTGTATCATCCACTACGCCCATAGCGCCTTTATTCGTGGCCATAACCATGAGCCTGGTAACTGTTATCCTGGCCAAAATTCCCGGACGCATCTATTCCCGGCTGCTGCTGGTGCCCCTCTCCTTCGCCTTGCTCAGTTCCGGCGTGGTGGCCTTCATGCACGGCAGCGGGCAGACGCTATTTTCCGTGCAGCTCAACGGATTCGATTTGGCCATCCGAGAAGAAGGGGCAAACCTGGCCGCTCTTCTTATCGCCAGGACCTTCGGCGGCATGTGCTCTTTGTATTTCATAGCCTTAACCACGCCCATGATTGAGATATTCGCCGTGCTCAAAACGTTGCGCATACCTTCGGCAGTCATTGAACTGTCTATGATGATTTATAGATACATATTCGTCTTTTTGGACCAGGCTGCCATGATCCACAGCGCTCAGATTATGCGCCTGGGTGACGCCGGGACAAAAAACTCCCTGAACTCATTTGCATTGCTTAGCAGCGTTCTATTCATTCGCTCCTGGGAGCAGGGGGAAAGGCTCATCGTGGCCATGGACTCACGCTGTTACGACGGCAAGCTCGATCTCATGGAGCCTGAAGAGGGGGCAAAGCCCGTGGCGGTATTTGCGGTAGCAATATATTTGGCCGCAGCTATTGCCATCGCAGTTTTAACCAGATGAGGCTACTATGACTACTATCCTTGAAACCAGAAGTCTCAGCTATTCCTATGGAGATGGAACAAAGGCTCTGATGGACGTGAGCGTTTCCCTGGAGGCGGGAAAAAAAGTTGCCCTGGTGGGGCCCAATGGAGCCGGCAAGTCCACACTCATGCTCATGTTCAACGGCATCCTGCGGCCCAGCGGTGGATCTGTCCTCTTTATGGGCCTGCCCATGAGTTACGATGCCGCAAGTTTGCGGTCTATCCGGCGAGCTGTGGGCATGGTCTTCCAGAATTCGGACGACCAGCTCTTCGCGCCTACCGTTTACCAGGATGTGGCCTTCGGCCCCACTAATCTGGGCTACGCTGCGGAGAAGGTGAAGAGGTACGTGGGCTTTGCCCTGCAGTATGTAGGACTCTCTGGATATGAGCGCCGTCCACCGCATCACCTGAGCGGTGGCGAGAAGAAGAGGGTGGCCATTGCCGGCATACTGGCCATGGAGCCTGAGGTGATAATTCTCGATGAGCCTACATCCAACCTCGATCCCGCCAGCTCTGAAGAGATCATGGAGATGCTCGATGAGCTGAATTTGGGCGGAAAGACATTGATCATCTCCACTCATGATGTGGATTTGGCCTATCGCTGGGCGGATGAGGTCATACTTCTGAAGGACGGAGGAGTGGTGCGCCGGGGCACCGGGCCGGAGGTATTCGGAGATGTCGAGCTGATAAGGGATGCCCGGCTCAAGCTTCCTCTCGTGGTGGACCTATTCCAGGAGCTGGCGGGCCGAGGCATTGCCCGGGGATCAAAGCCGCCCAGGAACATCCTTGAGCTTTGTGATCTCTTGCAGCCAAAAGCGCAGGCCGGGGCATGGGGCAAGATCTACATCTGCAATGTAGATGAGGCGGATGAAAAACAGATCAAGGCCATGCTCGATAAAATTCCTGCAGGCTTTAAGGGTGCTATGGGCACCAGTGCCAAGTTCATGGCGGAAAAGTGCGGCATATCCATAGATTTTACCTACGGCGTCATCGACAAATGCATACTTAAAGCGCTCCTCAGCAAGAACTCTATCATCATGACCTCGGGGGGTATGGTAGATCACACTATGCAGAGGATCAGGGATTACGGCCGGGAGTCCGGGACGAAGATCGAGGCGATCAGTCTTTTGCAGGCATACCGAAAACCTTAAGTAAAACTATCTTGATTAAAGAAAAGTACATTGGAATAACTGGTTATTCCATGCGTCCATTCAGCATCAGGGGCGAGGGTCAACTGGCTGGCAGTCCTGCCCTCGCTCCGGATCTCCCCTCAAAATAATCTCATTCTGGAAACTTTTATATATAAATTCTTTTAACTTTATCTTTCTTGATCTATTTACGTACAGTAAGCAACGAGCGGGTAGGGGAGTGGGGGTTAGTAAAAAAGATGTGTGTACCCGCTCTCGTTTAACAACTTTTTGATCGTATAAATACTTTTCTGAGAATAATTTACGACTGTTTTTGCTCATATGTTTTTTGGCGGGCGATCTTTGCCGCATAAGCGCCAGCTACAAAGCCCGCATCTATATTGACCACAGTGAGAACGGAGCAGGACTGCAACATGGAATAAAGGGCCGCCCGGCCGCCTCCGCCCATACCGTAGCCCGTGGAAACCGGCAGCCCTATAACCGGGGCTTCTACCAGTCCTGCCACCACTGCCGGCAGTGTTCCCTCCCGTCCGGCCGCCACCACGAAGACATCAACATCTGCCATCCTCTCCAGGCAGGGAAAGAGCCTGTGAATGCCTGCAACACCTACGTCGTACTCCGAGATGACGTTGCATCCCATCTCCTCCGCCACCACGCGCGCCTCCTCAGCGACCGGCATGTCGGCGGTGCCTGCTGCCAGGATGCCCACCCATCCCCGTTTAGCCTGCGGCTTCGCCGATCGAATGACAACCGTCCTGGCCCTGGTGTTGTGCTCCAGCTCACTGCCTTCCGGCAGCTGTGCGCACCGCAGGAGATCCAGCTGCTCAGCCGAGACGCGAGTGATGATCACACTGCCGGTCGCCTGCAGGTGAGCCAGGGAGATGGCCACGAGATCAGTTTTATCCTTTCCCTCGGCAAGAATGCCCTCAGGTATGCCGATGCGATCCGCCCGGCAAATGTCTAGCTTTGCCACTTCTCCTACGGCCAGGAAGCGCTGGCGTTTGATGCGGCGCAAGGCCTCTTCCAGGTCTATCTCCCCTCTGCCAAAGCACTCCAGCAGCTCTCTAAGGTTCTCTTGCACAGCCTCTAAAATAGATCGTCAAGCATAAAGGGTTTATCCCCGCATGGAGAAACGGGAAAAAGATGCTTGTAAACCTTGATCTTCATATCCATTCCAAGTACTCGATGGCGGTCTCCGCAGACATGCAGCTACCAGAGATTGCCAGAGAGGCGGAGCGTAAAGGTGTGAAGATCATGGCCACGGGAGACTGCCTGCATCCCGTGTGGCTGGATGCCATAAGGAAGCTTCCCGAAGCCGACGGGCTCTTTCTCCTGGGCGATACCCGTTTTGTCCTCAGCGTGGAGGTGGAGGATAGCAGCCGCGTGCATCATCTCATATTTTTGCCGGATACTGCCAAGGCCGAGCAGCTGCAGGAGGCCTTCACCCCTTACTCTACGAACCTGTCGGCAGACGGCAGGCCCAGGCTGCATTTGAACGGTTCTGAGATTGCCGACCACGTTCTTGAGGCGGGTGGCCTGCTGGGGCCAGCTCATGCCTTCACACCCTGGACCGGGATCTTTGCTTACTTTCGCTCTTTAACGGAGTGCTACCAGGAAAAAGCCGAACAGATCCGGTTCATTGAGCTGGGACTCTCTGCAGATACGGATTATGCGGACCGGATTGCCGAGCTGTCCTCCCGAACATTTCTCTCCAACTCCGATGCTCATTCGCCCCGTTCCAACAAGCTTGCCCGAGAGTTCAACCAGATGGATCTGGAGAGCCTAAGTTTTGATGACATAATTCTTGCCGTAAAAAGAGAAAAAGGCCGCCGTACCAGCCTTAATGTGGGCTTTTATCCGGCGGAGGGCAAGTATAACCGCACCGCCTGCACTCGTTGTTTTCGCCAGTACACTGCGCACCAAAAAGATGAGCTGATGGGCCGATGTCCTTCCTGCGGGGGGCGGATCAAGCTTGGCGTGATGGATCGTGTCTCTCTCCTGGCAGATTATCCAGAGGCCGTGCATCCTGAACACCGGCCGCCATACCAGCACATTATTCCTCTGGCCGAGATCATTGCTCTCGCTCTGGGCCACAAGAGCGCCATGACAGCCGGAGTGCAGAAGCGCTGGAGCGAGCTGACGGAGTCTAGGACGGAGATTGAGGTTTTAATGCAAGCAGATCTTGCCGAGCTGAAGGCCGAGCCGAAAGTTATCGAGGCCATTCGTGCCTTTCGCTCTGGTGAGGTGGAGGTCTTGCCCGGTGGCGGAGGCAAGTACGGGATGGTCAAGCTGGCGGGACTTGCGGGGGCGGGGAAAGTGGGGCAAAAGTCGCTCTTCGACTTTTAACTTGTAGGATTGCGAAGGACTAAGCGGGAAGTCCCCATCCTTCTGGGTGGGGATGAAAGCGGAGTCCTTTGCCCCCGTTTCTGCCTAACAATAACTATTTAATCTTATATTACAATCATATACCAATGGTTAAAACGTATCGCTACAGGCTCAAACCTACAAAATCTCAGGTAACTATCTTAGAACGGCAACTTGAGCTTTGCAGATTTGTCTATAATGATACGCTTGCATATCGAAAGAATGCTTGGGAGCTTGAGCAAAGAAC
>JBATEC010000054.1:0-3997 GCA_049663825.1 Methanothrix sp. | reverse complement strand
AATCAGATGTTGTGGCCAATGGCCTGGAGGCCGTCAAAGCGCTCCAAACCACTCCTTACGACCTGGTGCTGATGGACTGCCAAATGCCTGAGATGGACGGTTACGAGGCCACAGGCAAAATTCGTCGGCAAGGATCGAAGGCTCTCAATCCAGGCATTCCCATCATTGCCATGACTGCACTCGTCATGCAAGGTGATGGGGAGAAGTGTATTCAGGCAGGAATGAACGATTTCATTGCCAAGCCGGTTTTGCGAAGAGATCTGGCGAAAATGCTCGCCCGGTGGCTGGCAATAGCGATTTAAATGGATGAGTAAGACTTCCTCCTATGCAATATTCTGAGGGCAGTATAGGCCGGGTCATCGTCCTGAGAATGGACCATGGCGAAGATCTGATAGAATCATCTTTAGCTCGGATTTGATTATCCCGCCACCGGGTCTCTCAATTCGCCCTGAAGTTGGCGGCAAAACATTCCAGTCCAAGAGAGAGCAACCAGGGAATACTTACTTATTTTTGATAGCAATGTAGATCCTATTATTGCCAATAGTTCACCTGAAATAGCGACAGCTATTAATAAGACAACTTTGGCCTACCTTTAAAAAATTGAGGGCAAAACGGAAGGCTCCTATCGGTTGTACCTATCGCAATTTGCGGTGTATATATGCAGTATACTATTTTAATACCATCTCATTTTTGTCAAATTTAGCATCTCAAACGGCCATGGGATTTCTTTTGTAAACATGTGTATAGCCAGTAGATTCATTTCTGTACACAAGTGTCTACCAGAAGTGTCTATTAATACTAGTGAATATTCTTTAGCGAATGGGAGAATACATGAGACTTAGAGTAGTTAGTTCAAAAAATGAGATTTCAAATCTCAATCCGAATGAGAAGATGGTTCACCTGGCTTTTCGCGCCAGCAATGTAGACTTCCTCAGCTTGATGCAAAGGTGCCCCAGGCTGCGAATGATCCAGGTACCCCCATCCTACCACAAGACCATGTCCAATGCCATCCAGGTATTCCTGGACATGCAGGGCATCGAGCTATTGCAAGGAGATGTTTGGGGCCACAGAAAGGATCTGGACGAGTACTTCACCGTAGAAGACTCCACTCTGGTGGAGATCAGCTCCCTTGTGGCCAGCGGCACCGCCATGGAGGATCTGGCCAGCCAGGTTCAGAAGAGGGCCAGACTCGGCCCGGACCTCATCAAATACATTGCCAAGAGCAAGATCTCTGCTTAAGAAACGAGCACTCAGAGCCGGGTTGCAGATACCGCTCTGAATATCCTCTTTTATTAACGTTGCATTTATATGCGATAAATGAATTCAATCACAGCAAGAGGGTAGAAAATGATGTTAAGGAGAACATTTGGACAGTTGGCAAAACAGGCTTTTCGCATCGCAGCATTTATTTCTTTGATACTGTTGACACAGATGACTTGCCAGATGGCTGCCGGCATATCTTACAACGAGACCCCGGCCTTTGACCCTAACAACATGGATCGATCAATTCATCCCGGAGACGACTTCTATCAATATGTCAACGGCAGGTGGATCGTGAAGAATCCTGTTCCATCGGATAAGACCGATTATAACGAATTTGTGATCGTGGAAGACAGAACCGACGAGAAGGTTCTAATGCTGGTGGAGCGGGCCACCAATAACACATCTGCCAAAGAGAGCAGCCTTGATTGGAAGATAGGCCGTTTCTACAGCATGGGCCTGGATACTGATTCAATAAATCAAACGGGAATCGAGCCGCTGAAAGGAGAGCTGAAACTCATCGACAACATGACCACGTCCGCAGATGTTCAGAGGGTCTCCGCCAGGCTGCTTTCATATTACATTATCGCTCCGCTCTTCTCATTTTATGCCTCTCCAGACAGCAAGAACAGCAAAGTGATGATAGCTTCTCTTTACCAATCCGGTCTGGGCTTGCCGGACAGAGATTATTATCTCCGAAGTGACAACGAATCAGCAAAGACACGGGAAGACTATCTCAAATTTGTTGAAAGTATGTTCATCCTGCTGGGAGATTCTTCACAGAACGCCTCCCGAGATGCTCAAACGATTATGAGGATGGAGACCCGTCTGGCTAATGCCTCTTTCACAAATATTGAGAATCTAGATGCAGTCAAGACCTACCATCGCATGACTTTAACACAGCTGCATAACCTTTCACCGGAAATCAACTGGACGCAATTGCTCTCTGATGTGGGCTATCCCGATATCAAGGAGATCAATGTCAACCAGCCGGCCTTCGTAAAAGAGCTGGGAAAGATGATAGAGACGGAGAGCGTGGGAGACTGGAAGACCTTCCTGCGCTGGAAGCTGATATCGGCCACCGCGCCATATCTCTCTTCAGAATTTGAGAATGAGTCCTTTGACTTCTACGGCCGCAAGTTGAACGGCCAGGAGCAGATGCAGCCGCGCTGGAAGAGGGTCCTCAAGACAGAGAACGCATTCTTGGGAGAGCCCATCGGCAGGCTCTACATCCAACAATACTTTGATCCCCAGTCTAAGGCCAAGATGAAGGATATGGTAAAGAACCTTAAGACCGCATTTCGCGCCCGGATTTTGAATCTGACCTGGATGGAGAATGCCACCAAAGTCAAGGCTCTCGAGAAGCTTGAGGCCATGGATGTCCAGGTCGGCTACCCGGAAGAATGGCAGAACTACTCCCTCTTGGAGATAAAGAACGATTCCTATGTGGGAAATGTGCTGCGAGCCGGCAAATTCCAGTTCGAACATGGCTATAACGGGCTGGACAAGGCAGGAAAGCCTGTAAACCGCGACACCTGGTTTGCGCCCTCTCATGAAGTCAATGCCTACGCCTACTTCGAGATGAATGCCATATTCTTCCCGGCCGGAATTCTGCAGCCGCCTTTCTTCAACGCCGGAGCCGATGATGCCATCAACTATGGAGCTATTGGAGCTGTCATCGGACACGAGATAACCCATGGGTTCGATGATCAGGGAAGAAAGTTCGACAAGAACGGCAATTTGACTGACTGGTGGACAGAGCAGGATGGGGCCAACTTCAACAACAGCACAAAGGTGCTCGTCGGCCAGTATGACAAGCTTGAAGCGCTGCCGGGCCTTTATGTGAACGGCAACCTGACTTTAGGAGAGAACATAGCAGATATGGGCGGCCTCACCATGGCCTATTATGCCTGCCATCTGGCTCAACAAAATGAGACAATGAAGATCGACGGGTTTTCTGCTGATCAGAGATTCTTCCTGGGCAACGCCCAGATGTGGCGAGAGAATATCCGAAATGAGTCTTTGAGGACACAGGTGTTCACCAATCCGCATTCGCCCTGCAAGTTCAGAATTGATGGTGTCGTCTTCAATATGCCTGAGTTCTACCTGGCCTTCTCGGAGGTCAAGCCTGGCGACAAGCTGTACAGGCCGGTGGAGGAGAGGCCGGTCATCTGGTAGAGAGGAGACAGGGGATCTCTTGTTACCTATCAACCGATGCGGCGGCGGACCAGGCAGAACGTAGCTGGCCACCCTCCAAATCCATGACCACGGATAGATGGCCGCCTCCAGGCAGCGCCCTGCATGGCCATCTTATCAGTTTTCAGGCCTTTACGACAATTGTCTTGGCAATGTTGTCCCCAAGTCTCTGCTTCTTATCGGAACGCCAGATCAGGATAGCTCCGATCAGATAGGCGAATAGTCCGTCGATGATCCTGAGGATATTTCTTATCAAAGCCCGGTTCATGTCGATCGGCTTTCCGTCTTCTCCGATCACCTTGATCTTGGTTACCATCTTGCCGATGGTCTGCCCCTTTGATCCCTCAAGGAGAGTGAAATAGCCGACGTAAATCACGAAATAAAGCAAGCCGATCCACCAGGGGGCCGCTCTATGCGTCATCATGCCAAAGCCAATCATGCTCCCGATTGCTCCTATTATGATGCCTATGATTATGTTGTCAATGATGAGCGATACAAGCCGAATTCCTATTCCCTGGTACTCTCTTATCTCGATGGGATG
>JBATEC010000053.1:0-4744 GCA_049663825.1 Methanothrix sp. | reverse complement strand
CCTTCCCATTTGCTACACCCCGTGTAGCATATGCAGTGTATGTCTATTTATAACAACCTATAGTTGAATCACGACCTGGTTTTGCCTCTCGCAGATATACCTAATTGCAGATCGCAAAATGTTTCCCAAACGGCCAGAATAAAATATTATGCTAATTATAGTTTTCTGATTATTATGAATACAAATAATGCCATAAGTAAATAGCCTAAGAATCCTTCTATCATTACTATATATTTCCATCCTCCTATCGGAGCAAAGCTTATTGGAGGTTTTCCCATCATTGTCATTATGCTAAAGTAAATAAATTGATATATCGATAAATTTGTGGTATTTACGGCAATACTTGTTGTTTCCGAGGTCATTGTTATTCCATTGAATGCATAGTAACATAATCCAAAGATTAGGCTTAATCCAATCATCCAAAGAAGTACAGGTTATTGATAATAGCAATAATCTGCATCGTTAAAAGATCCTAAATAAGTAGCAGGGTCATAAATCAAATGATCTTTTATATCTTCCCAATTAGCTCGGAATCGTTCGAAACTAAAGAGTCGTAGCAATATCATATTTTCCCGATCTACCTCTACCAAAGGTCTTGCCGAAATCCGTGATCCTGTATTCCACACAGGCGACACCTCAGGATCGACCGTTCGATTGATTTCCTCGTCCTCCTCCAGCGCACGCAGCAACTTGATCTGCATCTTGGTATTGATGTCCGGCCGCAAAACCTCGATGCCAATAGCCAGGCTCGAGTCACTGCCCATCGATGCTGGCTAGCCGCTCCAGCTCGCCCTGCTTTCCAAGGGCTTGCGAGCCCCGCGCCCCGGCGGGCCTCCGCTGCCCGGACCCCGCACAACCACACGCCGCCGCCCACACGCGCGCGGGCTGCACGGGCATCCACATCTGAAGAAACAGCCGGCGACCTAGTAACGCAAGCTTTGTCATCTCAGCACTAAGATTTATATCTCTAAAGCCCCCATTTTTCAAGCCGGTGAGAGAATGAACGACACCGTCGAGGTATCCAGGGATGTATTTGAGCCCATAGCCATGCTCGTAAGAGAGGGCCTATTTAAGAACGAGAAGGATGCCCTGAAATGCCTCGTCTTGGATCGGGCTGCATCGAAGATCCGCCAATTCGATTTCAAGATATCGGAGATGTGCGCCAAATACAAAATGAGCTTTGAGGATTTCAAGAGGCGCATTGAATCAAGGATTGGGGAAGAGTCCTTTGAGGAGTGGGACGACTTCATAATCTGGGAGAGCTACGAATCGGCTCGAAGCTATTGGAGAAATGTCGAAGCCAGACTTAAAGGTCTCAAGGCATGAAAGCACAGGAGATCCTTGATGCACTGTCAAACAGCGACATTGTAATGGAGATAGCTGTGATTATATTAGTCCAAGAGCCAGGAAGACAAGCATTGCGTGCCATCGCCTCATTGAAGTGAGGATATGTTCACCACAACAATGAGTCTCACGGTAGGGACTTTTGAAGCTACTCATACCATGTCCGGAAAGGCGACAAAATGGTACAAAGATGGGACAATGCACCCCACTGGCCCAATATGAAAACATACCCGCATCATCTTCATCTCTGCAGAGAAAAGAATGCCTTTGAGTGCAACGAAGTTTTCGTTGAGGATGTTTTGGATGAGATGAAAAAGATAATGCTATTTGTGGTGAAACATATAATGATTTTAGAGATTTAGGATATCCCTGCAAACGAAGCTGTATAATAGTAGAGAGCACCATTACACAATATGAGACGAGAATTATTCACTCTTTGTATTATCGTCATCATATTCATAGCGCCATTGTGTACCTGCAATTCCGATCAGCCTGAGAAGAAAGCTGCGAAGGTTGTCCACTTTATTAACGGCGCTCAGGGTGACAAATCGTTCTTTGATTCGGCTGTGCGCGGATTAGCCGAAGCCGGGACGGATTTCCAGCTTGAGGTGACGACGATCGAGACAGGATACAACTCTTCTTCCTGGAAGCCTGCGCTTGAGGCTGCTGCTGCCAATAAGGACTGCGATATTATGATTGTAGGCACTTATTTAATGGAGGAATTGCTAAAGGACGTGGCTCAAAAACATCCTGATAAGAGGTTCATTATCTATGATTCCTCCGTGAACTACACAGAAGGCAATTGCAGCAACGTTTATTCTATCCTTTACAGGCAGAACGAAGGCGCTTACCTCGCTGGCGTTTACGCCGGATTAATGACAAAGTCAGGCATAATCGGCATACTTGGCGGGCAAAAAACCACGATAATAAACGACTTTGTGATTGGATATGAGCAGGGCGCCAGGTCTGTGAGACCGGACATCAAGATCTTGGTGGCATATGCAGGAAGCTGGAACGATTCGGCCAAGGGAGAAACACTGGCCGATGAGATGTATGGAGAAGGAGCCGATATAGTCTTCCAGGCAGCCGGAACCACTGGCCTTGGTGTCTTCAAGGCAGCCCAAAAATTAGACAAATATGCCATAGGTGTTGATTCTGACCAAGCGCTGATAATTGAGATGACCGACCCGGAACAGGCCAAGCATATACTCACATCTATGACGAAGAACGTGGATAGCAGCCTCTATCGCGCGCTGAAACTGTATATTGACGGCCAATTGACCTTTGGCCAGGCCGAAACTTTGGGCATCAAGGAGAACGGAGTGGGTTTGGCAAAGAGCAAGTACTATGATGAAGTTACGCCTGCAGATGTCAAGGCCAAAATAAATCAGACCGAAATAGACATCAGTGATGGCAGGATAAAAGTAGAGACGGCATTTAAATGAGAACCAGATAGGCGGCTTTTGGCATGCCTGCTTGCAGTAATATTCAATGCCGCCTATTTGACAGCACCGGACGATTCTGGAAAAAATAAGCCATGGCCCAGGCAGGCATTCAGTATCACCATATTGATCTCACAGTGCCCTATCCGGATGATCGCTTGCGCTCCCGAATTCGCCTTCCAACTGTCTCCACTTTCGGCTGCCCATGAGCTTGTTAAATTCGGACCAATTTATGCCCAATTCACCCACTTTTTCAAGATCGCCATATTTCAATGCCTGCAAGGCATTCGACATAGCTTTGGCCGCGGGATAGAGGCAGATCATGGGAATGGAAAGATACTTCACGCCGATTCTTTCCAGTTCCGAAATGGAGAATGATGGTGTTTTGCCGCCGGGAATTAGGTTGAATGCCAGCGGTATTTCGATAAGCCTAACAAGTTGTTTTACTTCCTCCAGAGATTGAGGACATTCTACATAAATGTAATCCGCCCCGGCTTTTGCATAAGCCATGGCGCGTTCGATGGTTTTATCGATTCCTTCTATAGCTCTGGCATCAGTTCTAGCTCCAATAACCAGATCATGGTCCTCTTCTTCTCTCGCTCTGATCATGGCAGCGATCTTCAAGACCATCTCATCCTTGGAGATGATCGACTTGCCGCTCATATGGCCGCAGCGCTTGGGCCAGGTCTGATCCTCAATTCTTATGCCGGCAGCATCGATCCAAATATAATTTTTGGCAGTCCAATAGGCATTCAGGGCATTTCCGTAGCCCGTATCAGCGTCAACATCAACCGGTATCGAGACGCAGTTAATCAGATTTCTGGCTCGCTCCAGCAATTCTCCAAAGCTAATCAGTCCCAGATCTGGCTGTCCAATTGCCGATGCGGAAATGGCATATCCCGATGTCCCCATCAATTTAAATCCCGCGTTTTCAATCAAGAGGGCTGAGAGAGCATCATAGCCGCATGGTCTTAAGATTAGACCCGGTTTTTCAAGCAATTGTCTAAAGAGCTTTGATTTATGCATATTCGGTCACCACATCAATTCAATAATGTGCACTTACAGTTAATATAGATTTAGACTGAGAATCTTGCGGAGAGTCTTGAAATAATTTTGCGCCGGTTCTGTTTTAAAATATTTTAATTATTTCACGCAGATCTTAAATTGCTTCCGGATCACAGTCTCCAGCATTCGCGCTCCAAAGCGGTAGCGAGCATGGGCTGCTCTGATGACCTCTGCCTCTTTATCAATGTAGGGTTTGCAGGGGCGACCAACTTTTTCTCTCAAGAAAGGTTCTTGCCCGATCTAATGATAGATCAAGGCACTTCATCCGTCATTCTTTCCCGCTTTCGTCGGGCACTGATACGAAGATGCATCCTCAATTCCCAGGTAGTCTGCCCCCCAGTCGCAGAGCGCTTCCAGTATAGGAATCAATGTTCTGCCGAAATCCGTGATCATGTATTCCACACGAGGCGGCACCTCCGGATAGACTGTCCGCTTGATAACCCCGTCTTCCTCCAGCGCGCGTAGCTGCTTGGTCAGCATCTTGGTATTGATGTCCGGCAGGGCCTTCTGCATAAATCTAACTAAAAAATAAGATTAAGGGGTTGACTGAAAATAATTTACTCAATAATTCTCGATGTTTTTGAGTTTGTACGCGGTTCAATAGAATAATTCCACAATGGATATACTTCGTATAAGATAATTTTTAATTGTGCCATATTCTCATCCGAGATATTCTTCCCAGTTTCATAGTCTCTTTCGTCTAAACGAGCCTGTACTCTAAGTCCTTTCTTTGTCTTGGTTATGAATGAGAACATGCATTGTTCAATCTTATTCCATTTGCTTGTCCCCAGCGGAAAATGACAGACGGTTATTGCTAATCCAATTTCGTCCGCCAAATCCTGCAAAAAGAATTTCCAGCTTCTGTTTCGACTTCCATTGCTTCCTCCGCCATC
>JBATEC010000052.1:0-1852 GCA_049663825.1 Methanothrix sp. | reverse complement strand
TCTCGCCCCTCTTTTTGGCCCGAATGATATATCTGATCTTCTTCTCTGTTAGCTTTACAACCTTATTCTTCTTTCCCATGCCTTTTTGATGGGTATATAAAGTCAAGAGTTTCGGGACTCTACACATTGAGGATTTGATGATAACATTGTGGTGGCTCCTCGCTGCCTTTTTAGGGTTAAAAAAAATGCATGCTAAATAGCCCTACCACTTTCCTGATTCAATGAACGCAAAAAGGAATAGATGCGCAACTAGGGCTTCTCTTTGCCCTTATCTGGGTCAGGTTTCTTGCCGGGATTGCCTTCCCTGTCTCTGGGGTTTTCCTCTTTCAGATCAGATAAATCTGCACCGCACATGGGCTGCATTGTCTCGCCTGCTCTATAAAAATGCTAGGGCATTTCGGCCACCGCAAAACCTATTATCCCAGGGATAATTTCCGTTGTACATGGCGAATCTCAATGTGGCGATCCTGGGGTCCCTGGACTACGGCAAAGAGCTGGGCAAGAAGGGCACTGCCAGCGATCTTACCTTTTACAACCTGAAAAAGGGACAGAACACCGTCACTTTTATAGAGCCGACCCGCTATCCAGAGAGGCTTGCGCCCCTCTTCTACGCCGTTTCCATGGCCCAGATGGCCCTGCTCATTGTAGACCAGATAAATTCCGCCTTCGGAGAGTCGGTCATCATGCTGGACTCGGTAGGCGTGAAAGGGGGTGTCGTCGTCCTGAAAAACTACATCTCTCGCGAGCAGATCGCTCCTTTCATCAAAGGCACGGTGGTCGATGGCTATGATTTCCTGGAAGACGACAAGAACGTCCTGCGCGAGCGGCTTTTAGAAGATGTCAGCAAGATAGATTCACCGCAAAATGCAGAGACGGGATCCTTACCTGTAGATCATTTCTTCAACGTGCGCGGCATCGGGACGGTGGTCTTGGGATCTGTGGCCGAAGGGAGCATCAAGAAGCACGACGTTCTCATGGTTTTGCCGGGAAATAAGACGGCCCAGGTGCGCTCTATCCAGAAGCACGATGAAAACTTCGATACGGCAGGCGTGGGCGAGAGGACGGGCATTGCACTCAAGGGCATCGAGGTAGAAGACATGGATAGGGGAACCATTCTCACCAATGATAAATCCATCAAGCAAGTGTCCTCCCTGACTGCGAAAGTGAATGTGGTCAAATACTGGCCTTCTCCCTTGAAGGAAGGCATGGTGATGCACATCGGCCACTGGATGCAGTACGTCCCGGCCAGAGTCGAGGCCGCATCAGCAAAGGGTGATTGGCATAACGTGGAGCTGAAGCTCAAGCTGGACAAGGTGCTGGTCTATCGGCCGGGTGCAAAGGCGGTTCTCACTTATCCTGAGGGCGGCAAGCTGAGGGTGGTGGGCACGATAGATTTGCAGTAAGAAGAACTGCCTTGCCTATGCCATCTTATCCCGGCAAATGTTCATATCCAGGCACGTCAAAGTCGGGGCAAGGCGAGATATGAACAACAAAAACAACCTGATTCAAAAAGCGGCTGCATTAGTACTGGTATTAATCGGATTGCTGGCCATGTTAGTGGCCTGGGAGCTTCTGCTGGTATCTGACATCCATAACTCAACAGTTGTGGTGCTGGAGATGGGTGGAGTTGTGGTCTGCATGGTCGGGTACTTCCTCTGGCGACGCGCCAGGGAGTCGGAAAAAGATGCAAAGAGGCAAATTCAGGCAGAACAATCCGCAGCCGACGAAGATCCCAAAGAATAGGGCAAAAGACTGAGACTAATCCTATCCTTTTTTATTCATTTTTTTGGCTCCTCGCTATTCTCTATGTGTAATCGGGTAAATCTTTATAGCAACTCCTACTAGAAAATGT
>JBATEC010000051.1:0-27710 GCA_049663825.1 Methanothrix sp. | reverse complement strand
ATTTTGACAATTTCGTGAATTGGTATAACACGATAAGGTTCCATGAATCGCTTGATACAAAATGGTATCTACAGACGCCAGATACAGCATTCTGGTCCAGACTGCCCGAAGGATGTAAGCTGAAAATATTTCTAGATCGCATGGAGACTGAATTAAATGTTAGAAACAGAATTTAAACATACGGGCCGAGTATATAAAGTCAAGAGTTTCGGGACTCTACACGAAGCTCTTCTTACAATAAAGCTTATATACAAATAAAAGAAAGCATTAACATGCTTTTTTTATTTCGTTATCGATCATGAGAATTTATGCCTTTCTTATCGACGCTCCACCGGAAATCATGGGGTGAGGGGCAAAGCTCCACTGGAAACACAGGGGTGTTTACCATAACTCTTAATAGCTCCAAAGGCCTAGAAAAATCGTTCGAGGGGAATAATCTTGATATCTATTTCGAAAGGGTTATTTGCAGATTTATTAGCGCAAGAAGGCATATTTCAGTCTAGGGATGTCTTGCGTCCTACTTATACGCCAAGTGAACTGCCCCATAGAAACGAGCAGATCAATGGCCTGGCATCTACATTAGTTCCTGCATTAAGAGGTGAAACCCCCTCCAATGTTCTTATCTATGGAAAAACCGGTACAGGTAAAACTGCTGTTGCCAAGTACGTGGGAAAGGAACTGGAAGAAGCAAGTTTTGGAGACATGAAGTGCACTGTGATCTACATCAACTGCGAAGTGGTAGATACTCAATACAGAATTCTGGCTCATTTAGCAAGACACTTCGATAAAGAGATACCAATGACCGGCTGGCCCACGGATCAGGTCTATGCAGAATTTAGAAATGCCGTAGACGAAGAGAAACAAGTCGTAGTGATAATGTTAGATGAAGTAGACAAGCTGGTGAGAAAAGGAGACGACGTTCTTTACAACCTCTCTCGTATTAACTCCGATCTGCTTCGTTCCAAGGTTAGTATCATCGGCATATCCAACGACCTCAAGTTCACAGAGTTTCTCGATCCAAGAATAAAGAGCTCCCTTGGCGAGGATGAGATCATCTTTCCGCCTTATAACGCCGAGCAGATTAGAGATATCCTGGAGCAAAGAGCCAAGCTATCCTTCAGTCCAGGTGTTCTTCAAGAAAGCGTCATACCACTGTGCGCCGCTTTTGCGGCTCAAGAGCATGGAGATGCTCGTAAAGCTCTGGATCTCCTGCGCATATCCGGAGAATTAGCCGAAAGAGCTCGCTCTGCGATTGTATCTGAGGAGCATGTGCGTTCTGCTAGAGAAAAGATTGAGCAAGACAGAGTAGAAGAGGTAATCAAGACCCTGCCCACCCAGTCCAAACTAGTGCTCTACAGTATTGTTTTATTAGAGGAACAGGGAACAAGAAACATCACGACCAGTGTCGTTTACAACATGTACAAACAACTCTGCCCTCTGGTTGAGACCGACTATTTGACCCATCGTAGGATAACGGATCTCATCGCAGAGCTGGATATGCTGGGCATATTGCATACGATTGTGATCAGCAAAGGTAGATACGGCCGGACCAAAGAGATCACTCTCAGTGTTTACTCCGGCAAGCTCAAGGCTACGCTGCAACAGGATTACCGGCTAAAGGTCTTGAGCAGCGTCAGTGTGCCACAGCAAGCTCGACTGGGCCTCTAACTCACAAAAATTGATTCCGGTAGAGGTCATAACGTGGAGCTTCTTGTCTCCACTTTCTTTGACTCGTTCATCTTGGTTTAGTACGACTTGAAGAAACTATAAAATTATAAAATAAGGAAACATTTAGATACTTTGAGGGCGGCTTTGGGCTTGAGTGAAAGAATGATCTTAAGGATATGCCTGATGCTGGCGATAATTTTAGCAGCATTGGCGAACGAGGCAGTTTCGAACGAGGCCTTGTCCTTTTCGGAATCCTTTCCGCTAAAGGAGATATCTGCTCAGGAGGTCATGGCAAATGCAAACAATAGCCTTACCGTCTATGACCATGTAATCATCAAAGGCGATTTAATTTTATATAGCAATCAGCAACATCCCATAAGAATAACAAATTCGATATTCAGAGATAACGTAATCTGCAAAGGGATAGCGTTTTATGGAGATGTGGATTTCGAGAATACCACTTTTCAAAGGAATGCTATTTTTAATGAAACAGAATTCATGACCACGGCAAATTTCAATGCGACTCGTTTCCTGGGAGAAGCAAGCTTTAATATGTCTCGCTTTTCGGATGGTGGAAATTTTGATTTTGCCTATTTCAATAGAGTAGCCGATTTTGAAAGCGTCACATTTGATAAATTTGCAACTTTTTATAATGCTACCTTTATGGGATATGTTCAGTTTGCTTTCTCAGTATTCAATGGTGCTTATGCCAACTTCGAATCCGCACGCTGCATTGGTGACGTCTATTTTTACGGCAGTCAGTTTAATTCCTACTGCGCCTTCTCCGATGCAATTTTGGAGAAAAATGCCGACTTTCATGCAACAAAATATTCAAATGGCGTAGGATTTCTCCGAACGCAATTTTCTGGACCGGCCAATTTTGCTCGATCTCGCTTTATCGCGGACTCTATCTTTTCTAAAGCATACTTCAACAAAACGGCCGATTTTTCGATTACCAACTTCGACGGGCCTGTGTTCTTCAATGATACCGTATTTTGCAGTGATGCCGATTTTGACGATGCACAATTCCTGGCACCAACAGATATATCGTATGCTGCTTTTAAGGGCGATCTAAAAATGAATAGCACAAAGATTGCCAGGATGGTGTTAGATGGCTCAACATTCAGCAAGGGCTCACGCTTGTATCTGGCCAGAGCTGACATCAACCGGCTGATAGTGAGCTGGAGTCAGATACGGGATCTTCTAAGTTTTGACACTGCGGCCTACCTCTCGTTGATCAAGAATTATAAGGATCTCGGCCAGAGCAGCGATGCCAATGATTGCTATTATGAGTATCGATATTTAAATCAGGTCAGTAAGCCGATCGGCTTTTCCAGGCTTCTGGATACGGTGGCCTGGCTCACATGCGGTTATGGGGTGCGTCCTCAATATGCGCTTTTCTGCGGAATGGTGATAATTCTCATTTTCTCTTTGATCTATTGGGCCGGCAGGGGCGTGGAAGGCTTTCACGATATTCATGGCCATCGGCTCATGGTAGCTGCTCTCTTCTACAGCACAATTGCGTTCACTGCTAATTCAAAAGGGCTTCCTCTGCGAGGGCGGTATAAGTATCTGGGAATTACGGAAGGGATTGTAGGGTGGCTGCTTATGGCTCTGTTTCTGGTGACGTTAGGCAGGGTGATCATTGGATGATATTTTGTATTTTCCTAAAAAAGAATTGCCGAGATCTATCTGTTACTTGGCTTGCGGTTCTTTGCGTCTGCAAACGGATCAGACTCAGACTCGTTCTGGGCTAAAGATGTGTTTTCAAGTGTCGCGTTGATGAGCGTTACATTCTCAAGTGACACGTTCGCGATGATGAACGTTGCATTCTCAAGTGTCCCGTTGATGTATATTGTATTATTGAAGGTTTCGTTAATCTGTGTAGTGTTCGTCGAATCATTTGCCGCTGCTTCTTCTGTCCCGTAGGCAAGACCAAAAACCTGGGCTGCGAATACGAATAGAAGCATTGATAATATTGCTATTAATCTCTTCATTTCTACACTCCTTTTTCGCCTCTCGTCATCCGGCCTAAAATATAAATTTTGCGTTAGCCGGGAACATTTTCGGATTTCGCGATCCCAGCTTGTCCCAGATCTGCTATATTTCGGCAAAAATGCGGCAAAAGATGTATATGTCTCAAGGAAAAATTGATAAACAATTTCTGATCCAACGAGGTGGGGAACTATGAGACAGCAGTATCTTGCAGTGATGGCATTATTATCTCTATGTGTGACTATGTTTTGCGTAATGGGGGCTGAGAATAACAGCAGCGTCTTTTTGGAAGGAGCTGAAATAAACGATAGCGGTTTTCGACCTGATATCAATGGATTTAGCTTTCAAAACTATGGCGAGGATCCCGTGACCGTCGACCTGACTGCGGCGGAGATGCAGCGCATGTTCGGAGACAAAGTTTGCGCCAGCACCGCGGGAGGCAAGTGCACACTCACCTATCCTGCCGAGCGATGGATGAATCAGGCAGTTTCCGCCATGAAATCAGGACACTGCGAAGGCATCGCTGTCCTATCCAGCCTTATGTACTACAACGAGACAAGCCCCGGTCTTTTCGGTGGGAGCAGCGTCATTGATCTCTCATTGCAGGATGTCTTGCTGCAGCGTGAGATTGGCTACTGGTGGACCACTCAGGTCACAAGTCCTGGAGGATCGAAGAAGGTGCTGGAATCTCCTCAGGCAGTGCTGGACACTTTAGCTGAGGCCTTTGGCAATGGGTCTGGGAGTGGGGAGTGGTGGGTCATGGGTATCTATTTGCCCGATGGAAGCGGAGGCCACGCTATTACGCCTTATGCTGTTGAGGATCTTGGCAACGGCACGGCCCGTATTATGGTGTATGATAATAACTGGCCCAAGGATAGCAGATTCATCGAGGTGGATACGATCAACAATACCTGGCGCTACCTGGCATCGGCCAGTCCGGATGAGCCAAACAGCCTCTATTCCGGCAACGCCAGCACCAGGAATCTGGAGATTGTCTCCCTCTCTTCGCGCCTCGGGCAGCAGCAGTGTGATTTTTGCGGGAAGGAAAGTGCCGCTGCCAATGAAAGTGCTGCCGCGGGTACAAAAAACATCCAGATCTGGCAGAGCGGAAAGGCCCGCGCCCTGATCACGGATGAAAGCGGCCACAGAGTTGGTCTCCTGGAATCGGGCCAGTTCGTAAATGAGATCCCTGGTGCCGAGATTCGCAATCTGAAGTTTGGACTTGCCGGCATCGGCAGTGATCATCCGCCCGTCATTCTGCTTCCTCTGGCATCGATAAATGCCTCTAGCTTGGCCATAGAAATCAGCAGCACATCCAACGGCAGCCAGAAGAATCAGGCCGATACGGCCATAATCGCTCCCGGATTTGCCCTGGCCTCTTCAGTTCCAGACCTGCGACAGGGCCAGAATCAAAGCATGGATCTTTTCTCTGAGGGTGACGCATATAATGTCAGCATTGGAGCCAGCAGCCAGCTGTCTCCCACAGTTTCAATAGATACCGATTATCAGAGAATCACCCTTAACGGCCTGAAAATCGACCCATCCGGCAGGATCAATATCTCCATGAACCCGGCACTTGGAGCCTTCAGCATGAGCACGCTCGGCAATCTCAAGCCGGGAACTCTGCAGCTTCTCATGACCTCCATGGACCCGGCGAGCGGGGCCACGTCCACATTTAAGAGCCTCGACCTGATGCTGCGGCCTGATGATTCCGTTTCCATGGACCTTGCCGGTTCATTCAGCGGGGCGGGTTCGCCCTCTCTTGCCGTCTCTCGCAAGAACGGCGGAATGCAGGAGATGTCGCTGCAAACTGTATCGAGGAATGTGCCTGCTGATATTCCCATGGATCTACCAAAGGATATGCCCCAGGTCGCGGACACAAAGAATTTAACCAGCTCAGAGCAGACGGGATCGATCCCGTCATACGGTGGCGATATGAGCGGCAGCGGCATGAGCATCCCCAGCATGCCCAGCTCGGCCAGCATGCCTGGCATGGGAACGCCCACGTTCCCGTAAAGAGGCGCGCGTTCATGCAAAAGCGGGTACTCCGGGCGAGAGGCTGCGGTTTTATGCCGTTTAGTCTCCAAGATCCGCCTTCCAGAAAAAGGAGCCGCGCGTCCTTGGCGAACCGGCCGAGCAATGAAACGATGGCGTACCCGCGTAGCAAGCTACAAGGCTTCCGAGGCGCAGCTGCATGAAGCTGAAACCAAGCTATACTAGTTCATGGGGCCTCAGGATCTCCAGAAACGATGTCTAATGCGTTTGACCTGTATAACCACATAGACCTTAAGGAACTGAAAGAGGCTTATTTGGCGGCCATACCACAACTGGGGATTTAATTTGAGACGGCTCAGGCCATCCTCGGAGAGGCCATCCTGCCTGAGAAGGTGGACGTCATTCCAGCACCGAACGAGTTCAACCAGGCGATCAGCAGGGCAACGGTCCTCTAAGCTCTTTTTCCTTGGCCGCAGAACCGTTGTTCAATATTTCGCTTTCTGCGGCCAGTTCTTCTATTGCAATGATATTGCCAAAAAGATCGCTAGTGTCAATAAAAAATAATTTCATAGATGACTACATGTCAACGAGATTTCATGGGAACGAGGCAGTACATGGCCCAACCTATAGATTGGCGAAGGAACTGCAAATAATCATCCTGGTCAGTACGGAAATGCTTGAATACCTGTTCATAGTCCGTGTGGGTGGGATTTTCTTCGAGCCAACGTATCAGTCCATACCAATTATCCGAAATGTACCTGTCCCAGTCGTCGTAGCTGGCACGAATGATGTATTCGAGTTCAAAGCCTTCATCCCGGATAAATTGAGTTAGTTCCGTTTCTGTATGGGTAGTTGTCTGTTTCTGGGCGTATGCCGGATGTACCTGATTGCTAAGCCAGTGGGTTTCACCGATAGCAAGGCGTCCATTCTGATGAACAGCTCGCTTCAGTACTTGAAGTGTCTGCTGGCAGCCGCCAAAAATAAAAGTTGACCCAATACATGTTGCGGCATCAAAAACCCCTTCTTCGAATACGTAATCAGCCCCATTGGAGCAAACGATTTCGATACGGTCCGATAAACCTTTCGAAGCCAGTTTTTGCCTAGCCCTGTCGCAGAAATCCTCGGATATATCTATTCCAACACCAGTAATACCGAATTCCTCAGCCCAGAGAGAAAGGGGTTCGGCACAACCACAACCGAAGTCAATGACCCGGTTTCCTTTTTTCAATCTGAGTAATTTGCCAAGTTTGATGATCTTTTCAGGTGTGGAAGGGTCTAGTATCTCCATATAGCGGTGTGAGATGCTCATAATGTCAAGGAATTCCATAATTCAAGCCTCCTTCGGAAAATGGTAACCTGATTAATAAAAGTGTTGGGAGACCGAAATGCCCTATTCTTACGAAGCGATCTAGGAAAATCGGATCCTCTCATCAACCTTCCGACAGCCGGACCCGAGGACCTCAGCCAGGATTTCCCTGACCGCCTCCAGCTCCATGGAAAGAGCTGGCCAGCGAAGGCCGACTCCGGATCTAACACGATGAGACTGCTTGAAGGATACATAAGAAGCAGAGATGTGACTTTAGACGGCGACGAATTAATATTAGTAGGACGATTTAAGGCCATGTCCAATGACAAGGAAACCCCCGAGCTGGCCGGGATCTCGTGTCAGGGATTGCGGATCTGGCGCGGGTGGGCGGATACTTGCGGCCTGGTCGATGAGCTTGCATCAAGACCGTGGCTGGGTGCATGACAGGCCTCGTGAATCATCGCGGCTGGCTCGCGAGATCGAGAGATATGGGCCGATCATCGCGGCTGCCGAGAAGGAGACCCCCTTGCTGAGGCACACTTTTGAGACGATACGAATGTGACCCGATCCGCAGAGCGCGTGGGCCTGCATAATCCGGCCTCTGACCGTCTGGAAGATCACTTCTCACCCCATTGCAGCAGGCATTGGTACTGTACTCACCTCTTCCGGGCCGGAATGCGAAGAGAGTTTATTAAGGAGCTGAGGGGCGATAGCCGGAAAGATGCGTTCGACCTGTAAAACCACATCTACCTTAAGAGGATACCAAAAAAGATCACATGAGCGAGGTAGATATCCTCCAGACATCACTGAATTGAAATTCTACCTGCCGATGAGCGAATTGATCCGGCTTGGCTATGAAGAACGCGAGCTTGATGAATACTTGGCAAAGCTCCCAATTGTGCGCCAAAAGTCTCTTGAAGTGATATGCAAAGATGCTACAAAGATATTTGCAGCAGTCTTGATCAAACAGAAAGCACTTGGTACATGGACCTCCGAACGGATTGGAAATTATCTCTTTGCTCAAACATTGGTATTGGATGTAATGAATAATATTTCGCTTCAATACCCGCCCTCAATTCTATACGAATCCATCGATAGTTGTCCGGGCCTTGATGATTGCTTTCCTGGGTCGTTCAGTTGATTTGCATTCGCGTAAAATAATATGAGGATTTTAAATGAGGTAAAATGAATGGAAATCACTGATATCGAAAGGGACATCCAAAAAGACAGATCCCAACTCTCTGCATTGAATTACCTCATGATCTTTTCAAATCTAAATAGCTCCCCATCTCCAGGCAGGCCTTCTTTATCAGTTCTATGAGGGTCTGGGTTATATATATTGTAATATTCGACAATCTTGAATCCACATTTATTAACATAGAAGTGAATGTTGCGTTTTTCAAAATACGGCGTGTGAGTTTCCCAAACCCTTGTCTCAGGATACCTTTCCTCAATTGCTCTCCATGCCTTGTATCCAATGCCACGACCATGTTCCTTTGTAGATATATAGAAGAGATCAAGCGAGTTGTGATGTGTTGCTTCATCAATAACCAGTACAGCGCCGCCGACCTTATTCCCATCTGAGAGGATATGATAGGTTACGGCGCCCGGAGCACTGAAGGATTCCTCGATATCTTCATCAGAAGGAATCATTTCATCTGGGATAGAGCCAAATGCTTCAGTCACAGCTTTAGCAAATGCTTCCTGCAGGTCTCTCTTGAAGCCCAACAGGTCCCCCTTTCCTGCAACCTCGAGTGTTACGCAACATTCTCCGTTATCTTTTTTCAAAGCCTCTACTCCTGTATAACAAACTCCCCTACCCGATATTTGTAGGCGTGTCATGAAGACCTGCCAACGTGAACTCGGTGCGACCAATATGGATATATTCCTATCCTTTAGGGACGGCGTTTAGAACTAATTCCGTCGCACTTGACCTGCTCCCTGCATACCACACCAATCAGTTGGACCGCGGCGGCGAACTGGCGATGGCACCCAGGGTAAGCCCGCCGATAATGCCAAGCCTTAGCATTCCGCCGACATCGCCACACCCCGCCTGACCCAAACTGCCCAAGGGTAGAGGATAAACCTCTACGCCCTAAATTGAGGTGATGGCTGATATCTGACGAGCCATGCACTCCCTAATATTTCATTAAGTCGCGAAGATATTTTAGTGATTTATAAAGAAGGTCCTGAAGCAGTTGTTACACTTGTCCAAACCCTTTGTTCTATCTGTAATGAACAAGCTGCAAGAATCGTTGAACTCGATGAGAGGGTAAAGGCATTAGAGGATCAAATCAACAAAAACAGCCGCAATAGCAGCAAACCCCCATCGACAGATACTTTCAAAAAGATCAAGAGCCAGCACAAGCCAACTGGTAGAGTGAAGGGATAGCCCGGAGCTGGCTCGGGTCAGCGGATACTTTTTTGGCCTGTGGGATGAGCTTGCATGGCCGTCCCAGGGGATCGCCGCGGCAGCCGTGAGATCGAGAGATATGGGCCGACCATCGCGGCTGCCGAGAAGGAGCTGCCCATTGCAGAGGCGCATCCTGAGACGGTACAAACGATCCTGAAAGAGGCCATCCTGCCTGAGAAGATGGATGTCATTCCAGCACCGAACGAGTTCAACCAGGCCATAAGCCGGGCAACGGCCTTGTGATCCTTTTTATGGAATGAGAGACAAATCCCGGCCCGAGGTTCGACCCATTCACGACCGATTCAAAGGGAGATAAGGGCGATGAAGGCCCTTAATTCATCGGCCATGCAAGAACTCTCCTTACGTCTTGTATTAGCTCACCAACCCGCGATCTTTCTACTGCGTTGGGGTGCGCGCAATTATTCCTAATTGATGCCATAACATCAAGCTGGTTTTTTTGTGTTAGATCAATATGGCCATTTCCGCCATTATAAAGAGCGTCAATTAATGTATTAAGCGTGGGCTTTTTGTCAGTCGATAACGGTATTAGGCATACCTCACACCACGTTTTTAAATGCCTCTCCAAAGCCACGCCTGCGAGAACACAAGCAGCTCTTTCACATGGCTCTCTTTTGTGTTCTCGGTAGATACGATCAGCGTGTTCGAGTTCGGATACCACGAGATCTGCACTTATTATTCTCCGCAGATCCAACTCCTTGGTTTCTGCGATATCCGGGATGCTTGATAGAATGCTTCGTTGCTTCTCGAATAGGTCCATATATCTATTAACAACCATATTCGCATTGCCATTAGATTCGCCAGTTTTCATCCATAATGCATTAAAAAAACCATTATAGGCAGAGGAAAAAGAATTATCAGATTTATACAGAGATGTAAAATCGGGCAAGCTTTCTGGTGCATATTCCTTGACAAGGTTAAGGGCAACCAGATACCATTTTTGGTATTTCCTGGTAACACTGCGCTGCAATTCCTGCCAGTCGCTATTGTTTGGCTCTTCCCAAGAGTACGTCGGGCCAATCCCAGGTATGTTTAGATCCCGTCCTGGTATGGCATTTAATTTGGCGCCCTTAAACATCTCGCGAGATTTTGATTCAATTTCAACTGCAGAATCTTCTAACTTGTTTACTATCTTTCTTAATACATCTGCGGTAGCCATGAGCGATCTACTTATTTATTATCATATAAGATAACCGATAATGCCGTTCAGCCCAATTCAAAAATATAATAAGATATATATTAAATTGAATGGGGTTCATAAATAGAAGTTAGTTCAATGGTCTTTTAGCGGCTGTGGCTTTCATCGATGAGCGGTTGTGGAATAGTAGTGTCACATTATCTAAATAGAATGCTGTTGATGTGACACTACAAAATCAGGCGATGGATGAGCTTAGTACGTATAACACGTATGAATCCATCTCCTCTTTGGCATCTACTTCCCAGGCCCTATCGAGCAAAATGACGAGAAGGGGGGACTGTACTGTCTTTCTCGATCGAGTAGCTTCCAAGCAATATCTGAATGAGCGTTTCAGGATCTAGCCGTTAGATGTCAATTCAAAAAAACTTGTTAGGTTCGAGCATAAGATTCTCGCACTGATGATGAGGTATCTTGGGAATGTGACCAAGAAGTTATTGACAAACATGTCGTTGCATTATGTCTTTATACGGGAACTGTACCTAAAAAACAATTATGGAATCGAAAAAAGACATAACATTGACACCTATATCGAATAGCAATCATGTTGATGCTGAGAAATTGATACCTCTTTGGAAAGGTGCTATATTAGAGACGATAAACAGATTGCAGCACCTAAAACCACGCATGTTGAAGAAACTAGTATTTAGACCTGTTCCGAGAGGAGGCTATGATGGATCTCATATGACATTCCCACTTTATCATTGGGATACCGAAATTCAAAAAGAAGTCGAGAGGATTGCACAGGAACATGGACAGGAATTTTTAGATTATCTATGGGGTTGTGGGAAACCGATGTTGCCGAAGTCTTTGCCAAACTATGATAGAGCTAAATGGAATCAATACGTCATATCCCAGTTAATATTTACTCCAATTATGAATATATTTCAAGATAACGCTATTGTTGAGCTCGTCAGAGCTGGACAGTTTAAGCTATGGGCTATTACTCAGGAACAGATTGTTGATTATGTATCAAAGGCGAGTAGCGCTTTAATAAATAATAAAGTAATTATAAAAGTATATTGTCCGCTCATGGGTACAAAGCTCGAAGGACTATCATCTGCAAAATTATCAGAACATATGTATTTAAAAACATATACGCCCGAGGATAGATGTAGATTTTTTTCTAAATATTCGGATGATTTTGCCTTGTGGGATGATCTTAATATCCCACTAACATGCGATTCAATAGTAGAGATCGAATATAATTTTGACATAAATGTGTCTAAAAATGAAGTGGTTGAATCAATTTCCAATGATTTGGACTTAGCCAAATTAGCCATATTTATATCAAATGATCAAGAGGAACCGACCGAAGAAGGCACCTGTATTATTGAGATTATTGGAAGAGGATTCCTTGATATTGAACATAGAATCAAACGCCAAAACGCACGCAGAATCTGGCACGGGGATAACAGCGGAATAAAGACATCTGGGTGGCCTAATACGAAGATTCTAGAAAAGGATTTGCCGCGTTTGGTTTCCATCATTTCTGTTTTAGCGAAGCAGAGCCACACGCACGATGAAATCCAAGATTCTATCTGGCATTTCGGACGTGCTTGCTTAGTATCCTTGCCAAGAGATATTCTATTAGAATCCATAATTGGACTCGATGGCATTTTAGTTCCAAACAGCGCAGATTCAACCTACCGTTTTAAGCTTCATGGAGCGGCACTGTTAGCCAACGAACGTGAAACAGCATCTGATATTTTTGATAGTTTGGGAAAATTGTATAACAAGAGAAGCAAGGTTGCACATGGCGCATCTAGGAACGAATCTTTTGAAAATGCGATGAAGGCCAGGACATACCTTTCAAGAGCTATTTTCAATATTGCCAATTTATGTGAAAAACGTGAACTTCCATGTAAAGATAAAAGCGGTAAGATCCTAAGAATGAGTCAATCCTTGGAAGAACTCATAATAAAAAAATCTCCTTTGATCAATGATCGGTAGTGAACCAATTATGGGTTGGAATTTGAGGCTGCTATCCAATTTATCCTCATAGGATATTGGTTTCCTTAGGATGGCCCCCTAGGATCATGCTAATAGATCGCCATATATAAACGGACTCCAAAAACTCCAACCTATTTTTGGATCACGCCCCGCCGCCGTGCTAATGCGTGAAAATTAGTCAGGCCTGACTACTAACCATTTTTCTCTTCTCTCCCTATAGAGCCTTTTTGTAGTATATTGCTCTCTTTTCTTCCTCTTCCTCAAACTAAGACACATATGAAATTTGGCAAATTCACACCAAATTTTACCTTAGAAGCAACCCATAAAGAGAGGTGCTAGAAATGGTCCCTCGTCCCGCGGGACTAATTCAGACTTTAATATAATAACTGTCTGCCTCCTATCAAGGTGATACGGCTTAGTCTCGACAGAGTCGCAGACTCTCAGGACCTCTGCAAAATGGTTCTTCTTGATGTGCATCTTCTTCCTGGCATCCTTCGCTAATATCTTGCCACCGTTAGCCGAGAGCAGAGCACGTAAGATCTCTCCTCTCTCCTTCTGCATGGGCTGTGGCTCCTTCCTGGCCTCGGCTCGGAGCTGGTTGATTAGCTTAAGCTGGATCTCCTGGTTCTCCAAGAGCGTGGTGTTCTCTTTATCCAGGGATGCAACCCAATAGCCGGAAGGCCGAAAGTTTTTATCGCGGCTTCTCCGCTTCTTCGCTCAGCTCTCTTGGCCTTGCTGCGCACCTTCGCAAAATTCGCCGACGCGATGAGCCCCGATCAAGTGACCGTTACGGCATAGTGGCCAGTTGGGTCATCATATTCGCGGACTGCTCCTCAAATAACAACTTTGAGTAACGAGGCTATCCGAAAGGAACGCGACAATAAGCCGGAGTTGATAAATTATTCACATCGATCAATAAAAAATCTGCACCATCGAAAACTCTGCATTTCGTCGCTCCAAGAAAAAATGCTAAAAAAACCAGTAATTTTATGCGCCGATCGGGAATCGAACCCGAGTTTAGGCGTTGGCAACGCCTAGTGATAACCGCTACACTATCGGCGCTATCGTGTTTCACGAAGCATCCCCTACAATCACCTTCTAGTCTAAAAACATTGCGGGTAAAAAGCCCCGGCCACGGCCCCTCCCCCAAAGCTACATACCCTTTATCTACCTTGAAGGGGAGCATTCTAATGGTGATATTCGCTTGCATGATGTCGTCATAGTAGGAGCAGGCCCGTCTGGGCTGACCGCTGCCATGTACTGCGCGAGAGGCGGAAAGAAGACGCTGGTTCTGGGCAATATCTACAGCTCGCAGCAGTCCATGGGCGGCCTCTATGAAAACTACCCAGGATTTCCCGAGGGCGTTGCGGGCATAGAGCTCTCGGAGAGGATGCTGGCCCAGGCCCAGAAGTTCGGGGCTGAGAACCAGACAGATCTGGTGGAGAAGATCGTGCCGCTGCGCGACTCCTTCCGCCTCAAGACGGAGAACTGGCAGTACGAGGCCAAAGCCGTCATCCTGGCCATGGGCGCCAGCCATAGATCCATCGGAGTGCCTGGCGAGAAGGAATTGACGGCACGGGGCGTGTCCTATTGCGTGCACTGCGATGGGGCGCTCTTCAGGGGCAAGGCGGTGGCCGTGGTGGGCTACGGCAACGGTGCTGCCCGAGCTGTTCTCTATTTAGCCAACATCGCAGACAAGGTGCATCTGCTCTCCTCGCGAGAGAAGCTGGTGGCGGAATCGGTTTACCTGGACCGCATCAAGAAGCTGTCCAACTATTCCGCTACCTTCGGAGCGGAGATCACTGAGATTTTGGGAGACCAGTTCGTCTCCAGCGTGGAGTACAAGGTAGGCAACACTCCGCGCTCCCTGAAGGCGGACGGCGTCTTCGTGGAGATGGGCATGAAGCCCAACACCGATCTGGCGACGGCCCTGGGCCTGGAGATGACGCCCGGCGGCTTTGTGAAGGTCAACCGGCTCAATCAGGAGACGAACATGCCGGGAATCTTCGCCGCCGGAGACCTGACAGGCGGAAGGCTGCAGGTGGCTACCGCCGTAGGCAGCGGCGCATCGGCGGGCATCAGCGCCCTGCAGTATCTGGAATAAGACAATGGCAAGAGCAAGAGTGGAAAAAGAGCTGGATCTGAGAAGGCCGGTTACCGTCTGGCGCTCGCAGGACCTTCAGGATGGCCAGCCGGTGCAGTCGCTGACCATGATCCTGCGCACAGTGGGCTGTCGCTGGAACCGCTGCACCATGTGCGGCTATGCCGGCGAGGGCGCGCCCGCGTCCGCCGCGGACCTGATCGCCCAGTTCGAGTGCGCCATGGAGAGGTCCTCTGCGGAGGTCTCCGTGGTCAAGATCTACACCAGCGGCAGCTTCCTGGATCCTGCCGAGATGCCGGTGGAGGCCCGCGATGAGATCCTAAAAAGGCTGGAGCTACTTGGAATCAAGAAGCTGGTCATCGAGACCCGTCCTGAGTATGTCACGCCCCAGACGGTAGAGACCTGCCTCACCAGGCTTCCCACCGAGTTTGCCATCGGCCTGGAGACGGCAAGCGACCTCATCCGGGAGAACGCCATCCGTAAGGGCTTTTCCTTCCAGGACTTTGTCGTCGCTTCCGAGGTTGTGCACAGGCATGGCGGGCGAGTCAAGGCCTATCTGCTGCTAAAGCCGCCCCTGCTTTCTGAGGGCCAGGCCATGATAGACGCCATAGCCTCTGTCCGGGCGGCACGCGACCATGCGGATATGCTATCTCTCAACCTCTGCAATGTGCAGCGCAATACTGTGGTGGAGCGCATGTGGGAGAGAGGAGAGTATCGGCCCCCCTGGCTTTGGTCGGCCCTGGAGGTGATAAAAAGCGTGCCTGGCCCCATCGTCTGCGATCCAGTTGGAGCTGGCACCAGGCGCGGCCCGCATAACTGCGGGGAGTGTGATGATGTCGTCGCCGAGGCCATTCGGGCGCACGCTCTCTCTCAGGACGTGATCCCCCTCCAAAGCCTGGACTGCCAGTGCAAGTCCACCTGGAGGGAGCTGATGGAAGTGGAGGAGCAGTCCTTTGGGACCCCTCTTTTTTAATTTGATTTTTTTGAGAATGCCTAACTTAGGGAATAATTTGAAATATTATGGGTATGATATATTACCCTTTGGCGATCTCTTATGTTCGAAAAAGTCCTGATTCCCACAGATTTTTCAAATAATGCAGAAAAGGTCATCGAGTGCATTGGCGAAATTCCCGGCGTGAAAGAGGTTGTTCTCTTGAATGTTGTGGCCCGGCCAGCCATTACCAGGTTCTGGGATCCTGTGGCCGAGGTCAAAGTGGCTGAGAAGAGACTTTCTGAGATGAAGAGCGCCGTTAAGGTTCCTGGCGTGAGCGTCAAAGTAAAGGCTGTGACCGTTTTAGAGGGTGAGGTGGCAAGCGCCATCCAGAGAGTGGCTGAGGATGAGAAGGTCACTCTCGTGGCCATGGGGGCGAGGGGAAAGAGTCTCATTCGCAGTGTGCTCCTGGGAAGTGCCTCTCGAAATGTCCTGCGTTATGGAAATACGCACCTTTTGATCATGCGCTATAGGGATCTGGAGGGCGCCGACCTAAGGAAGCATTGCGAAAAAATCTTCGCCAAGGTGCTCTTTCCCACAGACTTCTCTCAACCGGCCGAAGCTGCTCTCTCTTTCTTGAAGGGCTTGCCGGGAATTGGAGAGCTTTTGCTTCTCAATGTTGTCTCAAAGGGCGAGACAGAGGAAGAGATTGAGGCCAACGTTGCCCAGGCCAAGCAAAATATCAATGAGCTATTCTTGGAAATCTCTAAAGAAGGGATAAATGTCAAATCTCAGGTGGTGACGGGACATCCCGTTGAGGCCATTCGCTATGAAGCAGAGATGCAGGACGTCTCTCTAATTGCTATGAGCTCCCAGGGAGCAGTGGCCATAAAGAAGGGTCGTATCGGAAGCACCGCCTATGATGTGGCCAATTCCGCCAGCAGACCTGTCTTAATCTTAAGACGGTCGAGGATTGCATTGTACTATATTTGATATCTGATTCCCGGCGTTGTCAGGTACCATCGCCCTTTCTTTTCTTTGATAAACTGCAGAGCCTGCGGATAATCATCGAAATAATAGGCTTCCCCTGTATCCAGGCTCATGACGGCTATTCGCTTTTCAAACGTTATTCCTTTCTCCTTCAGCAAGCCCTCGATCTCTTCTCGTAGCTTGCTCTTTTTTTTTGCAGGCATCTTCTCATTTATAGGCATTTCTTCTTGCAGGATACTCATCTCCTCAAAGCTTGGCAGGCTTGGCCCGGCTTAAAGCCCACTTTAGGTACTCCGCCGCAGGAAATTCGTGTACCGTGGTCGCCACGATCTGTCCTTCTCCAAAATTTGCCCTGACCAGTATGGCTCTGTTTTTTTCGTCTCTCAAGACCGTCTCAAAATCTTCCCCCGGGATCAGGTAGCCGTCGCATTCCGGCGTGCTGGTGCATAGCAGGCAGGAGCACTCGTGCTCACAGGAAGCAATGCTCTGGGAGGATATCTCGCAGACATAGCGGAGCGGCATGGGCAGCCAATCATATTTATGCTCGGGCACCATCGGGCCGAAGACTGTCAGCACTCCGCCCTTTTTCACAAAGTCTAAAATATTCGACTTCATCCTCTGTAGTGCCGGAAGCGTTTTGGAGTACTCTGGATTGGCAAAGCCCGTGGGAATCATGACCGTCTTGAACCTGGGCAGAAATGGGCTGCCCAGGACGGTGGAGGATAGGAACTGAAAGCTTACTGCCAAATCTGCGAAGAGCTTTTCATAGAGAAAGGTTCTCTCACCGATGAGAGCGATATCTGACATATTACTGTCGTTTCATGTCGTGCCCAGGGAAAACCTTTATGGTTCATTTTCTCCATTAACTTTATTACTAAATAGCATTGGAATATTGGTTGCGATTATATATGGAACAGGAATTAATGAGGATCGGTGTTTCGCTGCCGGAGAAGCTACTCTCCCGGTTTGATGAGATAATCTTGCACCGCGGCTATTCGTCGCGTTCAGAGGGCATCAGAGATGCCATCAGAAACTACATCGTCCATTACGAATGGATGAGCGATGTGCAGGGTGAAAGGGTGGGCGTCATAACTCTCGTGTATTCTCATGGTCAACGCGGGCTGGTAGATAACCTGACGGAGATTCAGCATGAAGCGGGAAGCATTATTCAGTCCTCCTTGCATGTGCATTTGGACCACGAAAATTGCCTGGAGGTTATCGTCCTGCGGGGCGAGGGTCAGGATGTGAGAAAGGCCGCCGAGAAGATGATGTCTCTAAAGGGCGTAAAGCACGTCAAACTCACCACGACCTCCATGGGCAAAGAGCTCTAAGGGCTTTAAAGGCCAAATTTCCATGCTCCCTCAGGAAATTTCACCCGGTGTCTTCATCCTGGAGGTGGAGGGTCAGAAGAGACTGGCAACCAGATCGGATGATGTCGTGCCCGTTTATGGGGAGCGCATCCTGGACGGTTACAGGCTCTGGGACCCATTCCGCTCCAAGCTTGCCGCTCTCCTGCTCAAGGGTCGCAGCATGCGGCCTGTACTGCCGCGCGATGCAAGTGTCCTCTATCTGGGGGCAGCTACGGGCACCACAGTCAGCCATGTCAGCGATATCGTTAGCGATGGACTGGTCTATGCCGTGGAGTTCTCGCCTCGCTCCATGCGCGATTTAGTCAGGCTTTGCGAGAGGCGCAAAAACATAGTGCCAATCCTCGCTGACGCAGCCAGGCCTGAAGAGTATGCATTTCTTGTCGAGCCGGTAGACCTGGTCTATCAGGACGTAGCTCAGCGTAATCAGGCCGAGATCGCTTCCAGAAACTGCGCTCGCTACTTAAAGATCGGCGGCGGGCTCATTCTCATGCTCAAGACGCGCTCGGTGGATGTAACAGCCAGCCCCGATGCGGTCCTTCAGGCTGAGATGAAAAATCTGCAGGGGCTGGATCTCTTGCAGGTCATGGATCTTTTGCCCTTTCACCAGGATCATTTTGCCATTCAGGCTAGTTTACGAGCTTCTTAATTCCATCGTAGATGATGTTGGGCAGAAGCCTGACGTAGCCTACCAGCGGGATCTTGGCCCTTGCCACTCCAATGACCCATTCCTCTTTTACAGGCGTCAGGAAGCTGATACCTTGGCCCATATGGGTTCCATTGCCCCAACCGAGAACGGTAAGATTAAGAGGAGGGCTGTTATAGACCACAAGTCCGGTATTCTTGTCCAAATATATTCCATCTCCGATTTTTGCGAACATGTTTCTATTTGCCTGCATATACGTTTCTTTGGGTACGCCCCAGATCTGACCAGCATTCTGGTCGATCACATCATTGTGATCACCTTTGGTGATATAGCCGGAGAAGGGCGCGGCAGGGCCGCCTTCCCACATGGATTCACCTGCTTTCACATATCGCAGGGCGCGGTGAATGATCGGCGTGGCCTTATCGTTGCCGGGGGCAAATCCCAGAAGCATTTTGAACTGGTCCAGCAGATTCAGGCTAGCCTTGCCATATGGCCTGTAGAGTATGATATCTCCCGGATTATTGAAGGCCGTATAGCCGGTTTTCTCAGCCTCGTCCCAGGGAATCACATCCGTGCGCGATGCCCCCTGAACTACTACTATGTCTCCAATATTGAGGTTAGGCACCATGCTTCCCGATTCTACTGCAACCATAGGCGTCCAGAGGCCCAATCCCAGTTGAGATAGCAGGGATATGCCACCCACTACCACAACCACGAAAATTATATCCTTGACCAGGCCCGGAAGAGGCAAATTGTCAAACCACTCTACGATCTTCATCAACCATATTTATCAGTTGGTAGGCTCTTATACTCCTTTCGATGCAGCAAATATCACCGCGTGGCATTCGCCCCCCAGTTGGCCAAGAGATCGTGCAGAGGTTGGCCGAGCAGGGTTATCAATTGGAGCCGGAGGCTCTGGAGATTATTTGCCGCTATCCCGGCAGCAAAGAGGAGCTGCTAAGGCGCATAATCAACGGCACGGATAGATCCGTGGCAGTAATTGGAACCACCCAGGTATCATGCCATCTTGATTTAGCTGCTGCAAAAAGGCCCTCCTTTGCAAAGGCCGTGCCGTCCTCGTCGTCTTTGCCTATCTCCTCGTCTTCATCTTCTCCTTCCAGGCCACCATTATCTTCACTCCCCCAGTCTCCTCTGCCATCCACATCGTTTCCATGCTTGCAGGACTCGTCTGTCGAACTGAAATGCGACATAACCGGCCGGTCCACCTGCGTGGGTGATTACAATGATTTCGTGCACTATTTTCGCGATAGATACTCAAAAATCAGGGAGATTCTCTCCAGGCGGCTCAACTCCCGGCCCATCGAATCTCTGGGCAAGAGCACGACCGGTCGAGAGGTGTCTCTCATTGGCATGGTCATGGAGGTTAAAACCACCAATAAAGGCAATCGCGTAATCGAGCTGGAGGATCCTACCGGCATGATAATTGCCGTCATTCAAAAGGATGCTGAGGTCTTTGAGCAGTCCGGTCTCATTATAACGGACGAGGTCATAGGCGTCACCGGCATCTCTGATGGCAATGGAAGGCTTTTTGTCAAGTCTTTGCTCTGGCCGGATATGCCCAATCAAACGGCTCCCTTGGAAAATGGAAGCGGCTATGCTCTGCTGCTCTCTGATCTGCATGTGGGAAGCAAATACTTCATGGCCGATGCCTGGCAGAGATTTTTGCAGTGGCTCAACGGCGAGGTGGACGATCCATCCGGCCTGGCTTCTCAGGTGCAATACATAGTGATTGCCGGAGATCTGGTGGATGGGGTAGGCATCTATCCAGGTCAACAAAACGATCTGGCCATATTGGACATATATGCCCAGTATGAAGCGGCGGCAGAGTGGCTCAATGGCATACGAAAGGGCATAAAAGTAATCATCGCCCCCGGCAATCACGATATTGTGCGACAGGCAGAGCCTCAGCCATCTCTTCCGGAGGATGTGCAGAGGTATTTCCGAAAAGACATGCTCTTTGTAGGCAATCCTGCCTGGGTGACCTTGAGCGGGGTATCTGTCTTGATCTACCATGGTCGAAGCATAGATGATCTGGTCTTGCGCGTGCCCGGCATCTCTTACGCCGCGCCGGAGAAGGCCATGATCGAGATGCTTAGACGGCGGCATCTAGCTCCGATTTACGGCAGTCGCGTCTCCATCGCGCCCGAGCATGAAGACCATTATGTTATATCTCGGCCACCGGCCATACTGCATTGCGGACACGTTCACACGGTGGGGATTGCCAGGTACAAGGGTGTGGCTGTGATTAATAGCGGAACCTGGCAATCTCAGACTGATTTTCAGAAGAAGATGAACATTCAGCCGGTGCCGGCGGTCGTGCCCATTGTCGATCTGGCTACCATGAAGGTTCGCAAGCTGATCTTCTCTGAGGCATGATTTATAAAAATGGTTCATAAATGGGTGAATTTCTCGCGTGTTCTTTGCTTGAAATAATCATACTCTATTAATATTTAAATTTGATCGTATCTTTAGCTGCCTAAATTATCTCAGCAAACGTGCAAATATTCAGGTTTAATAATCGTATTAGATTACGGCTATAAATTATATATTTTAAATATATAATAATATTGATAATAGGTGATACATCTTTATTTTTGGCCACATAAACTGATGACATTTTGTTAATATTTGAAATCTTATGTGTTATAGGTCATACCCCTGTTAGTATCTCTTACCAAAAAATATAAATACTATTAATGCTAACATCCGTCTATATTAAAGAATGTATGGGGTGAGATTATCAAAAAAATAGGCGTTATAATGGTGTTGGCTATGGCCATGCTTTCCGTTCCAGTAATGGCGCAGGGCTTAGCTGGCAACGGCGGCGTGGATATCCTTGGACGAGAAGGAAATGGAGGAATATTTGAGACGGATGGGTCTGCCTTTAATTTCCCGGAAGGTCAGGATACAAACATGGATACTCTGACTGTGGGAAACGATAAGGCACTGGCATTTGGGAACATTTGGCAGACGACACCAGTAGCCACTGCTACGAATAACCTGGAGATCAAGAAGAACCAGGATTCCGGTGAATGTTCGTCCTGCGACGTATTAGATGAATTTGGCGAGCCGATTGGCTGCACGGACTCCTGCATCAAGGTCAATATAGATCAGATCAATGTGGGCAATAGGGAGGCCATGGCTTTTGGATTCGCAACAGCCACTAACAACGTTAAGATCGTAGCCAATCAGCAGTAGTTCCTGTCTCCTATCTGAGAGGACCGAAATGAAGATATCGAACAAAAAACCCACTAGCCTGATGTTAGTGGGCATTCTCTTTATTTGCATCTTCTTGACTCCAGCGTTAGCTGAGCAGCAGTTAAGTGGTCTGGAACAGATCAATAAATTAAAAGTGCCTCATCCTCAAACGAGTTCTGACTTGGGCATGCTTAAAGTCGGTGCGGATACCATTCATTTTCCATGGTCTAGCCGAGAAACTCTGCCCGTGCGCCCTGATTTTTCCGGTTCTATTTCTACATCCACCAAGAAGGAAGAGATCTTGATGGATGGCTCCAATTCAACTGCAAATGTGCGGGATCTTTCGGCGATAAATTCCTTAAAACAGAGAGATTTGCTTTACAAGGATTCCCTGAATGGAGACCCAAACGATCTGGGACTGGTAAACTCTCAGGATATAAGTGTGAGCGGCAAAGGGAATGATAAATCTACAGATAAGGTCGCCGAAATGCAGTGGCAAGAAGATAGCATTGGTGGCCGAGAACTTGATAATAGTGATATGCATTATGCTGGAAATTATCTGAGCATAGATGTTCATGATATCTCCGTCAGCGCCATGAACACTATGCAAGGAGGAAGTGCCGTGGCCACTTCCAATATCATCATTGAGCCGGTGCAGATCATCGTCTGCCCATCTGAGGTTGATGTGAAGCTGAAATGATGCAGAAATTGCATAATACTCTCGCATTTATTGCAGACATCAAGTCCTTTGTCTTTTTCTCTTGTTTTATTAAATATTATTTCGATCGGCCTTCACGTTTGTAGTATTTCGGTATTTTTGAGTACCTATCATATTATCGAAAATGCATATCTCGTGCAAAATTTCTCCACTAGAATATCTCTATAAATCTATTGTTTCGCATTAAAAAACACCAAAAAGTATATATATAATTGAAACTTAGTTAAGTACAACCTAAACGGATTAATGGGGTGAAATTATTAAAAAAATGGGCGTTATATTGGTACTGGCTATAGCCATGCTGTCTGTTCCTACTTTGGCGCAGGGCATAGCTGGCAACGGTGGCGTAGATATCCTTGGAAAAGATGGTGGAATATTTGAGACTGAAGGAGCTGCCTTCAGATTCCCAGAACAAACGGACAACAATGTAGATACTCTAACAGTTGGGAATGATAGAGCGTTGGCCTTTGGGGGTCTATTTCCATGGACTCGCATGGCAACTGCTACGAATAACCTGGAGATCAAGAAGAATCAGGACTCTGGAGAATGTGCCTGCTGTCAGGCACTTGATGCCTCCTTCTCCTGCAAGGACTGCTGCACTAAGGTCAACATCGATCAGATCAGTGTAGGCAATAGACAGGCCTTAGCGTTCGGATTTGCAGCAGCTACCAACAATGTGAAGATCGTAGCCAACCAGCAGTAACTTCGGGTCTGATGACCCAGAGGATGGATCAATGAGTAAAATGTTGGGACCCGCCGGCTTCGTGCTGGTGGGAGCTACTTTTATTTGTCTTTGTGTTATACTTAGTGCCTCGGCGGCAGGGATGCCGTCAAATCTGCCTGATTTGCAGAGCAAACTAAAGGAGATTAAGTCTGATTCATTCAATCATCATCGCGAATTAGGTAGGGTGCGATTCATACAGGATTCCTTGCCTTCAAAAGAAAGGATTGTTATGAATGAATCTTGCTCCAGTGAGCAGGTTTCGGATCTAACTGCCTTGAATGCGGTTAAAGAGAGGGACATCATTTATAATGGTGCACAAAATGGGGATTCTGAGGCCATGGAGTTTGTCAATTCCCTGGATGTAAGTGTCACGGGCCAAGAGCAGAAGAAAACGGTCTGGCCAGGCGAAGGACAGAAAGATAATGATATAGAGAAAATCGTGGATAATGCTCTGAATACCAGCATGGTAAATGAAGCGAAAATGGGCCAAAATGCCAAGAGCAGTCCAGGTTTGCAGCAGTTTGGCAACAATTTGAACGTCGACGTAGCCGGCATCTCCGTCAGCGCCGTTAATACCGTGCAGGGAGGCAGCGCCGTGGCCACATCCAACATAATTATAAAACCGGTGCAGATCATCATCTGTCCCTCTGAGGTCGAGGAGAAGCTGAAATAAGAGCTATCACAAACTATAAGGGCATTTTGTTTCATTCCGTTTTCCGATATGACTATCCAGAGACCGAGAGGCACCAGGGATTTTCTCCCTGAGGAGACAGAGAAAAGGGGCCGGGCCAAGAAGGCCATGCAAGATGTTTTAGAGCGCTGGGGATACCAGGAGGTAGCTACCCCCACTTTTGAGCATCTCGAGCTTTTCACCATAAAATCGGGCGCATCCGTGGTAGAGGAGATCTATAGCTTCACTGATAAGGGTGGGCGCGATCTAGCCTTGCGCCCGGAGCTGACAGCTCCTGTGATGCGCATGTACGTCTCCGAGATGCAAAATTCCCCGAAGCCGCAGAGGCTCTGGTATTTCGGCAACTGTTTTCGCTATGAGCGGCCGCAGAGGGGGCGATTTCGGGAATTCTGGCAGATGGGCGCAGAGCTCATAGGCGGCGCCAGGCCAGATTCTGAGGCGGAGGCCATAGCTCTCGCGGACGGGATGCTGAAAAGCGTTGGTGTGTCCGGGGATATTCACGTCGGCTACCTGGGGCTGATCCGGTCCATTCTGGGCAAGATCGGGGCGGAGCACCGATCCTCGGTCATGAGGATGATTGACAAGAAAGAGAGGGGTGCTCTTGCCGACCTCCTGGAGGATATCGGGTGCACCCATCTCGGCCTGCTGGAACTTATTGATCTGAAGGGGCAGCCTGGCCTGGATAAGGCAGCCGAGATCATCCGGGAGATGGGGCCGGTTGCTCCTGCCGGAGAGGCAGCACCGGCGAGGGATGGGGCGGCCCCATCCCCAGTCGGTCGCGGTTCGGCACGGCAGGGTCGAGAGGTAAGCGCACAGCTGCGGCTGGAGGAATTCCAGGAGACCGTGGATCTTCTGGCCGCCTATGGAATCAATTTCACCATTGACTTTGAGATCGTGCGAGGTCTCGAGTACTACTCCGGCACGGTCTTTGAGATCTATGCCGAGGGTCTCGGTGCGCAGCGGCAGATATGCGGCGGCGGAACTTACGAGCTGGCCAGCCTCTTTGGAGGCAAGGAGACCTATTCCACGGGTTTCGGCCTGGGTTTCGATCGCATCATGGAGATCGTGCAGATGCAACCGTCGCGCACATCGCCTGTATTTTTAGCCTTTACTCCTGATGTCAAGGTGCAGGCAACGAAGATTGCCGGGAAGCTGCGCAAAAGCGTTCCGCTGGTAATAGATGTCATGGGCCGAAGCTTGGGCGCCCAGCTCAAGGCGGCGGCTGGGTCCGGCGCAAAGTTTGTGGTAATTGTGGGCAAGGATGAGATGGACTCGGGGCTTTTGACTCTGCGCGATATGTCTGGTGGGGCGCAGGAGAGCCTGCCCATCGCGGAGATTGAGGAACGGCTAAAGACGCATTTTCAAGGATTATGTTAATGTAGCGGATATTATTATCAGAATCAAAAAGGCCAGGATCACAGTCGAGAGAATGATAAGGTCGGAGTATTTGCTTTTCAACAGTCCATCCACAAATGCCTTCGTGTCCTTCTGGTCGTCAAAGTCAGCCAAAGTCCCCACCTTCATTATCTTTAGTGAAGCTTAATTGGCGTTCTGACTTTAAATATTTATTTGTTGGCGATTTATATATTTCAAGATGATTTTATAAAAAAATGATCTAAAGCAGCCCCATGTTCTCCAGCTGCATTCGAACGATGCGCACGCCTTCTTCGCACTCCTCCGGCGTTTTGCCGCCAGTTACCACCAGTTTTCCGGAGCTGAAGATGAGCACTACCACTTTGGGCACCTTGATCCTGTAGACCAGCCCTGGAAACTGCTCAGGTTCGTACTCAATGTTCTCCAAGCCCAGGCCGAGAGCAATGGCGTTTAAGTTCAGGTCGGTCTTCAGGTCTGCGGAGGCCACAATGTTCTGAACGTGGATCTCAGGCTCCAGATCGATGTTCTCAAAGCCGATGGACTTGAGCGTCTTGGCCATATTGGTTATTACCGTGCGAACGTCCTCAACGTTCTTGGCTCCTGTGCATACCACCTTGCCGGAAGTGAATATAAGAAAAGCGGCTTTTGGGGCTTTGACCCTGTAGACGAGTCCGGGAAACTTTTCCTTGTTATACTCCGCGCCCTCCAGTTCGGCCTCGATCTTGTGCAGGTCGAACGCTTCAGCCAGCTTGGTAGATGCCACCACGTTCTCAATATTAATTGTGGACTCCATACTCAAGTATCTCCGGATTATCCCTTATAAACTGAGGGTATATAAACATGAGTATTTAAGATTTATAAACCATTTATATATGGCTTATAGAGTTCATCTCAACAAAAAAGATAAAAAATTTACAAATTACATAAGCCGGCAAGCACAATCAATTATTGCTCTTCCATTTGAGCTTGTCTCCCTTCCACTTCACGACTCCGCTCTTCTCCAGAACCCTGGCCAGCTCCTCGGCTACATCTTCGCCATAAACGTTCAGGACGCTGCCCTCATCCTCTAAAGTCATGTTGCATTCTTCGGCAAACTCTGCAAAGTCCATCTTGCGAGATGTGGGCGATGTGGCCAGCTTTTCGATCAGCAATCCCAGGACCTTGAGGCTCTGGGCTTCCGATGGATATTCATCCCAAAACTCGTCATTCAGATCGCTGGCAAGTGGTGTGGTAAACTCATCAACAAAGATATTGACGGACTTCTCCAGATAAAAATCAATATCGCAGTTCATCTTCTCCGGCCTGGTTTCAAAGTCATCCGGATCGACCCTTATCTCAAGAACGGGATCGTCCAGCTTATTCTCCACTGTCTCGCCTATCTTTATGTCGTTTAGGGCAATGACCATGTCGGAAAAAGTGCGGGCTCTCGATATGCTAAGGGCGTTGTTCATCCACTCCTCTGAGCCGAATTTAAGGGACTCCCTATCTTCCGGGGAGAGGCTTTCCGGATTAACAGATAGCGCCAGGATTTTGTCTCTCTTTTCCATCATGGGCGGATCCAGTTCTTTTAAGAAAAGGTCTCCGAAATTCTCGGGCGTGGCCTGGGGCAGGACACTCCTCAGTGCCGACAAATAGCGCTCGAACTGGCTGCAATCCTCTATCAGCTCTTTGATGGCGCTCAGATTGTCCTTGATGGTGTAAGTTGTCTCCTCTTCCATCTCCAGGCAGGATCTGGTCTCCACCTTGAGGCCGGCTTTATCCAGATAGCTCTTGATCTCTTTGGCCGTCTCTTCGTCGTATTCTCCCAGATAGAACATAGGTCTGGTAAATGAATGGGTGGGATTAAAAAGGTTTAGTTTCTCCGTATTACTTATCCTCTCTACCATACATAAGCATTTTTCCTCACGTCATAGGCGGAACCTCCGAGCAATCACACCATTTCATCCCAGGTTGTAGCCCGTCATCTGGTATTCCCCGGTTTGAATCGTGATAGGGATGATCCTCCAAACACGCAATTGCAGCCGTAATTGCATCATCATGCTGTTGTTGCAGGGCTTCGTAATCTACATCGTGATTCCATTGCCAATGAGCCCCGCCTGTACTCACTTCCTCAATCTCTTCTATCTTGTGATTTATTTCTGTAACCTGATGTACTAACCCATAGCACGGGTGATTGGTTTCTGCTCGCACATCCGTCTCTGCTTGCACTGACCACTCTTCATCTAGAGCCGCAAAATACTCATCACTGTAAAGCTCCACTCCAGCCATTGGGCCTAAGTCGGGACATTGACACATACCTATATGTCCCAAAGTCTTTGTCTCGTCCTGAGCACCTACGACCATAATAATAAAAAGGGCGGTAAGTGCGATAACCGTTATTACGACTTTCATCATGCGTTTGCCTCC
>JBATEC010000050.1:0-19659 GCA_049663825.1 Methanothrix sp. | reverse complement strand
ACTTGATAGACCAAGATGAATCCAAGCCAACTGTTGCAAGAAGATCACGAAATAAGTAAAAAATTTTCTTCACTTTTTTGTTAGACTTTTCAGCCCATATCCTTCCCACGCCCATCTAGCGTAAGCTTAAACCCTTTTGATGAGCATCGCTTCCAAGATTGTCTTGACCGCAGATTCCTATGCCAAAGCCGTTATCGAAGCTGCCCTCTTCGCCTCGGGCAGAACGCTCACTTCGCGGGAGCTGGCGGATCTATCGGGCCTATCTGAGGAGCGGGCGCGTTCTATCGCAGACGACCTGGCAGCGGAATACGCTGCACGCGACTCGGGTATCGAGATCAAGAGCATCGGCGAGGGCTATTCCATGCAGGTTCGTTTCGGCCTGGCTGGGCGGGTCCTCTCCTTTGCCCCCAAAGAGATCGAGGCTCCGCTTATCAGAACTTTAGCAATCATCGCTTACAAACAGCCAATCAAGCAAAGCCATCTGGTGGAGATCCGGGGCAACAAAAGCTACGATCACGTGAAAGAGCTGGAGGAAAGGGGCCTCATCAATGCGGAGAAGTTCAGCCGCACCAAACTTCTTACCACCACGCGCGGCTTTGCCGATTACTTCGGCATAAGCTCTGCCGATCCCCAGGCAATTAGAAGAGCCCTTCTCAAAGACAAGAGGCTGGTGGGCGTCTCTCCCATGTACGAGAGCTTGGCCTTGCGTCTTGCCCTGGACTACATAGTAGTAAATCCCTATAAACCCAACGCGATGGACTTGGAGCGCTTAAAAGAGATCGAGCTTCTCGTGCTCGCCCCCGGCTACGCGGAAAGAGTCAAGCAACACTACTCCGGCCTGATGCTGGAGGCGGGAGTGCGAACGCTTTCCCAGCTCAAGGAGAGTGCGGAGAGAATCTGCCAGGAGTCGGGCTGCGGGGACGTCGAGCCGTTAGCCGCTGAGGTGGACTCGCTACTCAAGAGATTCCGGCAGAGGGCGAAAACCGCTCGCCCCATTAAGCCGCTCACACCCATGATCGAGGAGATGGCCCGCGACCTGCGCTTGATGGTGCAGGAGGGCGGCCTGACGGTCGCGCCCGACTCTGCCGGAATTGATGCGGATATTCTGGTGCCGGCCCACCAGCCCTACGACATGGATATTCTGGAGAGAATTGTGCAGCGCTACGAAAAGATCCTGGGCAAAAAGAGTTAGTCTTAAATCCATTCTTTCTTCCTGAAATAGGCCATCATTACCACTACTACCATCAGCATTAATATTAAAACGGCCGGGTAGCCCATAGGAGACTCCAGCTCCGGCATGAACCTGAAGTTCATTCCATACAGCCCCGCCAGGAATGTGAGAGGGATGAATATGGTGGAGATGATGGTCAAGAGCTTGATCACCTCGTTGAGCTTGTTGCTCAGGCTGGAGAGGTATGTTTCCAGCAGCGATGCGGACATATCGCGAAAGGTCTCGATGTTCTCGATCACCTGGATGGTGTGGTCGTAAACATCTCTCAGGTAGATCTTGATCGCTTCCGAGACGAGCGGCGAATCCGACCTTTGCATCTTGCTGATGGCTTCTCGCAAAGGCCAGACCGACTTTCGCAAAAACAGCATATCTCGCTTCAGATTGTAGATGGTGGGAAGAACGCCGGGCTGCGGGTCGGACACAACTGAATCCTCCAGTTCCTCGAACCGATCCCCAAGCTTCTCCATTATTATAAAATAGTGGTCCACGATGGCGTCAATCATGGAATAGGCCAGGTAGTCTGCGCCTTGCTTTCTTATTTTGCCCTTGGCCGTCCGGAGCCGATCTCGCAAGGGATTGAAAACATCAACCTCTTTTTCTTTGAATGATATTATAAAATTAGGTCCCAGGATCATGCTCACCTGATCCATATCCAAGCTGGAATCTCCCAGGTCGCCCTCCCCCACCTCATCCGCTTTATTATCATTATTTTCATCGTAGTAGAGCATCTTTAGTACGATGAATATATAATTGTCATAATCCTCAATTTTAGGACGCTGATCCGTCAAGATATCTTCCAGGACCAGTGGATGAATTCCATAGCATGAGCCGAGTTTCTCTAAGACAGCCATCTGATGAAGGCCGTCAATGTTTATCCAGGTTACAGTGGGCTTGTCTTTAAACCTGAAACACTCCTCTACCTCTTTGACCTCGGCCTCGTGATAATGCTGCTCATCATAATCAATTATCGTGATCTTAGGCCTTTCCAGGGGCTTTTCGCTTGCCATTGGCAACGGATGGGCAGCGAGTTCTAAGATGTCGGAGTTAGGTCCTCTATTTTTCGAGGAAATATCACCCGTCTTCTGCCCTTTTCCAGTGCTTTGGCTCGGGTTGTTTGCTCGCAGTGGGCCCAAACCCTTAGCCTTCTCCGTAATGCTCCTGAATGTAGCCATTTCAACCTCTAAACCGGAGATGTCTCTTCTTTTGCTCGCTCTACTACTATGATCTCATGCAGATCCTCAATGCCGTCAATCGATCTTATGCGATCGTTTATGAGGGCATTCAGCGCCTCTAGGCTTTTGGACCAGACCTTGAGGAAGAGGTCGTACTCACCCAGTATCTCATAAACCTCAGTTATTTCAGGGATCTTGGCAAGATCGGCAACTGCCTGGTCCTGTCTTTCATTGTCTGTCTGCACAAGTATAATCGCGATCACTACATAGCCCGTAGCTGCCGAATTGGCCATAATGGTGAATCGCTCAATAACCCCATTGGCCTTCATGCGTTTGAGCCGAAACTGTATGGTCGCATCAGAGATGCCGGATTTTCTTGACATCTCTTGCAGGCTCATGCGCGCATTTTCCCGAAGACTGCGAAGAATGGTCCGATCCACTTCATCCAGATCTAAGCTATTGCCCATGATAATCTGGTATTCTCCTTGGTGATTCTCTATTGCATTGGCAGATTACAAATAATAACATATAAAGATTGTCCTTTCTCCAAGAATAATTATTAATAATGAGTTAATAAAATAATTTCGTTGGTGAATTATAGGAAGCTATGGCCAGAGCTCTTTGATTGCCCAATATCACTGAAATTTTTTCAAATTTAAAATATATATCCACTGCTGCGTTCCGCGCACGGAATGCAGATAGTCAGATTTAAAACTTTGTTCCGTCTGCCTTTGACCAAATCGTGTCGAAGTGTATGGGTATATAAATGCCAAGCTTTTGGACTCTGCACCCTAAAAAAGCGATAACACAGAGGTTTTCCGATTATCATTTCCATGAGACAATGCTTTAATGCAAAGTTACAGAGGAGCAAAAAAAAGACAAATGCTAAGAGCTGTCGCCCGGTGGGCCGCTGTCGCTCTTGGACACGGAAATCAGGCGCTCCACACCACCCATCTCCTCAATAAATGCCGCCACGGCGGCCGGCACCAGGCTTGACCAGCCGCATTTCTCCCTCATAAGCTTCCGAATGGCCGTGCCGGAGTACATGTCTCTCTGGTACATGGGCGGATTTCTTATTTGAATGCCAGCTTCGCCGACGAGCTGGACCACCAGAGGATTGTTGGAATAGACCGCATCAAAGCGAGGCACCATGGATTGCAGGTGAGAGACCCATACAGAGTTTCGTTTGATATCCTGCAAAGGCGTGACAACGCAGCGCTCTCTCAGATCGCTTTCGTCTAAAGCCGCATAGATCATCTCCATCCTCTCGCCACCTGTGAAGGGATTTTCGGAAGTGTGGCTCTCCTGGGCGCTGCCGATTACGATTACTATCTCCTCTGCGTCCTTCACAATCTTCTCCAAGACCGCCTGATGCCCCAGGTGGTAGGGCTGAAAGCGCCCAATGTAGAGAGCACGCTTGATTTTCAAATCCCCCTACTTGCCTATGACCTGCTTTCCAATCAGCTTGATGGCACTCTCCTTGTTGGGGCCGATGGGCGAGCCCACCACAATCTGGGTGACGCCGGTCTTGAGAAGCTCATCCACCCGCGCCCGGCAGTCCGCGGACGCACCGGATACGGAGAAGGCCTCTGTCATCTTTGTCGTCACAGCCGCCATAGCCGTTTTAAAGTCGTATTTGGCAATGGCATCGGAGATAGTCTTCGCCTCGTTCATGCCGACCCCGTGCCTCACTAACACGTTCTCAGGCGAGCCGGCCACGATAAAGGCCACTACTATCTTGGAGGCATTAATGGCCTTGGCCGGGTCTTTGTCGACGGAAAAGCTGGCATAAGCGCAGATCTGCACATCCTCCGGCTTTCGGCCTGCCTTTTCTGCGCCTTGCCTGATCATAGGCACTGCGAATTTGAAGTCCTCGGGATGAGAGGCATTGATGAGCACGCCGTCGGCAATGGCACCGGCCAGCTCCAACATCTTCGGTCCCTGAGCGCCGATGTAAATGGGGATTTTGCTGGTGGCAAAGGCCATCTGCGCGCCTTTGAAACCGGCCTGGTTTACCTGCTCGCGGGCCAGGAAGGCACGGATGGCCTGGACCGATTCCTTGACACGGGTGAGTGGCTTGTCCCAGTCTATGCCCATCTTCTCGAAGGTGGCTTTATCCCCGGGGCCTATGCCCAGGATAGCCCGCCCGCCGGACAGCTCGTTTATGGAGGCGATGGACGAGGCGATGATGGCTGCATTCCTGGTGTAGGGATTGGTGACGCCCGTTCCCAGTTTGATCTTATTGGTCATCATCGAAAGCACAGCTAAGGTGGTCCAAACATCTCGATTATTATAATGATCTGTTATCCATATATTCTGAAAGCCGGCATCCTCCGCCAGCTTCGCCATATAGCCGATCTTCAAGACCGATTCATCGGGCACAAACTCAATTCCAAACAACTCAAATCTCCTCCAGCTCGATGCGGTCCCCAGCCTTGAGGCAGAACGCCTCGGCGGCATTTCCCTCGTTGACCGCAATTTCTGCAAAGCCATGGCTTCCCAGGGTTATAAGTGGTTCGATCCTGCGTGCCTGGGCATAGGTCCTTACATGCTTCAGCTTTATACCCTTCTGGCTCACTGGGAAGATCGGCAGCTTTCGCATATTCAGGATGAGGTTGCCGAACCGATCCACATAGATGATCGTGGCCTCGACTCCCCGATTGGTCTTCTTCGCTTCTCCGAAATTCAGGTCTTTGGGCCGGACACGAGGGCCCATGCCAGCCGGGATCTTGCCGGAAGCCAGCAGGGCAGCGACCGGCGCGAAGACGTCCCGGCCGTGGAAGGTGCTGGATACCGGGGTCGAGCCCAGGGCTTCGTGAGAAATGACGATCCTGTAAGCTTGAGTAGGATTAGCTGGCGTGCCCAGACTTTTGGCCGCAGGCAGGAGCAGGCCGTTATCCGGTCCCACGAAGATCTGTCCGCCGCTCTCCACCACCAGTCCCTGCCTGTCCGTGCCTACACCGGGATCAACCACGCCGATGTGAATGGTACCGGGAGGAAAGTAGCGGGCACTGGAGAGCAGGGCAAAGGCACCGGCGCGCACATCCTGGGGCGGAATGTCGTGGGCGATGTCCACGAAGGTTACGTCCCCGGCATTTTCGCCCATCCGGGAGAGGATCACCCCCTTCATCTGAGCCGGGTAGAAGGAGCCGAAGTCAGTGATCAGCGTTATGATCTTCATGTCGTCAGCACCTGGACATCTGCCTGCCGGGAAACCACAAGCTCTTCTTTGCCCTGAAAAGCCGAGACCGTCCCTCTGATCTTTACACGATCGCCGACCTTAATCCTAGACTGAAGCTCCGTTGCGCTTGCCTTAGCAGGAATGAAAATAGGAAGCTGTGTCGAGTCCAGCTTGAGGAGCAGGTTGCCGCCGCTCTTGGTGGGCTTTGTCTCCAGAACCAGCCCTTCTACTGAAAGGCTGGCGTCCTTTTGGGATAGAGAATCAGATGAACTATCCTGCTCGCCTTCTTGCGGACCGAAGGCCCAGAAAGCCACGGCCAGAGACCCCAGCACCATGAGGAGCAGCACCACTACGATCTTCTCCTCCTTTTGCATCCTCATGAGTTCCCATCCTGCGATAAAGCCAAAGCTACGCAGCAAGCTACGCGCGATTATTGAAAAAATGTTTTAAGGCTTTTGGGATATTGAAATTATTATTCTATTTCTTGGCTTCCGGTTTGACACCGTAGTACTGCTGCCAGCCCTTCTCCAGGTGATCCAGGCAGATGTCGCATACGCCCTTGTATGCGCCCTCGGGGTATGTCAGGTTATGAACGGGGGCCTTTATGGGAAAGAGCAACGGTCGTGCACGGGTACATAGTTCGCAATCAGCCATTTGAATTCATCTCCTACGCATTGTATGATAGAGCTTCTCATGTTTAAGTTTTCTGTCAGAGGGATCAGGCAATCTGAGCAGATTTGTTCCTAAACTCATTTCCAATCAATCTCTATTCTCAGATCTGTAGTCATCCATCCCCCTCACAATCTCTGCCAGTTCCTCCACCAGCGCCTCATCTACCTCCGCGAGCCTCACCTTTCGCACTGCATTCGTCACCTCGATGTCGGCCATGACGATCTTGGGAAGCAAGCTGTGCTTGAAGCCCTCCACCACAGCATAGTCTACTCCATCCGCCCTCAGCTCGGACAGAGCGGAATCAAGGTCTCCCCTATCTCGCGTCACCTTCAGCCGCGCCTCTCCCAGACCGATAACCACGTCCGCCCCGGCATCGAAGTGGCGCCTGGTGTCGCCCCGGTCCACAGGATGCCCGGCCATGTTCTTGATTGTGCCAACCTTACCGTGCCTGGCAAGCGAGGCCACCAGTGCGGCAACCAATGTGGTCTTGCCCGTCTTTTTGGTTCCGACTACAGAGATCACTTTCATTATCTGCCTCAGATGGCTTTCATCTATTTCCTTCAGGCTCGCAGGAGCTCAATTAGAAATCTCGCGAATCCATTAAGATCGGAAATGCGCACGTTCTCGTTCAGGCCGTGGATATTGCTCTCAAGCTGCCGTCCCACTCCAAAGACGCAGGTGGGAATGCCGGTCTTTTCCGTGGCATATGCCTGATCCAGGCTGCCCTGCGCTCCGGAGAGGCGGGGTAAAAAGCCCATGCCTCTTTGCACCGCTTCCCTAACCTCCGAGACCCAGGGGTGATCCGGATTCACGCTCATGGGCGGATAGCCGGGATAAAACTTGAGATCGAAGTCGACATCTAAGGGCTTGAGGGTCCTCTCTATCTCCGCCATGGCCTCATCCATGCTCTCTTCCGGTATCACTCGCCGGTCGCCGCGTAGAGTGCACCTATCCGGCACAATATTCTCCTTGATGCCCGCGTTGATCATAGTAATGTTAAGTATGGGCATGAGGTTCTTTTTGCCCAGAGCTTCCAGAGCTGTGCTGGCGGGCAGAAGAGACCGTCTGGCCTGCACGACCTCCTTGAGGTCCATGAGCGCATCCATGACGGGTATTGATCTCTCCACTGCATTTATTCCCAGGAAACTGGAGCCGCTGTGCACGGATCTGCCATGAACAACCACATTCCAGGTTATGATGCCGTTGCTGCCTATCACCACATCATCGGAAAATCCGTCCATGCAGAGCATCAGGTCTCCCTTTACCTGTCCTAAATCCGTTAGATAGCACAGGCCGGAGTAGCCGCCCACCTCTTCGTCCGTGGTCAAAAGAACGGAGAGGTTGTACTTCGGCTTGCCGCTATCCAGGAGCGCCTTTAGGGCGGCAATCAGGGCGGCGATTGACCCCTTGCAGTCGGATACGCCCCGGCCATAGATTCTTCCGTTCTTTGCCACCGCCTGGAAGGGATCGCTATCCCAGGTCCCTTCTGCCGGCACCACATCAAGATGGGCATAGATCACCAGCGTCTTTTCCGCACCCACAGAGAGATCGGCACGCAGGTTGAAGCGATCGCCCACCAGCCGCGGGTCGCTGCATCTTGCCGCGAAGACTTCCTGGGGCATGACCATCTTTTGAGTGGCAAAGCCCATATCCTTAAAGATGGGAACAAGCCAGTCCACAATCTCCTGGTAATTGCAGCCCGGAGGGGCGACGGTCTTAAAACTGATGATTTTTCTTAGCAGGTCCATGAGGTAGTTGGGATCGGGTGAGGGGATAATTTCGGGCATATTGCATTCCTTCATAAAATAGACCTAATAAGCCACGACGGCATATTAAATGCTTTGCGAGATGCTATGCAGACGAGGATAGTAGTTGCGATTCATGCACGTTCATCTGGATGCAGGAGACAACTGGACGGGCCAGGGGGGCTGTATCCGTCCTCTCTTGATGGTCGCGAACTTCAGTGGTAGAGAAGAAAGAGACCGCCCCACGTTCTTCCTGGGATCTAACCAAATCTCTGGGTGTCCATATCGAAGCTGGAGAGTTGATTATGATCCTTGGATATGATTAGATTTCCTGCTGCAAGCTGCTGGATATTCATTTAAAAAAAATTCCCAGAAATTCTCATCCCTATTTAACCATAAGCTTTTTCACCACATATCACTGATGACAGATCGGTAGAAGAGGGCTGGCGATAATGACGTGTGGCCTAGCGGATGAAGAACTCTTTATCCTTAATATCCTATATGTAAACCGTTGCTTCACAGATAAAGCAAGTTTTAATCTTTTTAGGGCTAAATTTGGCGTAGATCTGGAAGATAGCGCTAAAGACCTGATGAGTAAAGGATACATTTCACAAAAACGAAAAAGAGATATAAAATATTATATATCTGATATGTCCATCACAGGATTTGCCTTAGGTCAACACAATTTTAATGTTCCTCCTGGAAGGTATGTACGGAGAATATCACTTGGAATGATAAATTTGCAGGCATGTCAATAATTCTATATAGAATGAACTAAGAAAGTCTGTGGAGGATTAACTGTGTCTGCACCATTCGAGAAGATTTTTGGAGATACCAGCGAGCTAAGAGTCATTCAGTTCCTTTTGCCCATGAATGGATTAGAGTTCAATATCAGCGAGATGGCACGAGGAGCTGATGTTTCTCGCCAAGCATTAAATAACGTAGTAAAAAAGCTCCTGAAATGGAACGTGTTGAAGATAACAAGCAAACACGGTAACGCTAATTACTATGCGCTCAATGAGAACTCAGGATTCATAGAAGCGTTCAGGGACCTGAATAACTGCATCATCGAACAGATGCTGGGAGAAGAGACACTAGCTGAAATCGCGGATTATTCACCGGAATGCTGTATCCAGATACAACCAGTTGATGATTCCTCACATTCCAACTAGCACCTAACAGGATAAGAAACCCGCGTCTATCTTCACTCCCGGTCGCGCACGTCATAAGACTCCCAGCATACTAACGGCCCGGCATTGGATCCACAGAAAATGCAGCCATGAGCCTCATACTCATGGCAGCTCATAGTATTGCCGCAGATCAAGCATTTATGGACCGATGCCGGCTCCTTGACCATGGACGGGTCCCGATGTGGGCAATAGTCTTCAACATTCAGAATGCACGGCTCACGGACCCTGGCTTTGGGATACAGGCAATAGCCAAGAAAGCCTTCCTCCTGATCCTTCCAGTAAATGCATTCTTCGTATTTCTGTGGCACTTTCGCCATTTCGGCCTTCCTATTTAATGAGGCTCTTTCCGCTCATGGCTTTCGGCTGAGGAATATGCAGGAGCTGTAGTGCCGTGGGCGCAATATCTGCCAAAATACCGTCATCGCGCAGGCTGTACTTCTGGCCGTCATTTATTATCAGCGTGAAGGGCACGGGATTTGTGGTGTGAGCGGTATGCGGCTGGCCGGATGTCAGATCGATCATCTTTTCTGCGTTGCCATGGTCGGCGGTGAGCAGCACGCAGCCGCCCTTCGTGAGAATTTCATCGACGACCGCTCCCACGCAGCCGTCCACCACCTCAACGGCTTTCACAGCAGCCTCGAATATTCCGGTGTGGCCCACCATATCGGGATTGGCGAAATTGAGGACGATGAGGTCGTACTTGCCGCATTCTATCCGTGCCATCACCTCATCCCTGACCAGAAAGGCGCTCATCTGCGGAATTAGGTCGTAGGTGGCAACTTTGGGAGAAGGTATTAGGGCGCGGTCTTCTCCAGGATTTGGCTCTTCCTTTCCGCCGTTAAAGAAGTAAGTGACATGAGCATATTTCTCCGTCTCGGCTATGCGCAGTTGCCGCAGCCCAGTTCTGCTAATCGCCTGGCCAAGAGTGTCGTCGAGATTTTGCGCAGGGAAGGCAACTGGCACATTCAGTCTGGCGTCGTACTGGGTCATGCAGGTGTAAAAAACCTGCATCGGCTTTAGGGCAAAGCCCTGAAAATCCTTATCAACGAAGGCCCGTGTGATCTCGCGGGCTCTGTCCGGCCGGAAATTGAAGAATATGATGCTGTCTTTGTCCTGCACCAGTCCCTTTTCGTCAACCAGGGTCGGCTGCAGGAACTCATCATTCTCGCCTCGCTGGTAGCCGTTTTCCACTGCATCCCTGGCGGTAGCGCATCGCATACCTTCTCCATCGGTAAGGCAGCGATAGGCCTTCTCCACCCTCTCCCAGCGTTTGTCTCTGTCCATGGTGTAGTAGCGACCCGAGACAGTAGCCACCTTGCCCGTGCCGATCTGCCGGAATTTTTCTTCCAGCTCCTGCAAATAGCCGAGAGCGCTTCTGGGAGGCACGTCCCTGCCGTCCAAAACGACGTGCACATAAACATTCTCCAGCCCCATCTTCCCGGCCATCTCCAAAAGCGCGTAAAGGTGGGTGTTGTGGCTGTGCACTCCGCCGTCAGATAAGAGGCCGATCAGATGCAGCCTGGCGCCTTTTGCCTTTTCCATTGTCCGCAGCAACACCTCATTCCCGGCAAAGGTCCCCTGCTCAACCGCGAGACTGATCCTGGTGTAGTCCTGGTAGACGATTCTGCCGCCTCCTATGTTGAGGTGGCCTACCTCGGAGTTGCCCATCTGGCCGCGCGGCAGCCCCACCGCCAGGCCCGAAGCGGCGAGAGTGGTCGTCGGGTAATTCTTCCAGAATCGGTCCAGGTTGGGCTTATGTGCCCAGGCGACTGCATTGCCCTCAACTATTGGGCTTATGCCGAAGCCGTCCATGATTATGATTGCTAAGGGCTTCATTTTAATAGTGTCATCGTTGCCACAAATATATTAGATCTGCTCTTTAAAACCCTCTTCTCCGATGAGCGGAACGAAGACCACACCCATCTTCTCCTCCACACAAAAGCCGTTCTTCCTTGTCACCAGATAAAGATCCTGATAGTCCCGGCCCACGGGCAGGACCATCTTGCCGCCCACCTTGAGCTGCTGCTTGAGCGGCTCGGGCACCCTGGGAGCGGTCGCTGCCACGCTTATGCGGTCATAGGGGGCATGCTCCGCCAGGCCGAGGCTTCCATCAGCCTCGATCACGGTCACATTCTTTATGCCGGCTTTTTCCAGATTCATCCTGGCCTCGGCCACCAATTCCGGCATGCGCTCTACAGAATAGACCTTTCCTCCGGGGCCCACCATTTCTGCCATCACCGCAGCATGATAGCCGCTTCCTCCACCCACCTCCAGGACAGTCATTGCCGGCTGCAGATCGAGAAGATCGCACATTATGGCCACCATGTGGGGAGCGGAGATGGTCTGGTTCAGGCCGATAGGTAGAGGTGTGTCGTCATATGCCCGGCTTTTGAGTGCATCAGGAAGGAAGAGCTCTCTTGGAACGCGAGACATTGCTGATATGACGGATTCTTTTACGCTCTCGCGCAGGCTGCCCAAGAGTTGATCTCGGTTCAAAGTTCCCGACCCCACACTCTCTGTATGTCTTTGGCCTCGGCTTTTTCGGCAAAGCCCTCGCCGCGCAGCTTCATCTTAACGATCACGAATTTGAATCCATCCACCTTTCGGGCTTCTCCAACCTCAAAGACCTCATCGCCGGCAACGGAGATCTTGAGTGGATGAGTCTTGCCGTTTCGGTAGACGGAGATTCTGAGGGGGACCTCATCCGTAGCCCGGGACCAGACGGTCTTTACCGTCTCAGCACGAGCGCTGTTAACCCTGCGGTCTGTCTCCAGAGATGCGATCTCTGTCATGACCACATCTTTAGCCGGATCATCCACTAAAAGCTCATCTCCAACGCGCAGCACCTCCTTGGCCGGTATTTTAATAAAGTAAGGCTCAGATAGCTCGTCATTGCTCACTATGACTTTTAGGTTGACCAGCCGCTCGCGCTCTACCTGAACGGAATGAACCGTCTCGCATTCTTCACAACGCACTAGATTCTCTTGCCCGGATTTTATCAAGGTATGCTCCGTATCGGCACCACAGGTAGGACAGAAGATCTGATCATCAAACATAGCATATAATTATTCCACAGAGTATTTAAAGCATGACGGCCCGCCGCCTGCAGCTTCCGTCTGCACTTGGCAATTGATTGATTTTAATACTTTTTAAAGACAGCAGGCATTTTTAACAAGGGAAAAATTTTTTAAGGAAGACTAATTATCTAAACATATGAATGAAGTTGTTAAAGAAAATCGCTCTGCCCTGGATCACGGGATGGACGAATGCTGCAACATTGCCGAGAGCATGATCGAGGAGATCCATCAGATAGCATTGCCTGAGTATACCATCGCAACCTCTGCTAATAGAAGGCATAAGGGCTCGCTTAAGGAGAGAATTCTTTACCAGATAAGAGCTGTAAGGAAGGTGGCGATGGTATGATTCGAAAGTAATTATATTCATATTTTAGATATATCAAGATTATTCTCAGACAGTCAAAAATTCAAATATTGAAAAATTATTTTTAATATGTTCTGCACCTTCTCTATTGCACGAAAACTATTTATATTAATCTAGTCACTAATTTAGTTGTGGACACTGACTCTAAAGCCTGTTCTATCCCGCAATCATGCTCTGAGGTGGAAGTAGACCTCAAGAGGCTGGACCGCATGCTTCAGGCAGCCCACCGAAGTTCCATCGACATAAAAGACAGCTATGACTTTTACGTTTTGGCCTTAAAGGAGTTCAACAAAGAGAACCTCTCCGAGTCTTTCCTCTACTGCGACCGGGCCAGGTACGAGCTCACCTCTGCCATCAACGAGTCCAAGATCAAGATAAAAGGCTCTCGATTTCACAGCCTGAGGACACTCTCTTACTTCTTCAAGCTCTACGGGCTTTATGCCGTGATCTTCGCCTCTCTTGCCATCGTACTCTTCAGCTTTTTGATCACCAGATTCTCAGAGTTGAGCGTTCTGGGCGTGCCCCTCTGGTCCTCGTTCTTCGCGGGCCTGGGCTCCTCGGCCCAGATACTGACGGGGATTGCCGACGACCTGCGCCGCTACGGCATGGCCTCGCGCTACAAGAGGCTCTGGTACATGGCCATACCGCTGCTGGCAATGGTCTTCGGCTACATGGCCTATCTGTTCGTCAGCTCCGGCTTTATCGCCCTGGACGGCAGCACAGAGAGCCGGGTGTTTTCCATCATGTTCATCTGCTTTTTGACGGGATTTCTCACCAAATGGCTGATCAACCGGCTCTCGCGAATGTCCAGGGATATTTAGAGTCAGTTGTATTCAGCATTCTTGATGAAACTCGTACGTCCGATTTAGTCAGGGCAGACGACTACCTCTGGGGATGTTACCCAATAATCTGTCTAACCCGGTCGTCTGACCTTCATGGGGTGGTCCGGGTCTGTCCACCTATTAATGGCTTCATTGTGCTTTGCTCACAATCTATACCCGCACGCTGCCCTGCATTCCATTCTTAGCACGGCACCGCCACGTAGATGTTGTGCTTGTTGCTGACAATCTGCACCCGCACGCTGCCCTGTTTGATGGGGCAGTCCATCACCGAGACCACCCGGTTTTTCGCGACGCCCAATTGTTCACCGCTCACCCAGCCGGGAGCCTTGATCTCCACCCAGGTCTTCTCCTTCTTCTCAAAGACAGTGGGGATGGTAGGCCGCCTCTCAATCTTGAAATCCTGGGCCTTGAGGCGAAGGGGAATGGAAAACTGCTTCTCCCACTCTGCCATGCTGCGATTGTAAAACTGCCACCAGTTCTGGGCCTTGACCCTACCAGGTGATCGGCCCAGCCGGTAGTGCTCGAATTTCTGAATGCCGAGCGGCGGCCATCTCTTTCCAGCGCCGATCCGGCGAGCGAACGAAATCAGCTCCGGGATATCCTCGTCGTTTATGCCCGGGATCAAAACGGGCGCAATGAGAAGGTCGATCTTGCTTTGGGCGATGCTCTTTGCCGCCTGCTTTATCCGTTCAATGTCAAAGCCGGGCATGCCCGCCAGAAAGGCTGCCTTCTCCGGCTCTAGAGAATGAATGGAGAGGTTGATCCGATCAAGTCCCGCCTCTTCCAGCGCTGCGATTCGCTCATCATCAAGCAGGGTGCCGTTGCTCTGCATGGATACGACGCTGACCTCTTTTATGGCCTTGAGCCGCTCCACAAGGGGCACAATATCCGGATAAAGCATGGGCTCGCCCGGCGAGTCGATGTGGCACTCCACCCCCGGCCCCTTGAAGGGGGCGATCTCCTCCACCGCCTCCATCAGGTAGTCCAGCTCCACCTGGTAGTCTGTGACGCGCGAGCGGGAGTGCGGCCCGGCATCCACCGAGCAGAAGGGGCAATTGAGATTGCAGCCGCAGCTCGGCCTGATCTGCAGCAGGCTGCTGCCCCGGTCGACCACGCCGAAGTAGATGCACCCCACCAGAGGGATGCCCGATTGACGAGTTATGTGAAAGAGAGACATTTGAGATCCTTTGCAAGCCATAATTCCAGTCTACGCTTTTAATCTCTCCTCTTGGACGGAATTAAAGTCTCCGCGTCCGTCCTCTGTGTGCTCTGTGCCTCTGTGGTTTTATTCCGTACCCGTGGGCTAAGTTTTCGCTGGCAACGCATTGGGACGGCTTTTGTCTCTGGTTTTCATGGGTTTGTGCTTTGGAGCCATTTGCGTTTCCTCCTGCCGCCTGATCCGCTGGGACGCCGCGCGCGAAAAAACGCGCGGGAGAGCCCGGGCGCCCTCAACGCCGGGCAGGCTTGGAAACAGCACGCAGGAAACGATTTATGGGACGCTCTGGCTTCATGAAAATGGATTTTTAGTCAGGCAATGGCATAAACAGCAGGTTAAGGCCATGATGCACAGTCTCCGATAAAATATCCAATGGACGAATTGCTGGTTTCTTATCTCCGTCCATACGGGCACACAAATAGGCACATCCCGCACACTCCGTAGCCCGTCTTCTCTTCCAGATCCATAAGGTACCGCTCGCACTTTCTGGCATCAAATCTTGCCTCCCGCGGCTCATCTTCCCGGAAGGGCCGTCCAGTGAACGCGGCCTGCGGGCAAATTTCCACGCACTTTCGGCATTCTCCGCAGCGCTCCTCCATTGCAGATCCCGTTGCTTTCATCGGCGCGTCGGTCAGCACCGTGGCCCAACGCACGCGCGGCCCCGCTTCCGGTGTGATGAGCAGGCAGCTTTTGCCGATCCAGCCCAGGCCGGCCATATGCGCCGCCAGCTTATGAGAGAATATGGCGGCTACCCGATCATCGAACACAGCACGCTTTGAGGCTGGAATTGGGAATGCCCGGTAACCCTGGCGCTGAAGCGAATTGCTGATGCGCAGGGCGATGGTGTCCAGCTGGTCGTTTACTACGTCGTAAGCGCAGTGCCTATATTCCATCGCCACTGTCTTTTCGCTCCTTTGGGCAAGCAGGTCCACGATAGGATTGAGTAGGGCAATTCCTATGGAAATCGCCCTTGGGTATTGGGCCAAACTCTCGCCGCCCTGCCATGAGATGAAATCATGGGCAGGCGCAAGATCGGCCACACCAAAGAAATCTGCACCCAAATCCTCAGCGATCGCACGAATCTTGGCATCCAATTGCATAGCTTGATAATTCTTCCATTGCTCAATAATAATAGCTGCGGTGAGACAGTCGTTTCGTTGGGGCCAAGACTTTTCAGCCATGGAGACGATGCGTGAAAATGGGACGTTCTCCGTCCCATTAAGTCCATACGTCTGGCCCGGACGGCCCTGAATCTAAACATTTCCTTGCAGCAGCCGGCTCTGCCGGGATACCGCGCGCGAAAAAACGCGCGGGAGATCCCTGGCTCCCTCAACGCCGGGCAGGCTTGGAAACAACACGATGGAAACGATTTATGGGACAGGCTGGCTTTATGGAAAATGGGTTTTTAGTCAGGCAATGGCAAAACAGCAGGGCTAAGGCCGTGATGTACTGTCTTCGACAAGAATTCCAACATGGCCGATGGCGTTTCAACCATGAACGGTATGGGAAAGTGCTCGCATACATGAGGACGCTCCCGTCTGCAGACGCGGTGGCAAGCTCGGTCCGGCGCAAGTGCGGGCGGACGCGCGTGGGACTGTCGGGAAAATTGTCTTTTCGCTATTGCTGGTAGCAAAATGTTATTGATTTTCTTCGAAGCAAAAAATGCAATAAAAGGCGGCTTTCAGGAAATGACCGCCGTACCCTTATCCTGCCGCACTCCGTCGGCCCCGCCCAGCTTGACCACAGGAATTCCGGAAGCACTGCTCTTCGCAACCGTTTCTGCCTCGAATGACTGCGGGTCCATATTCTCCGAGCTCCAGGCTTCCTCCATTCTCTCCAGCGCCCCTCCATCACGGCTCAGGAGCAGATCTACCAGATGCACCGCTGAGACCTCACCCTGGCTTCTGAAGAGCGCGGGATCAAACTGCAGCAGCATTGTGACATTGCCGGCGGACAGATCGCTCTCTACGCTCTCTTGTCCAATCTCATCCCCCGCATCATCCACAATGATGCCCTGCAACTCAAATTTGCCGGGCTTGATGACGGTCACATTTACTCCGATGGCGATGGAGGCGGGAGTCGTCCGGTTTAGGTACCCGCCCGTGAGGTAAGCGGCGGGAGACTGGAACTCTTTTGGCTCCCGGTTTATGATGATCTCATTGTCGAATCGATCGATATAGCTTCCGCTTTTATCGTAGAGTATGAGATTTTGAATTCGCATCGGCCCGCACTTGCCATATCTCCAAATATCGGTGCCGCTGGCATTGACCAATATGCTTCCGCTCTCTTTGAGCGCAAAGCTGCGATCGATTGTGCCAATCCTGCCGCCACTGCAATCGGCCAGCGCTCCGCTCAGCCGGAACTCTCCCGGTGCTGTGATGTTCAGACCAAAGGCTAATGAAAGCACGTCAAAGAGGCCATCGTTGTCGAGGTCTATGGCCTCTTCTTTTGTTAGGCCCTCCAGCCTGGTGCCGGCTATGGTAACGCTCACCGGAATCTCAAAGATGTGGCTGTCCGACGCTATTTTGATGTATCCGTCCTGCCTGGAAAGAGATGTGCCCTTAGGTATGGTGAGATTGGCCTGCACCGTCCCATTGGAGTCGCTCTTTAATCGCTCCGGGCCTTTGGTCGTGATCCAGGTCCACTCTCCTTCGGCATATTCCTTGACACTGACTTTAAAGGCCTCTCCAGTCCCAGGAACATTGTATCCATAAACCTTTAGCATCCAGTTGCCTACTTGGGGATTGCTGATTTCCACAGGACCTATGTCACCAGTTCCTAAAGCCACGTTCTCCTCCGTGGCAATGCCCTCCGGATTCTCAAAGACAAGCGCAACCTCGCTCTCATTGCTGCCTCCGACAGTGCTTAACTCTGCCGAGATCTTCTTCGTTCTGTCGGTGACATTTACGGTTTTATTCCATGTTTCTTTATATCCCACATGGCCCTCAAACTCTTGAACAGTGGTGTTCTCGATCATCCCGGTGTAGCTGATGTTTTGCAGAGAAAGACCGAGGTTCCTCAATGCAAACTGCGTTTTGGTGCTTGTGCCGGAAGATGCAGACTCTAAATTCCAGCGGATGGGTGACGTCTCTAACTGAGATCGTTCTACCTGCAGTGTGTAGTTGGCCGGCGGCGTTGCATTTTCACCATGCACGGCAATAATCCATTTCCCAGAAGTCGGCCCCTGTATCTTCTTTATCTTTTGGCGGCTTATCTTCTCACCTGTGTAATACTCGCTGGTAGGAGAGAGCAGGAACAGATCGAGGCTGGTGTCCTGCTGCCACTTTAAAGATGCTTCAAACTCAGTGGTTCCGGGCATCATCTCCAGATAGTAGTAATGCCATTCGTTTCCTCTAAGCGATCCTGTCTGATTGCCGACTCCTCTGGAGATATTCAAGGGCATGGCCACATTCACGCTGATGGGAATCTGAAGAAGATTCTCATTTTCTTTAGCAATATTTATGGTTCCGTTATAAAGCCCAGGAAGAGCGTCCTGCGGCACCTTTATCGATGCTGCAAATACCTTCTGATCGTTGGCCGGAATCGTTTCCGGCAAGGTTTGCAGGCTTACCCAATCGGATACATCTCCCTGCACGGACGTTTTAAGGTTTTTAATCTCCTGATCGCAAAAGAACACAAAGCGCAAATTCCAGTCTTCATCGCCAGGAGCCAGAGCATATATCTTCTTTTGCGGCCTGTCTGCGCCCGTATCCAGCCCCACATAAACTCCTTTTCCTGCCGGCAGGTATGCCCAGCGACCTGCCGTCCAGCGATCCGGAATCACTCCGCAGATATTGCTATTATTCACCAGCAGCTCATAGGAAGAAAGAGCATCCAGCATTCCTGCACCCTGATAGTACTCTTCATAGCTTTCGCCGAGGGTGCTATTCAGTTTTGCGGCTCCTCTGGTCATGGCTGCCTTGACACCTGCTGCGGTGAGGTTGCCGTTTGCCTGCAAGAGCAGTGCAGACAGGCCTGCTGCCACTGGTGCAGATAGACTGGTGCCCGACTCGCGGGAATAATATGTATCAACAGATTTCGGCCTTTTCACACCGGCGGGCACAATAGAGATGATATCAACGCCCGGCGCCACAACATCTGGCTTGATCCGATCATCTCTGGTGGGCCCTGAACCGGAAAAGCTGGCTATGTGACCGCTGCTATCCGTGGCCCCTACAGTGATGACCTTTACACCATCACCAGGGGAGTCGATCAAGCCTGGCGGCAACGCCAGAACGACTGGAACGAGGAGATAGTACACATCTTTGCTGGCCCCATCTGTCTGGGATAAGCCGACAGCGGTCCTGCCCTGGCCAACCTGACTGCTGGAGGTTCCTGACACCTGACCTCCTGTTTCGCTGCTGTTGCGGTTGCCTGCTGCTACAGAGACCGCGACTCCGGCACTTGCGGCATTGTCCGCAGCCATGGTTATGGGCGGATTGGTCTCGCCCAGATTTATGCCGCCCAGGCTGAGGCTGAGGACATCTGCCCCATTGTAAACGGCCCACTCAATTCCCGCGATGATATCCGATACTTTGCCGTCCCCGTTGCCATCGATTACTTTGACACTGATCAGCTTTGCCCCAGGTGCAATTCCCTTATACCTTCCATTGGAAGCCGCACCAGAACCGGCAATGATTCCTGCCACCATTGTTCCGTGTCCCAACAGATCTTCAGCCGTGATCTCATCTGCCAGGAAATTTTTCTCAGCTACTACCTTGCCGATCAGGTCCGGATGATTTTTATCTATCCCTGAATCGATTACAGCTACGGTTATTCCCTGGCCGTCGATTCCCTTTTCCCAGAGCTTATCTGCGTTTATAATTTGTGCAGGAGTTTTATATCCCTCCTGCGAGATGGATTCTTGCAAGGATGAGTTCTCGACAGGTGAAGATCCGGGCGAAGATATTTGTGTTCTGCCGTCAAAATAAATTCCCGATACCCGGTCGCTTTCTGCAATCTTTTTTAT
>JBATEC010000049.1:0-15579 GCA_049663825.1 Methanothrix sp. | reverse complement strand
CATTTTGAGCCGGTTTTTCGCTGCTCCCTCGTCGCCGAAAAGGGAAAACTGAGATGAAAAAATCTCGCTCATCAGATCTTTCTGCGAAATTTCACACTCAGACACAAGCTCGAATACCATGTACCGTCTTCTGCCCCGCAGCACGGGAAGTCTGCTTCTCATAGAAGCTCTACTCCAGGTCCCACCCATTTTCTGCGATTGAGTGCCAGCAGCGTTCCCGACCGACGCAGTGCTTCCTTTGCCTCATCCGGCTCAAAGCCCGCTACCTCTGCCATAGCGACCAGGTCGCGGGGAGAGCGCAGGTCAAGGTGAGAATTCGCGCTCGCGGTTATAACCGGATGTAACTCGAACTTTCTTACCAGCTGCAGATTGCGGCGAACCGCTTGCAGCCAGCGAGAGCGCGAGCTGCCGCGTAGAATCACGATGGGACTGAGGTCAAAGCCGATAGAGATCTGATTTAGCTTGGCGGCTCGCGCTGTGGCAATGGATAATGGGCGCCGTACTTCGCAGGGATGCATGAGGAGGTCCACATTGGGGTCTTCAGAGGCAGCCCGGATTGTCTCATCCGATCCTGCAGAAACCACGATAAATGGATATCTGGCCCGCTGGGCGGAGATGCGGCTTTTCAGTGCCTTGCTGCTCGACGCTGTCACCTCGGCGCCGATGGCCACTTCAATTCCCTTAATCTTCTCCGCTGCCTGGGGCATGAAGATTCGGCCCGGCTCGCAGTTGCAGATGATTATGCCCTGATAGCCCAGTCCCTTAGCAGTCAGAGCCATGCGGCTGGCCGAGGCTTCACCTTCAGGAAAGACGCTAAGGCATTCGTAAAAGCTCATATGAGCTCGCTGATGATCTTCAAGGCAGACTCGCGCCGTGCGGGGTAGGTCTTGACGAGAATCGTTGTATCCAGGGCATCCTTGGAGTCGGTCAAACGCAGCATGCCTTTGTAGGCGGCCTGTTTGTCGAGGCGCAGGTGAAAGTGGCTTTCGCCCTCCAGCCGATCCGGGATCTCCCGGCGAAGCCTCTGCAGGTCTTCTGCAGGAAGCTGCTCGCGGAGAATCTGAAAGAAGGCGGCAGCCTCTCTCTTGCGCAGCACCGCCTCCAGTATTTTTATCTCGTTTCCGAAATGGCCCTCTGCAATGAGTGCGGATATCCTGTCCAGCGGGACGAAGACGGCGAGCGCCTCGCGCACGCGGCCCTCGTCTTCCGTTGCTGCCACAAAGGCCCGGAAAGAGACCTTGTCAATCACTTACTTTCCTTTTCCGTCGTGGGCTCTGATGCCGGGCCTGGTCTTCTCGGTGCCGAAGCCCTTGTGCCTCTGGCCTCTGCCCTTGCGACCGGCGGAAGTCTTGCCGCGGACTGCTCTACCGCGATGAACATCATTGCAGACCCATTTGAGGTTCTTATCATTCATGATGGAGGGAGCGCACGGGTCCACCAAGATGACCTCGTAGAACTTCTGCTTGCCATCCTCGGCCACCCAGTAGGAGTTGAGAACTTCCATGTTGCGGTACCTTCTACCGGCCCGCTCCTCAGCTATCCTCTGAATGGACTTGCCCATGCTGATGGCATTCACGCCCATCTTGCTGGTCTTTCTGTTTCTCTCGTAACGGGACTTCTTCCTGCCGCCGCGTCTTACCTTGACACGTGCCACGATAATGCCCTGCTTGGCCTTGTAGCCTAAAGCTCTCGCCCTGTCCAGGCGGGTGGGCCTATCGATCCTCTGCACGGTGCTTTCCTGGCGCCAGGCCTTGAGCCTGTCCTGCCGCAGTGCGCCAACGTATCCCTCTCGGGGAGAAGACCAGGCATCACTGATATAACCGTAAAAAGACTTCATCTCTTTTCACCTTTACCGGTTCGACCTAAACAGGTCACATTCCGGAACTAGAGGGTGGAAGAGGTGATAGGAGATAAAGGTTTGGGAGAGAGATGAAAGGAATTGGATGTTGTTGATATGAACATATTTCGGAGAATTTATATAATATTAATATCATTATATAACACATGAGGACGCTCATAGACTTTTCTGTCTTGCAAGAATATAATGAAAAGGTTCTACCGCGTGGTGATAAGCTGTACGCCTTATCCTCACTTATTGACTGTGATGCGTTTTTGCCGATAGAACATAAGTTATATAAAAACAAGAGTGCGCGAGGCGGTCGTCCTAATAAGTCATTCCAAGGCCAAAGGATACGATGTAAAGAAAGGCGTCATACAAGATGCTACGTTCATAACATCTGATCCAGGTCATGCCAAGAGCGATGTCCCGAGAGACGGGGAAGCTAAGACCATAAGAAGTAAGGATGGTGCATGGGCGAAGAAAGGGAACAAATCCCATTTCGGATACAAGGGACATATAAAAAGAGATGTTGAGAACAACTTCATCTGGAAAGTTGAGACAACCGCCGCAAATGTGCATGATAGCCAGGTGGATTTGGCGAATGAGGGAGAGGTCAGATATGGTGATAAGGGCTACCATGGCGCGAAAACAAAGGGCTACGATGAATAGTCTTCAAGCCGTGGCATGTGATGGTTACAACAGTTGAAAGAGATGCGGTTAAAATGACGTTCAATGCTATCGGTTATAACTTATTCAACCTACTCTGCATAGTCAACCGAAAAGTGGCCTAGCGGTAGCCATGGAGAAAAATGCAAAAAACAAGTGAAAAACTAAGAGGAATATAGCAAAAACATGCAAAGAATGATGGGTCAAACAATATTCAAAGCGAAAATATTAACAGATTCGTCCATAGATATTGCTAATGCATCGTTATTCGAAATCCTCAATAAATTTTCTAGAGATTTACCAAAGCTACTGCAACGTGAAGTGCAATCCTGATAAATATGATCTCAAGTCTTTCACAATTGCCCTGATTTGGCTACCCCTATTATTCTCATACCTACTAAAAGCAGCAGATAGAGCTTCTTCAAAACACCTTCTGATTAAGAATACCACTGTTTCACTCGGGTGCCCGCCTTTACGCTTGGCCCACTCTGGCTCAGACACCCATTCGTTTCACGCAGGTCCAGTAACAGTACCAGCTAATTCCCGTGCCCGTTACCTCATCGAACTCCTCCAGCCCCAGGCCAGCGGTCTCTGGTAGATCCTCATCCTGAACCTCGATCCGCCCATCATCGCCACCATTTCCCGCCGTTTCATCCCCCATTCCCTCCACCCGGATCGATAAATTCATAATGCCCTACGTATTGATATTACCCAGATACTAGAGGTGTTTCCGAATTGAAGATAATCGGTCTTTCCGATCCTGAAGTGGAGGCCAGTTTGCGCAATGCCGGCATTGGTATGTCCGTTGCCGAGGCGCGCTCCATTGCCGAGGTGCTGGGCCGCGATCCCACCCTCACCGAACTATTCTGCTATGATGCTATGTGGTCCGAGCACTGCTCCTACAAGAGCTCTCGCGCCACACTCAAAGAATTCCTTCCCACCGATGGCCCAAATGTGGTCATGGGCCCGGTTGAAGACTCCGGAATCGTGGCTATTGACGACAAATGGTGCGTCGTCATCTCTCACGAGAGCCACAACCATCCCAGCCAAATCCTGCCCAATGAGGGCGCAGCCACCGGCATCGGCGGCATCGTTCGCGACGTGAACTGCATGGGTGCGACTGTGGTCGCCACCGCCGATCCCCTGCGTTTCGGCAATCCATACGGCCCCAAGGCCAACAAGGTGCGCTGGGTGGCAGAGGGCGTGGTGGACGGAATCTGGCAGTACGGCAACGCTCTCGGCGTTCCCAACATGGGCGGAGACATAGTCTTCAATGACAGCTTCGATGACAACTGCCTGGTCAACGTCGTCTCCCTGGGCATAGTCCGGCGCGACCAGATCATCCGCTCGCGTGCGCCGCCGCTGGCTGGTGAGAAGGGCTACGACGTGATTTTGATCGGCAAGCCCACCGACGCATCAGGCCTGGGAGGCGTCACCTTCGCCTCTGAGGCCCTGCGAGAGGAGGACGAGGAGACCAACCGCGGCGCTGTGCAAATCCCCGATCCCTTCCTCAAGAATGTTCTCTTCAAGGCCAACGACGACCTCTTCCGGCTCGTCCGGGAGTCGGGCATCGAGATCGGCTTCAAGGACCTGGGCGGCGGCGGCTTTACCTGCGCCACATCTGAGATGGGCTCAGCGGGAGGCTTCGGCATGGAGATCAACCTGGATGACATGCACAAGGCCGCGGACTTTCCTGCCGAGGTTCTGAGCATAGCCGAGACCCAGGAGCGCTTCCTCATCGTCTCGCCGCCGGAACTGCGGGAGAGAATACTCAAGATCTACAACGAGGACTGGGATTTGCCTAACGTCTACGAGGGCGCAAGGGCCAGCGTTGTCGGAAAGATCAATACCGGCGATCGCTTCACAGTCACGCATAAAGGCGAAATGGTATGCGATGTGCCCATCCAGCACCTCACAAAAGGCATCCGCTACCAGCGCGAGGAAACGCCGCGCATCATCAGCCTGGCCGAGCCCGATGCGGCAGAGCCGGCGGACTACAATGAGGTGCTGCTCAAGATTCTGCGGTCGCCTAACATCGCCTCCCGAGAGCACGTCTACCGCTACTACGATACCGAGGTCATGGGAAATGCGGTGATCCGGCCGGGAGAGGCTGACGCCGGCCTGATTGCACCGGTGCGGGGCGAAAAGTTCGGGGTGGCTATGGCTGTGGACTCCAATCCCTTCTACGGACGCATCAGCCCCTACTGGGGCGGGGCCACTGCTGTTGCCGAGGCCATGCGAAATGTGGCGGCCATAGGCGCCGTTCCCTCGACTCTCACCGACTGCCTGAATTACGGCAACCCCGAAAAGCCGGAGGCATTCTGGGAGTTCCGGGAAGGCGTAAAAGGCCTTGCCGAGTCCTGCAAGAAACTGTACCTCAAGGGCTACGAGGACCAGCAGCAGCCTGTGCCCATAGTCTCAGGGAACGTCAGCTTTTACAATGAATCGCCACAGGGATCTGTGGACCCTTCGCCAGTGGTGGCCTGCGTGGGCATCATGAAGGACTTTTCCAAAGCCATCACCATGGATCTGAAGAAAGCGGGCGACAAACTCTTTTTGATCGGCCCCAGGTTTGACGAGCTGGGCGGCTCCGAGTACTACCGGACCATTCTGGGGGTCACGGGCGCTAATGTGCCCATCGTTCGCTTCGATCTGGAGAGGAGTATGATCTATGCCGTAATCGACTCCATTGAGGTGGGCCTGCTGGTTGCAGCCCACGATATCTCCAACGGCGGCCTGGCTGCAAGCGTAGCCGAGATGGCACTCACCCGGCCGGCCCGGTTCGGTGTGGAGCTGGATTTGGACCAGGTGAAGGGCGACATCGGCATGAGAACGAATAAGTTGCTGTTCTCCGAGTCCTCCGGCTTTGTCCTGGAGGCAAAGGCCGGCTGCGAGGCCAGGCTGGTGGAGCTGCTGAGGAGCTATAATCTGGAGCCGATGCAGATCGGCATAGTTACAAGCAAGAGACGGATTGTGATGTCAAGAGCAGGCGAATGTGTGGCCGATTTGGACCTGGACGGGGCGAGGAATGCTTGGACTACTGGCCTCGTGGAGGCGATGAGATGAAGATAGCAGTTTTGCAGTTTCCGGGTACGAACTGCGAGTTTGAGACGCTGGTGGCCGTGAAAGCAGTCGGTATGGACGGCGAGATCTTTCGCTGGAACCGGCCCGCTGGCGAGCTTTCAGGCTTTGACGGATTTGTCATACCGGGAGGCTTCTCTTATCAGGACCGGCTTCGTGCCGGAGTTATAGCCTCCAAAGAGCCGGTCATGAGCGCATTGAAGGAAGAGGCTGGTAAGGACAAGCCCATCATCGGCATCTGCAACGGATTTCAGATCCTGGTTGAGACGGGCCTTCTTCCCGGAAGCGTTAATGGCAGCGGAGAGAAGAGCGGGATGTTAAGCGGAAAGGGCTGCGGAAATGTGGACATGGCTCTGGCCCAAAATGTGATGGTCTCCCAGGGAAAAATTGTGAGGCGGGGCTACTACTGCGACTGGGTCAACCTCCGGCATGAAGCGCCTTCCGAAAGGTGCAGCGGCTCTTTTGCCATCGAGAGAGGAGCACTGCTCAAAATCCCCATCGCCCATGGCGAGGGAAATCTGGTCACTACCACGCCAGGCCTGATAAAAAAGCTTAATGACGAGGGCCAGGTTGTCTTCCGCTACTGCGACAGGAACGGACGGATCATAAACGAGTTTCCGTTTAATGTGAACGGCAGCACAGAAAGCATAGCCGCCATCTGCAATGAGCAGGGAAATGTCCTGGGCATGATGCCTCATCCGGAAAGGGCCTTTTTTGCCTGGCAGCTTCCTGCCTTCGATCCGAGAAAACAGCGGACCGATGAGCCAGGACCTGGCAGAAGAGTATTCGAATCCATGAAGCGCTACATCGAGGTGAACGCATGAGCACGAACCAAAAGATAAATCTGCGTGTCTGGCTGAAGATACCCGATGCCGAGGCGGCCACAGTTAAGAACACTCTTCTCCGGCGCATGGGCTACGGAAATGTTCTGGCCGATGTCAAGAAGGAGCGCTTGTTTTCCATCGAGGTGGATTCCGGGGATCCGGCTGAGCTGGCCAAGAGCTTTGCCAAGGAACTGGTCAACGAGAACAAGGAGAGCCACATAGCTCTTATCGACGATCTTCAGTTTGAGGAGGACTACGTGCCTGTCAAGGTCGCCCTGCATATCGAGGACGGCGAGGCCATCTCCATCCGGGAGCGGCTGCGCAGCCGCCTGGGCTTCGAGAATGTGGTGGATGTGAAGAAATCCACCGTTTGGAAGCTGTACTTCGATACGCTCAAGCCGGAAGCGCAGATGGCAGCCAGGGAGATTGCAGAAAGGCTGCTCATCAATCCGCACAAGGATAGCTACGAGATAATGAGCTAATCGAGTTTATCAGGACAGGGCTTCAAAAGCCCTTTCTCATTTTTCGGGTAACACTTGTAGCTTTTAGGACGGCATTAATAGTTCATCTAAACCAGAAGCAATCACACTACTCCCAAGGCAAAGGGCAATATATCCAGCGCAGTCAGAGCGATTATTGCTGCCATCCAGTAAAGAGGCCTATTGAAATACCATGTTCTGCTACCGCGAGCATAGATGTAGGCAATATAGGGGAGAAGCGGCAAAAAGGCTATCAAAGGATGTGGCTCCACTTTCAAGATGAAAGAGAAGATATAACCCTGGCAAAGGAGACAGACAATAGTTACCAGCCCTACTTTGGCTTGGTTGTTAATTCTCATGAATCCCAACTTCTCCTTTCCACATTAATAAGCCTTTCATGGCTCTTCATTTAGCGCTTCAGCACAGATAAGAGCTCCTTTAGTGATAGAGCATTGAGCACGTCCTTCTTTTCGAGCCAGGCCCGCCTGGCTACATTCACGCCGTACTTCATGGTCAGAAGTTGCTCTGCATCATGAGCATCGGAGTTGATGCTTATCTTTACGCCCATCTCTTTGGCGGCCTTGGCATTGATATCGTTCAGATCCAGGCGACTGGGATAGGAATTTATTTCCAGGGCAGTATTCGTCCTGGCTGCTGCCTTCAAGATCGCCTGCATATCCACTTCATAGGGCTCGCGCTGATCGATGATCCTTCCGGTTGGGTGACCGATTATGTCCACATTCTCGTTTTCTATGGCCGAGATCAGCCTTCCCGTTATCGTCCGCTCATTTTGCTGTGTTCCCATGTGCACGGAGGCGACCACCACATCGCATTTGGCCAGAAGATCATCAGGATAGTCCAGTCTGCCGTTCGCTTTGATGTCCACCTCCGTTCCCGCCAGAACGGTGATGCCCATGCCCTTCAGCTCCTCATTGGCAGCAGCTATGGCCTCTATCTTCCTCTCCAGCTTCTCAGGCGGCAGCCCTCCAGCTACGCCAATCGATGGGGAATGGTCGCAAAGAGCAATGTACTCGTAGCCCAAAGAGCAAGCGGCATGGGCCATCTCCAGGATAGAAGCCCTTCCGTCCGACCAGTCGCTGTGAACATGCAGATCGCCACGCATGTCCTTCTGCTCCAAGAGCCTGGGCAGCGTCCCTCGCAAGGCCGCCTCGATCTCTCCACGGTCCTCTCTCATCTCGGGAGGAATGTAGGGCAGCCCCAAAGCGGCGTAGACCTCTTCCTCTCGATCGAAGAACAGGTCCCTGCTATCTGCCAGACGGGTGAGTGAGTACTCGCTCAGTGAGTAGCCGCGATTGAGAGCAAGCTGCCGCAGCCGGACGTTATGCTCCTTGGATCCGGTGAAATATTGCAGCACCGTGCCGAAGGATTGGTGCTCCACGATTCTCAGATCCACCTGAATCGTTTCCTGCACGATGACGCTGGCCTTGGTTGGGCCTTGGGCCAATACCTCCTCTACCAGAGGCATGCGCACGAAAGCGGCAACGATCTCCTCAGGCCTGCTGGCGGTAGCCAGGATATCGATGTCGCCCACAGTCTCTTTCGCCCGGCGAAAGCTGCCTGCGGCGGTGATGTGCTCCAGGCCTTCCATGCCTCGCAGATAGGCCAGAATATCGTTTACTATGGGCTCGGCCGTGCTGAAGAGAATGCGAGTGCTGCGTTTTTTGTACCTTTCAACTGCCTTCAAGATGTTGTTCTCGCGCGTCGGCCCCATTCTGGGAAGCCTTCTGATGCGATGCTCTTTGGCCGCATTCTCCAGCTCCTCCAGGTTGGTTATGTTCAGCTTTTCGTGCAGCATAAAAACGGTCTTGGGGCCCAGGCCGGAGATCTGAAGGAGCTTTACCAGGCCGGGAGGTGTTTTGGCCAAAAGCTCCTGATGAGCCTGTATTTGGCCGGTTTTAAGGTACTCTTCCACCTTCTGGGCGATGGCTTTTCCCACTCTGGGGACGGACTGCAGTCTCTTCTCCCTGCAGACTAAAGATATGTCCTCCGGCAAAGATTCAATGGCTCGGGCGGCTTTGCTGAAGGCTATGATCTTGAAGCGGTTCTCGGCATGCAGCTCCAACAGCTCTGCCATCTCGTAAAGAAGGCCGGCGACCTCGCGGTTTTTCACAGAGAAGAATATGCGGCAATAGGTAATAATATTTTCTCGTCCTTTGGTTCACCTGGTCAATAGGAGGGTAAAGGTGAAAACGCTTCGTAACTGAGAAAGTAGACCTGGGAAAAGGCCTTCATGGACAAGGATACAGAACGGTTCGTGAAAAGCCGTATCGAGAATTTATTAGGGAAATATATCTCTGCATCTACTTGTTCAGAGAGCGCAAAGCAAATCAGGACGTTTAACCTTATCCAGCAAAACGCAGTTATGAAAACATGGAATTTGCGCAGCAAGCAGCTGCATAATTCTTCTGCACATTCGCACTTCCTCAGATAGATAGAGGAAAGCGTCTCGAAGAACTTGGAGTCTTAAAAATGCACAGCTCTTTGCTGATTGAACCATGCGGTTTATTCCTTCCAAAACGCCATTGGAAATTTTGGTTTCTGCATAATTTATTATGCCAGTCCAATGTGATTTTATGGTTTTAGCAGCATCAATAATATGGTCAATTTGGCTGTGTAATGCCCAATAATACCAACTTGGTGGATAGTGGTTCCATTCACGAAACTATTGGTGGAGATTGAGGCGGTCCTCAAACAGAGCATGCCCTAGGTCGCAGAAATTTAATAACGTGAAGTCCTTGGGCATCAAGGTCGATCTGGTCATGAAAAAGGCCCTTAAGACCCACATTGGCCGACGAATCCTGGCCTAAGTGATCCCAATATGAAAGCGGGATCGCGAGACTACCGGGATTTTTTAGAGGATATGATCGCATTTCAGCGCGCAGCAAAAGCACTCAGCACGACGTCGCCGGAGTAAAGTCCGATCCCGGATCGACCTTAACGCTCATGGCCTCGTGTACACTTGCGGCATCATAGCCAATTGTGGCTTTGCCGGTTGCGATATATCTCTTCAGACAGCCCAGGGTAACCGCAATATCTCTGGGAATTTTTATGCATTTGGGCAGATGGTGTTCCGCACTGTTCATTGCCAGTTTGCATCCGCCCCCTGAGCCTTTTCTGTTAGCGCATCTTCGATTGCAGAAGGTCACCGTCCTGAGCAGCACCTTTCCCACATCAATTATGAGCGGCGGATCAGAAATGCTCCGGGCATAAACGGCTACTGCCATGGCAAAAAAAGAGAGGTTCTCTATGGCTCCCCCCGACCATCTTCTGGATAGATATTTCATGATCCTGGGCTTGATCTCGACCTGGGCCTGCACCACCAAAGCTCGATAGCCTGCTGCTGTTGGCATGAGCAGCACCTGATCGAATTCGAACTCCTTTCCACTAGCGCCGCTGTCCACTAATTTCATGAAATGGCTGCCGTATCTGTCCGAAAAATCTTCCATTTTACATTCTCTTTGCAGCTATGCCTATATCTGCTTTTTCACCTTCTTTCTCTCGTTCCTTTTTTGCTCTCGCCCCCACCCGCGCCTAACCGCCGGTATCAGGCACCGTCTCTCCTCGCCGATGAGATCTGCTCTTCCTGCCATCTGCAGCCCCTCCCGGACCAGATCGAAGTTATTGGGGTCCCGGTATTGCAGCATGGCCCGCTGAATCCGCTTCTCTCTGCCCCTGGGCACGTGCACGGGCGTGAGGGTGAAGGGGTCGAGGCCCGTGTAGTACATGGCCGTGGAAACGGTCATAGGCGTGGGGGTGAAGTCCTGCACCTGCTCCGTGTACATGCGATTATCACGCAGGTATTCCGCCAGCTCGACCATATCCGTTACAGTGCATCCGGGATGGCCGGACATGAGATAGGGCAGAAGGTACTGCTCCTTTCCCACTGCTCTGGAGGCAGCAGAAAAGCGCTCCCGGAAGGCATCCAGCACATCGCAGGGGGGCTTATGCATGCACTCCGTGACCGACCGGGAGATGTGCTCGGGAGCGATCTTGAGGTGGCCGGAGACGTGATGCTTGCAAAGCTCCTCCAGGTAAGGGGAGTGATCGGCCATTATCAGGTCGTGCCTTATCCCCGAGCCGATGAAAACCCTCTTCACGCCGGGAATTTTCCGGAGACTGCGCAAGAGACCTACCTGCCTGGAATGGTCCTTGTCCAGGCTGGCGCAGTCGGCCGAGCAGAGCTTGTCCGGGCATGCGCCCTTTTTCCAGCGCGAACAGGAAAGGCCGTACATGTTGGCCGTCGGCCCGCCCACATCGGAAATTATGCCTGCAAAGCCCTTCATCCTGGAGATCCTCGTCGCTTCACGCAGAATGGAATCTTCGCTTCTGCTCTGCACAATTCTTCCCTGGTGGTGGGTCAGAGCGCAAAAGGAGCAGGATCCAAAGCAGCCCCGGTGACTGGTGATGGAGAAGCGGACGGGCTCCAGGGCCGGGATGCTCTCGCGGTAAGAGGGATGAGCCTCACGGGCAAAGGGCAGCTCATAGATGCGGTCCAATTCCTCCGTCCGGAGGGGCCGGGCTGGAGGGTTCTGGATGATGACAGTCTTGGGGTGAGGCTGGACAACCACTCGACCGTGAAACGGGTCTTGTTCTCGGTAGTGCTGGGAAAAAGCCTGGGCGTATTTTCTCCTGTCCGTGGAAACCTCTGTGAAGCTGGGGATGACCAGGCAATCCTCGCGCGGACTGCTGCGCCAGCGGCTGATCTCCTCCTTGACCGTGGTTCCGGCAAGATCCCGGATCTCCTCAATTCTCTCGCCCTTCTCCAGCCTCAGTGCCACAGTGCGCAGAGGACTCTCCCCCATGCCGTAGATAAGCAGGTCTGCGGGCGCGTCGGCCAATATGGAACGCCGAACTGAGTCAGACCAGTAATCGTAGTGGGCAAAGCGACGCAAGCTGGCCTCGATCCCGCCTAAAATAATGGGAACGCCGGGAAAGAGGGCATGGACCTTGTTGGTGTAGACGATTGCAGCCCTGTCCGGCCGGAGAAGAGCACCGCCGGGCGAATATACATCAGAGCTTCTGCGTTTCAAGTTGGGCGTCAGGTTGTTCACCATGGAGTCAACGTTTCCAGATGATATGCCGAAGAAGAGGCGCGGACGGCCCAGCCTGCAATAGTCCTCATCCGTTCTCCAGTCTGGCTGGGCGATGATGCCCACGCTGTAGCCGGCATCCCAGAGCGCCCGGCCGATGAGAGCGGCAGCAAAGGAGGGATGATCAACGTAAGCGTCTCCGCTTATGAGAATGACATCAAACTGCTCGATCCCTTGCGTTCTTGCTTCTGACAGGGACATGGGCAGAAAACGGGGCTGCTCTTTCATCGGCATGTGAGACTGCGTGCCTGAGTCATAAATCCTTCCTCTTGGGCAAGTTTTAAGATCAGAAGAATGATAGTAGTATCAGGGATAGGCAATGAAGCATAGAGCAAAGTATCTATCAGTGCTGGCTGTAGCCATCATCTTTCTATCATCGTTGGCCCTGGCGGATGAAATTAACGTTCGCTCCGGAGAGAGCATCCAGGCAGCCGTAAATGGGGCAGGTTCCGGGGATACCATATCTGTTCAGAGCGGGGTTTATAGAGAAAGCCTGAACATAAGCAAACCGGTCATCCTGGTGGGCATCGGCCGTCCGCTTCTGGATGCAGGCGCAATGAATTGTGCAATAATCCTTCGAGCCGACGGGGCAAGTGTATCGGGATTTGACATTAGAACCACGCGCCGCACAGGCATCCTGGTCCTTTCTCATAATAATTCCATAAAAACTAATACTATTAGTGGTTGCCTGGACGGCATTCGTCTGGATCATTCCCGCTCCAACAACATTTCCAACAATAATATAAACAACAACACCAACGGCATCACCCTCTATGCATCCGAGCTAAATACGATCGCTAACAATAACGTCCGCGATAACAACATCAATGAAGAGAGCGACTGCGGCATCTTTCTCGCCTATTCCCTAGATAATGTCGTTAAGGATAACGATATGATGAACAACGGCGACACTTCCATATCGCTGCGATCGGCAAGCAACAATACGCTGCAGGGCAACAGCATCAGCAACAACGATTGGTACGGCATCTCATTATCCGACTCCAGCAACCAAAACCTGATAGAAAATAATAACGCTTTGCGAAATAGGGATGCAGGGATCTATCTGGACAGCTCTCGGGAAAACCTCATCCGGGAAAACACGGCCTCGGACAATTCCCGTGGCATCTATCTCTCCTATGACAGCAATGACAACGTTTTGCAGGGCAACAACGTTTCATTCAATGAGAAGGGATTGCAGCTGGCGGGACACAGCAGCAATAACACTCTGAAAAATAATACGGCAAAGGAGAACCGATACGGCATCTATTTATCCTTCTCCTCCGGCTGGAATCTGCTCTTTTTCAACCAACTCATCGATAACGTTTACAATGCTTACGACATGGGGCAGAGCAATCGCTGGGACAACGGCCAGGTGGGCAACTACTACAGCGATTTAAGCAAGATCTTCTACGTTCCGGGCGGGGCTGGAGTAGATCGGCACCCCATGGCCGAGCCGTAATGAGATTGTAACGATATTAAGCCCCACAACACGTTCCCGGCTTTGCGCCGGTGTTGTGGGGCTTTTTGCCCTAATTTTAGATGAACTTGGGCCGCTCGGTGAGCTTCATGGGCAGCGGCAGTCTGCGCCAGGGTTTGCCGGCGGTCTCAGCAGCAACTCTTCTGCGCAGGTATTCCACAGTCATCTTGGACTTGGCTGGAGACTTGGGCGTGGATTCGGCGCGAATGGTAACGGAGAGCTTGCCTGATTCCAGCTCCTCGTCGCCTATCACCACTACGTAGGGTATCCACTCCCGGCCAGCATCGCGAATCTTTTTGCCTACGGTCTCGTCGCGGTCGTCGATGTCCGTCCGGAAACCCAGCTCGGTAGCGATCTCCAGGGCGCGGGCCTGGTGCCTCTCTGCCACGGGAATGACCCTGATCTGCGTGGGCGAGAGCCAGGTCTGCAGCATGGGAAGCTTTCCTTCCTCGGAGAGGCGGGCCGCTTTCTCTAAAATGGCATACATAACCCGCTCGATGGCTCCGGATGGGGAGCAGTGCAGCAGAATGGGCTGCTGTTTCTCTCCAGCCTCATCGATGTAGGTGATGTCGTAGCGCTCTGCGTTCTCCACATCGATCTGCACCGTGGCCAGAGCACTGGCCTTGTCCAGGGTGTCCACGAAGTTGAACTCGAACTTGAGCACGAAGTAAAAGAACCTCTCATCCCACATCTCGATAAGGACTGGTTTTTTGACTATGTCCACCAGGCCCTCGATGAACTCACGGTTCTCGTTGTAGAAGTCTTTGGTGAAGCGGATGGCCACCTCATAGTCGGCCAGATCGATGCCCACCTCAGAGAGGACGGAGATGCTGGCAAGGTACTGCTTTCTGAATTCCTCCATGGCGGATTTCATATCGCGGGCCAGGGTGTGCATATCGGGCATGGTAAAAGCTCTCAAGCGGCGGATGCCCACCAATTCACCTCGTTGCTCGCGCCGGAAGGAGTATCGGGTGATCTCGAACATCTTGAGGGGCATGGCCTTGTAGGATATGCTCATGTCGTGGCCCATGAGAAACTGGCCAAAGCAGGCCGCGAATCTCAGGAAGAGCTTCTTCTTATCTGAATCGATCTGATACTGCCTTGCCGGGAATCTGTCTAGATACTTCTTGAGGGTGGGGTGCTCCATGTCGTACATGATGGGCGTTTCCACCTCCATGGCTCCCATGTCCGAGGCTTTCTCCAGCACGTAATTTTCCAGCAGCGATTTGATCATCCTGCCCTTGGGATAAAAGCGCATGTTGCCCGGGTCTGAGCCCGGCTCGTAGTCCACAAGCTCCAAGCGCCTCATCAGCTCCACATGCGGGGGAACTTTGTCCACGGCCCTGGCCTTGGAAATCTCGTAGTTGGCGAACTTCTGCAGGTTCTCGTGGCCTGTAAAGTCGAACTTGTCGGCGTCAATCAGGTTGCCGTCCAGGTCGAGCACCCTCCAGTAGGATACGGCCTTGGCCTCGGACTTGAGGGCCTCGGAGACCACCTCGCCTTCGCCCAGTTTGATCGATCGGGACAGCTCGGACAGGGGATGGCCCTTGCAGCTGATGGTAAAAGCCTTGTACCAGCCGAATGGGGCGCGCATGACCTCAAAGTTGGGGGAGAGCGTCTCATTCATGCCTTTGAGTATCCTCACCGCCGTCGCTGGGGTGGAGAGCTGAGAGCTGAGGTGTGCGTAGGGGTAGAGCATGATCCTTGCGGCCTTCACCTGGCCGGCCACGTCGGCGATCTGCTTGCTGGCTTCCGCCACCACCGCATCCGGGTCGTCCTCGTCGAACTTCTCCACGGCGATAAAGGCGCAGAGGGCTTCCTCCAGCCGGCCTTTCTTGGCCGAGTCTTCGATCTCTTCCGCCATCTTCGTAGGCTTCTTGGCCTCGAACTCGATAAAATCAGAGTGGATTAAGAGTAATTGCAATAGGGGTCACCTGATAACTTTGGGGTGGACGTGGGGGTAGGTAAAGGTTTCGACAAGAATAATTTTGGTTCGAAATACGGTCGTGTACGCATATCATTGAATTGGTATCCTGAATGCCATTAGCTCCTTGATAGTCCATATATGATCAGTCAGTCTTTCTGCCATAGCAGGTGTTCT
>JBATEC010000048.1:0-5850 GCA_049663825.1 Methanothrix sp. | reverse complement strand
AGATCCAATCTAGTTAAAGCAGCCTGGGAGAACATGTTGTCAATACGCGATACTTGCAGGAAGATAAAAGTTGGCTTTTTTAAATATGTTCGAGATATTTATTCTAATGATATTTGCATGCCGAGATTGGCAGATTTGCTCGCAAAAGTCGAGTAATTGATATCCTATTGAGCATGTACTGTAATAGTTATGGTTTCTTGCAATTTTTCTGTCGAAACGGTTTTATTGGATGATGACATATTAAAAGACATGGGAAACGATAGTAGTATTAAGAAACTGCTTTTGCTGGTTCTGGCAATCATAATCGTCATTGCCCTCTGGAGAACCTTGTGGTACCTTGCTGGAGTGGCGATATTTATATTTCTGGTCTATTTCGTTTACGAGTTGCTCAAGGGCAAACTATAATTCGCCGCTTTGGGTTTCGTCCTTGCTAAAGGAAAAGTGTCTGAGGTGATCGAGGCCGTATGCTTCCTGGCAGGGGGACATACAGCCCTTCAAATCCTGGGGCGCGCCTGAGAGGGCGGCATCCAGCCGATCATAAAGGGCACCCGTTTTCCTTTGCATATAACCCTCGTCTCACTTGCAGGCGGCATGGAGATCGAAGAGATCACCGCCTATGCCCAAGCCCAAATTCCTAATGGATGCCGATATGCTCAGATCTAGCGAGAAAGCCATTATGTCCTAGCAAATTTCGCAAATGCACCTCTCAGAAAAGCTTTTCCCCTTTGAACGCCGATAATCAGCCAAATGTCGCCAAAGAGCCCGGGAGAATCAATCGTAATGCATGAGAAAATTGATCGAGCCGTCCAAAATATAAAATCGCTCGTTGACGACAAAGTAAGATTTATCATTCTCTACGGCTCAGCTTCTGTTGGCAGGATGAAAGAGGATTCGGACATCGATATCTGCGTATACTACGATGATGCTGATGCTTCCCAATTCCGCCTCAAAGTCTTATCAGATCTCTTTGACGATGTCTATGATATCAAGATCTTCCAGCAGCTACCTCTTCATTTACGAAGATGATACGCCATTTATGTACGACAAAGCCTATGAGACCATTAAAGAGTTTGAATTCTTCAAGCGCAGATACTACGATTACCTGGGAATAGAATCTCTCACGTAATGTAGAGGAGAATCTTCCCTCAAGCTTTTAAGAGTTTTCAGAGCTTGGGCTGGTAAAAGATGGAATCTACAAGAGAATGGAATTCGCAATCGAAAATATTATCGATATCTGCTGATTCCTGGAAAAATCCAAAGAGCAATCGGACCAACAAGACTTGTAGGGTGATGAATTGGAAGTGGGCTAGAAGAAGGAAAAGAGATAATTAAGCCGCTAATAGGAGTAGCCGAGTTCAAGAGAGAATTGAATGGCTGCGTGGAGATCTCGAAGATCGATCCTCTTGAGGTTAAGTGGATATGGAAAGCCTGATCTTCATGGAACTGGCTTCCATAACCGTGGCCTCCTTCACATCTGATGCATTTTTAAAGCTTAAGGCAACCAGCTCTGCCACTTCCAGGCCCGCCTGCCCGCTTACGCGCGCGAGCGTCCGCATGCGTACGTGAGTTTTTTCCCGATATCCATGAATGGGCTGGGGCCACCTGAAACCGTGCCGGAGCAAGGCATCACCGCCGCCCGGTCGCCCTCCATGAGCGAGGCGAACATGTGCTTGGGATTGGCCGCCACGCAGTCAAAGACATCTATGCTAAAATCCATTCCTCGCGGGAGATACCGGCATCTCTTAAAATAGTCTTAATGAGACTTACATCTACATCCTCGCCTTGATGCGGATTTGGCAGGATGATAACTGTGTCGCCAATGACCATGTAAGGGTGCTTGCTGCCATGGTGTGGTCCCTCTAATCCCAGCTTCTTCAGCTTCTTAATGAGGACGCGGTAAGGAACAGGATTTATTCTACACAATGGCCATCGGCTCCTGAGAGACCCCTATCGCATGACCTTCAAGGGACGGAATGGCAAAGCCTCTCTGCAACCGAATGGTAATCCATTCCTCAATAACTTCGATAAGATCTTCCCGGCATTTCTCAATAGTCTCACCGGTGGCTATCACACCACGAAGACCTTCCACAGTGGCCATGTAAGAGCCATTCTCCAGGGATTCGTACTTCGCTAGCCTCAAAGCCGCCCCGATATACTCCGAGAACATGATTAGTTCTACTACTCGATGGGATTTAACAGTTATCTTTTGGCTCGGTTTCATGAGAATACTTTGGATTGAGCCATATGTGCCCATCCATCTTGTTCAGGCGAGGTGATAAGGACAAAGCACGTCGGGCTGTAGAAGGACTTTTAACCGAAGCCTCCTAATGGCAAAGCCCATGGGGATTAGTATTAAGCATACGATTTTGTTTCTAGTGGTCATATCATCCGTCTTCATCTCTCTTCCAGAGGTAAACGGAGGTTGTACAGGAGGTTGTTCAGTCTCCGGCGGCGGGGTTTCTTCATCCAGTTTCATGGGCGACCCGGCAGTAAACATCGACATGTCGAGCTTTGATGAGTTTGTCAGGGACAGCCTTGGCCGCGATCCTCGAACGACATCACAGGCAAAATCGCTCTCGCAATATACGCCATTAAACATCAATTCATCCCTTAACCAAACCAGCAATGGCAATTCAAGTCAGAACAGTCTTGTCGTCATGCCTCTGACCAATAATATGGTAAACACGACATCCGATAACAGGACAGCTAAATTGGGTACCTCTGGGATGCAGGACAATAGGTTATCAACTCTGACGTTTGCCGCGTTCAATAACAATATGTTCTAGATTTAACCGCCTATTTATTTTCGGAATATGACGGCCAGGAAAGGTTGATCATCTGTATGGGGCGAGCCTTGCCCTGGCGCCTCTGTCCGGCGAGCCCTCCTGCCGGGAGGATCTAGATTCCTTCAATCCCGAGGCGCTGCAGAAAGAAGGCGACATCTTCCGCGGCTGGCCCATCCCTCATTTTGCGGGAGCACTCAAGCACAGCCGAACAATGCCACGTTGTTCGCACTTCTTATCATATTTCTCGTTTGTGTCACAAAACTTAAATAATTTTCAAACACATATTATGATGAATAAGGGAGAATAACAAATGACCCAGGGAGTCCAGTTTCCATCCGATCGGGAGGTCGTCATAACTCGCATCTTTGGCGCGCCTCGCGAACTGGTGTTCAAGGCGAGCACCGATCCAGACCTTATACCGTTGTGGTGGGGGCCGAGAAGATTTGCAACTGCTGTTGAACGGATGGAGGTGAAAACTGGGGGAGTCTGGCGATTCATCCAGCGCGACCAGGATGACAACGAGTACGCTTTTAGAGGCGTTTATCGGGAAATCGTGCCGCCTGTACGGGAAGTCCACACAGCAGAAATAAATAGTCTCAAGATCAATTGAAATCAGGAGGAAAGAAAAAATGTCCAGTATAATGCACTTTGAGATACCTGCAGATGATATGCAAAGGGCGAAAGCATTCTATTCCAGCCTTTTTGGATGGAAGATTGAAGAAATACAAGGCATGGATTATTCGATGATCGACGTTTATGGCGCTCCAGGTGGGGGGATGATGAAGAGAATGCATCCCGACCAACAAATTACAGATTATATCGGAGTGCCGTCGGTGGACGAATACGCAGCGAAAGTTGAAAAGCTGGGAGGCAAAATAATTGTTCCCAAGAAAGCCGTTCCCGGGATGGGGTATTTCGTAATCTGCATGGATACTGAGAACAATGCTTTTGGTATCTGGGAGATGGATCAAGCAGCGAAGTAATGGCCGAGCAAGTAAGGTTGCAATCTACTCAGACCCAATTTCCCTTTTTTCCGTTTTAGCGCCGGACTTGGGCAGCATATCTCGCGCTGCTAGCCGGGGTGAGCGGAAGCTGCACCACACTCATTCTGCCAAAGTGCTCAAGTACAACCGCGAAATTGTCAACGTGCATCTGTTGGGGCCGGTGCACCCGCTGCAGGGGCCGCCTGCTAGAGATGCTGTCAAGATGAATGAGATGCTGCTTCAATTAACTGCAAAACTATATTGATGGGAACTACTGTATCTCCCCTGATGTTGCTGCCTGCAATCCAGGAGCTGATAGATGTGCAAACCAGAAAAATCTGCCTTTTGTCCTCAAGCCTTGTGGAGAGGAGGCTGACAATTTCCTCTTTATTTTGAATCCTGATAGAGTATGCATTTTCAATCACACTTAACTGCATATTCGCCCGCTGCGTTAATTCATCCATTGATGATATATTCTGGGGTATCGGTCTTAAATCTATTGCGGGATGCATGCCATCAATACGGATGCGATAAAGGTGCTGCGCCATGCCGGCTAAACCCTTGCCATCTGCAGCCACACAACACACAAAATTATCATGGGCCAAAACTCTTTATGGACTAAGCTCAAACATATTCGGCGATTAGCATGGCTAAAATATTAGGTGAGCCTGGAAAGATATCCCTGAAATTCTGCTCAGGCACAGGGATTGAGGAGTTCAAACAAAAATTCTCTTTGACCAATTCAGAAGTAGCAGCTTTTCTAAGAGATCTTGCTCAGGAGATTGAAGCAGGAGGCAAGGTTGAAGTAGCCTATGGTAGCGTGTCTCTCTCTGTCAATCCCACATCTCCCATCAAGATTGAAGTAGAATACGAGGAAGATGAGCTTGAGATTGAGATAAAGCTTAAGGAGAAGCCCTGAAATTTCGCAAATGCACCTTCAGAAAAGCTTTTCCCATTAAGAATATGGAAAGCCTAATCTTCGAATGCTCCGCAAAAGGATCATTTATATTATGTAGCAGCTTAACAAAACCGGATACAAAGATGACCCGAATAATTGCTTTATCCGATACTCACCTGGAGAATGATAAGCTTTCGCCCGCCGTAGCTGCGCTTGTCGGCAACGCGGATCTCATCCTTCACGCCGGCGACTTCGTCTCCGCGTCATGCCACGCTGCCCTGGCAAAGCTGGGGCGGCTGGAGGCTGTGCATGGAAACTCCGACTGCACCGAGCTGAAGAAGCTCCTGCCGGAGAGAAAGGTGATTGAGGTAGAAGGAGTCAGAATCGGCCTGGTGCACATGGCCTCTCACGGCTCCGATCTGGTAGGCGCAGAGATGATGGCCAGAGAGATGGATGTGCAGGTATTGGTCTTCGGGCATATCCACCGCCCTCTCATCGAGAAGGGCGAGCGTCTGCTAATCTGCCCGGGCAGCACCACGCTTCCCCGCATGTCTGCGCCTTCTGTGGCCGAGCTGGAGATTTCGGACGGCAATGTGCGGGGCAATATCATTCCTGTAGGCAGTCCGGCCTGTAATTATCTCAAGTTCGCAGGGGAGTTGGCGAGAAAGGGATAGAATCTTCCCCTGGGCATAAGGTTCGAGAATCTGATCTCATGCGCGGAGTCTTCCCTTTGCCTTCATGGGTTCGCCAAAGCAATATCCTTACCCATGAAATATCCAGATGAGATTAGCGTATCATAGGAGCGGATGGGCGGCTGAAACCTCACCTAGATCCGCATGGTGGATGGCAGGAGCATTTTGGAAGCATAAAAGGCCTCGTTCCAAATTTGCAAAGAGCTTTAATTGCTCTGTTTTGGGTTTAGTTTTTTATTATAATCTCAGTTAGATATAGTTTATTTGGCAAGACCGATATACTCTTCTGACTGTTGCCAAATGAAACGAATATCCTTAAACCCATATTAAGAGTTGCAACTCGAAAATACTTTGAAATAAAATAGGCTCTTCGCTATTTCATGTGGGTAAATTGAATTCGAGTTTTCCCATCCTAAGATAAATAGTAATAATAAAATTCTTTGTTGATCTGAAGCCTCTTGCACTATCCTTTGCTGCTTGAATGAGGCTAT
>JBATEC010000047.1:0-1955 GCA_049663825.1 Methanothrix sp. | reverse complement strand
GAAAACATCACGCTTTTGGTGGACTTGATACCGGAGTTCATGGATCTGAGGTTTTTATCTATCTGAAACTGGCCCGTGCCGGCCACCGAGGTCTCTGAGGCATAGTCGAATGCCTGCACCTTGAATGTAGCAGGGCATGGCTCAGAGCTGCGGCATTTGGCCGAGGCCTCCACTGCGAATCTGTACTCACCGGCTGCAGCATTCGTATCCGGCAAAACTTGCAGGGCCACTGAGCGAGAGACCCCTGCTGGAATGGTCACGGAAGTGGTCGTCCAGCTAAACCATTCAAATGGACAGATATCCGGCTTGACGCCTACCTGTGCCTCCGCCTCGGTCATACCATCGTTGCTTATCGTAACCATGAAGTCCAGTGGTTTGCCCGGGGTTGTATACAATTTTTCCTGCTCAGACTCTGGCCCGGTAATGCCGATTTTCACAATGAGGCTACCCGAATCACCGGAACATGGACTGGGCAGAAATGTGGGCAGAGTTGGTGACGTGGATTCAGTCCAGGGGCTGCTCGAAACTTCACCAGATGCAATGCCCGAGTCCTCAACTGTGGCCTCGGCCAGGGATGCCGTCAGGAAGAATATGATCATTATCCAAATAATTTGTCTTTTCATGCTAAACCCCCAAATATTGCTAAAAAAAAGAAAAAAACTGCAGGCATTCTCTGCCTAGCAGTCTATGCCTTCACACGGTGCACGAATTCTATCGGGCACCGGGTTCTCATGGAACTTTATGGTCTTCTCGGCTTCGAACACACCAGTGAACATCTCGTGAGCCTTGATGTCCTTGTAGAATATCTTGTGCCAGGTTGCGTCGGTGCCCCAGGTACCATTGAAGGAGTTCTTGGTTTCGAGACCAATCAGATGGGCAGGATTGTAGACGCCATTATCGGCGGTCATGAGATCCTCGACCAACGCGGTGTCTCTGCCTGCACTCTTGAGCATACCGGGCAGATTTTCCGGTTTCACGCCGTTGGCGGGCTCATAGGGTGTGGTTGAGGAAAAGAACGCGGTCTGATCCTGTTCCATCTCATTTACTGAGAAAAGCTCCTGCACATTGGCGCCAATGCCTCCGTAGAAGGCCTTGGAGTTGAGGAGTTTGCCGCCAGTCAAGGGCGTCTCGCCAGCATAGGTCAACTTCGTGTTCTGGATGAGATTTAAGGCGGATTCATTTCCACCATTGACTGAGGATACATTCCTCCTCAGCTTGTCGGCATTCTGTGAATATGCGGTCTCCTGGTCCAGCTCGAGATCTCCGTCGCCATTCATGGTGTTGAAATACTCGAGTGCGATCTTTTTGTCGATTACCGATGTGCTGACATCGATAATTCCAGTTCCGGATACCTTATGCGCTTCACAAAACTGCTCATACTGTACGGGCGGAACTATGGGCGGATTGGCCATCACAGTACCGCATAGCCCCATAAGGGCAATTGCAAGTACAACTATTCCTACTACTCCCTTCATGCTACATTCACCCCCGATGTTAATGCAACAAATTGTTTATCCCTTTAATGCGGATACTTTATCGCTCTAATTGCGATTATTAAACGACAGATATACTCTGACGTTTTTATTTGATATAAATCTATCTGTCATTTGCATGAGAAAAAGTCGATCCGCGCTCAAGGCGACACAGAAGTATCTGACTTCCAGCCGGATTCTGCGTCAGCTTAAAAAAAACTGATGGGACATCTTTAAAAAAAGTGTAATTGGCCGGTTCACACGCAGGGCAGCCAGTCAACACTGGATGAACATCTCGATGGAGAAAACACCGGTCAGATCCTCGACAGATCGCCCGTATTCAGCAAAGACAAGAATACAACAAAAAAGTTAATTCGAACTTCGGGCTCAAGAGCCCGAAGCCGGATTTAAGGGTTACAGATTTCGATCTATCTACACGCAGGGCAGCCAGTCAACGCTGATTGCGCCGCATGTGGAGTTGCC
>JBATEC010000046.1:0-2072 GCA_049663825.1 Methanothrix sp. | reverse complement strand
GAGGATGTTTGGATTGGAAGGGGCAGGCTGCTGGACAGCATGGGCAGGCATCAGGAGGCCAAAGAGGAGTACAATCAGTCCTTCGTATCCTATCGAGAAGTCGCCAAGAACAACTCCAGAAGATGCGATATCTGGCACGGCCTGGGAAATGCCCTGCTGGGCCTGAATAGGTACGAAGAGGCACTGAACGCCTACGATAATGCCACATTGCTCAATCCGAACTACGCAGAGGCCTGGATTGATAAGGGACTGGCACTCTTGGCATTGAACCGTGACGCAGAAGCTGATGCTGCCTTCGCCAGAGCCCGGAAGGTGGGATATAGCGCCGAGCCGCAGTTTCTTCGGGCCCCGCCTGTCGTCACCAACGTTACTTCTCTTGGAAATGACGAGTTCATCGAACTGGCCAATAACGAGAATGTGTCCCAGGGATTCAGGAACCTGAGACTGATTGCTGATGGAGATGAGAATAAGTCGATCGTCCTCCCCGACTTCACCCTTGAGCCTGGCCAGAAGATCCGCATTCACTTCGGCCAAGGCGAGAGCAACCAGACAGATCTCTATCTTAGCAGCGAGATCGACCTGAACGATACTGCCGGCAATTTGACCCTGAGGGATTCGATCCGGGGTATTGAAAAGGGGTACATGGAATATTGGACGCCTCCGGCGCAGGAGAATACCGCAGAGTACTGGCTGAAAAAGGGCAATGAAGCGACAGGAAATGGATCATTTGAAGAATCTCTTCAGGATTTCGGCAAAGCCATTCAGATAGATGCACAGAATGCGGAAGCATGGCGGGGCAAAGGCAATGCTCAAAAAGTCCTGGGTCAGAACGATGAGGGTAACCAGAGCCTGATGAAGTCCCTCCCTCTCTATGATGAGATCATCAAGGCAAATCCGGAAGATACGAATGCCCGGTTCAACAAGAGCATGGTTCTTACAGCATTGGGAAGGCCGAAAGAAGCCCTCAATGTGCTCAATAATATCATCGAGCTTGATCCCAAAAATTACGGTGCTCTGGGACGGAAAGCTGAGATTCTCAGCATTATAGGAATGTACAACGAGTCGATAAACACTTTCGACAAAGCCTTGCAGATGATCCCGGCCAGTGCAACAGAGACATTGTTCAGTTTCTGGATGTCCAAAGGCTGGACACTACTGGCACATAGCGACAATGATGCAGCTCTAACTGCCTTTGAAAAGGGCATAACGCTGAATCCGGAAGACGGCTCAGCCTGGTTCTTTAAGGGCGATGCCCTGAAAGCCCTGGGTCGCCAGAGCGAGGCTATTGAAGCCTATGCCAAGGCTAGTGAGCTGGGCTACAGTAACTCAGCTCCGACGCAGGAGAACACCGCAGAGGATTGGTATAAAAAAGGTATCGGACTGATTAACAGTGGATCTTCCGAAGAAGCCGTTAAAGCGTATGATAGAGCCCTTGAGATTAATTCGGATTATGCCGATGCCTGGAGCGGCAAAGCTTCAGCTCTTGGATTTCAGGGCAAGCACAAGGAGGCTATTGACGCTTTTGATAAAGCCGTTGAGAGTTACGATAATATCACCAAAATAAATCCAAAAGATGCCGACGCCTGGTACGGCAAAGGCGCGGCTCTCGATTATAGGGCTATCCAAATGGGATCTGTCGGCAGTAGCACTGCTGAGAGGAATAAGTACAGAGAAGAGGCAATCTGGGCGTTTGATAAGGCTATAGATGCCAACCCTAAATATGCCATGGCCTGGCAACTTAAGGGAGCGGTTCTGCATCTGCTTGGCAGGTATGATGAGGCCGCAGAGGCCTTCAACATCGCTCTGGAGATAGATCCAACGTTGCATGGAGCAGAGGAGGGCAGAGGCATTGCTTTCGCCGCCCTGGGGAGAGAGAATGAATCTGCCGGGTCTTATGGCAAAGTCCTCGATTATTCGGATAACGAAATAAAAACTGCAAACTCAACTCAGAACTTATCTGAGGCCTGGCTCTCCAAAGGTTTTCTTCTTCAGGAGCAGGGCAAATATGAGGAAGCAGTAGAGGCTTTGGGCAATGCCACCAGCGCCAATCCGAAAAGCGAGATGGCCTGGAA
>JBATEC010000045.1:0-15565 GCA_049663825.1 Methanothrix sp. | reverse complement strand
ATTTTGACAATTTCGTGAATTGGTATAACACGATAAGGTTCCATGAATCGCTTGATACAAAATGGTATCTACAGACGCCAGATACAGCATTCTGGTCCAGACTGCCCGAAGGATGTAAGCTGAAAATGTTTCTAGATCGCATGGAGACTGAATTAAATGTTAGAAACAGAATTTAAACATATGGGCCGAGTATATAAAGTCCAAACATTCGGGACTCTACAGTATTGGTTTTTGACCGACTTATTTTTAAATGGAAAAATTTTGTCGAATTTTTATGCTCGCAATAAGCAAGGCGCAAAATCGTTTTCCTTCTTTTCTGCAAAGTCTTCCATTACTTGGTTGAGCAGGTCGCGAATCTTTGGCACCCCATCATTTTTGAGGTCACGAAGCTTCAGCGGCAAGGCATTCATCACAGCGACATCCAGTTTCATCAGGTTGATTGGATTACAATTGTGCGGCGCCGTTTGGGCATTTTTTCGAACGACTGCAATGCAGCTACACATTGTCTTTATATCTTCTTGGCCTTCCTCGAATGTCTTGCCGTTGCAGTTCATCTCCCAGGCGCTCACCACGGAAGTGATCAAATTGGCCTTTAGATCCTCTGCGATATTTACCATTTTCAATAGATCCAAGATCAAGCCCAGTTTGAGTGATCTAATTTCGCCTATCCTCGTCACCAGTCCTTTTCGCTCCAAAATTGCCTCGTAGTATCCCAGAAGGCCAAGCAGACACTCGCTTTTTCGAGAATCCTCATAGCCGATAACTTCAAACATCTTTTTTCCTCCCATTTTCAAAAATAGATCTTACTGGTGAACTCTTGACTCCTCTTTGAGGTCGAGAAATTATTGGCGATCTAAATTCATTGCCCTTTCTCAGAGATAAAGCGGTTAACACCATTTTTACCATTTGGATTCGTCCATATATTCCTTCTCTCATTAAAATATATATCTCTATTTTGTGAATATATTCTATATACAATAAGGGAATGCTCGATGGAGGGATTGTGCGTCCACCAGCATCAACGAGTTTTGTCTATCATCAGGAAAATGTGCACATTACCTGCGGTCACGTTTATTATTGATTGATGCCGGCGATGTTCTCGATGGAGGTAGAGTGACACCCCCAGCATCAACGGACGTTTTTATCATTGTAAAAAATTGTGAGTCACTTCTTAGTAGACTCTCGGGAACTGGGCTTGATTCGGTGCCTTGAAGCAGGTGCAGTCGAAGATACCTTTCGCGGATTTAAGTTTCGCGTCTCCAATATAGCTCGCAGGCATGGTGAGGTAGCCTCCAGAGCAGCAGGGCAGCCAGTCGTCACTTGACGTCTTCTTATAATAGGGCACTTCGAGTGTCATGTTCTTCTCGATGTGGTAGGTTCCCCAGTAATCCTCATCGATCTCAATGGAGGGGTTCTTCCAGGCACTGCTGATTATGCCAGACCCCAATCCCTTTAATGAAGTGAAGTCTGACAAAGGCGTCTTTCCGTCTTTGGCGAGTTTTCCTGCGTAGTCTGTATTGGATTGCAGGACGCCGATGTGTGTTTTGCCGTCAGTTACATCTTCATTGATCTTCATCCCGGTATAGCCTACGCCTTCCCAAACCGGATCGTAGGTATAGTTGAATTTCTCTTTGCCAACGATTTCCAGTTCTTTATCAAGGGCATGAGCATACTCGACTTCATGATGCATGCTTGTGCCTGCACGATAATTCTTTACCCAGGTCTTCTCTTTTAGCAGGGAACTGTAATCCAGCGGGTTTGCAGCATAGTAGCCGTTTCCGACTGTGATCTTCATGGGTGCATATACCATAGAGACATCTTCCTTGAACTGTATGCAGTTCTGAGTGAAGTCGTTGTAATCAGTGTATAGTGGATGGTTCTTCTTATCCAATCGTTGATAGGTCAGAGTGGCATCGCTGTTTAGGGAGCCGCTGCCATGAGCATAATTCTTGACTGCGACATTTCCAGACTTGGCATACAGGTAGGTCATGAAGTAACCATTGCCCTGCACACTCTGCTCAAAGTTGAATGAGATATTCTTCTCTTCGTACGATCCAGGACCTACCAAAGAGCCTGTAGTGGCAGCCATTGAACCGCCAATGATGGCTATCAGTATAAGTGCAAATGATCCTGCTAACATGGACTTCTCAAGACCAATCCGCCCACAATAAGTGGATAGTCTTTTGCCGATCCCTTTTATCATCCTACATCACCTCAATCCTTGACTGATTCCTGCCGCAGGGTCTTCTAAGATAAATAGGCGATCTTTATAGAAAACGTAAGATATATTCCATCACATTCAATCAATATTGTATGCAATAGCATTTCAAATAGGATAATCTCTTACCTGAATAGAGATCTATTCTCCAGGTATTTTTACTAAGACAGTTTGATTAGGTCGTATTACTATATTTCTTATTTTAACAAACAGTCCAAATGTAGCTAACATAAAGAGCGGCTCTTATTCATTGGCTCGTCACCTTTACTTCTACACCTGGGGACCGCCGACACCCTGTGCTCAAAAGTTCATTGATTTCGTGCTTTCCTTAGGCGAGTTGTCCTTTAGGTATATATTCTATATTGTATTGTGTTCAGTAATGTAGATAGTGGGTGATATATATTTTATATTGGTTAACTTTACATAACATTACTGGCTTCCTACCGCTGGTGAATTCCAATTGAAAAAGCTATTTAGTGCTCTAATAATCGCCTTGATCGTGGGCGCAATCTGCACCACTATGGTCATGGCCAAGGAGACGGTTCGTGTCTCTGGATCGACAACGGTATTGCCTCTGGCGGAAGGCGGAGCGGAGGCCTTCAATGGCGAGCAGTCCGATTATCAGGTGCTTGTAACCGGAGGCGGCACGGGGGTGGGCATGAAGAATATTGCCGAGGGCAACTCCGATATAGCAATGGCCTCCCGCGAGGTTACTGCCGAAGAGAAGAGCAATTTCGGCGACAAGTTCCAGGAGAGTATGATCGGCTATGACGGCATAGTTATTGGTGTCAGCAAGCAGATCTATGATGCTGGCGTGACCGCCCTCACCAAGGATCAGGTCAAGAAGATCTACTCTGGAGAGACCACCAACTGGAAGGATCTTGGCGGTCCGGATTCGGAAATACTGGTCGTTGCCAGGGAGCAGGGCTCCGGCACCAGGGACACCTTCAATGAAGATATCATGGATGATAAGAAGGCCGAGACTCCCGGAGTGAACACAGTCGCCGGCAGCAATGCCGAGATCAGGACGGCCCTTACCGGCAGCAATAAGGCCATAGGGTACTTGGGATTTTCCTATGCAGAGGATGGCGCAGTCGGTGCCATAACCCTGGACGGCGTGACGCCCACGGCTGAGACCATCAAGGACGGAAGCTACGAGCTTGCTCGCAAGCTGTACTTCTACACCTTTGGCGATGCCAAGCCTGGCGCGCAGGCCTTCATAGATTTCATGATGGGGCCCGAGGGTCAGAAGGTTGCCGAGGAGTACGGGTTCGTACCGCTTTAGAACCCAGCCCGCAATTATTTTTTATTCATCACTTAATAAAAATATCTAACTTTTTACTATTACGACTATCAGCATCACATTTCTATCTCATCTTTCAATTTGCTATGTCAAATGCATATTCTATATAGGCAAAATGTAAATAATGCGAAGGCAGAGATAATGTTGGGGACAGAAGATGACATCATTCGCTGCATTGGCCAAAAATCCCTCTGGTGGACTGATCTCTCCGGAGACGATTGCTTTGAAGAAATCTGCATCAGATAAGCGGGTCTTGAGAGTTCTCCTTGCGGAGGACAATCACCTGGATCAGAAAATTGCATCAAAAATGCTCAGAATGCTTGGACATGATGTAGATACTGTTGAAAATGGTGCAGATGCGGTACTGGCAGCCGGACGTGTAGCTTATGATCTGTTGATAATGGATGTTCAGATGCCTGAAATGGACGGCATCCAAGCCGTAAGGTGTATTCGAAGCTTTTTTGGCAGCGCTCCCAAGGTAGTATTTACAACCGGATCTACTCCGAGTATCTATCGCGACCTGTGTTTAGGTGCAGGTGGAAATGAATTTATCTGCAAGCCATTGATGATAAATGAACTGAATGCAGCAATCGAGCGAGCAATGGGGTAGCAATCGTTGTGGCTATTATCATCGCATGACAGATCGCAAGCCACCTGCACGCGACAGTTTTGAACTGCCATCTCCATGAGACTTTGGTCCTAATGAATCGAAACGGCTCTCATTGGAGAACTCCCACATTTGTTCTCGTGTGGGTGTTTAGCTCTCATACCACTATATTCCCAGAATACTCTATTTGCAAAATTGATATATCTAAAAAGCATTCTATCATCTGTTGGGCAGTATTGAGACCCCTCGGAACGTTGGTCTCTTTGGTTGCAGAAATGTTGGATCTCCTATGAGCAAACCCACTTGGCCACCACTCAAGCTGCCCCAAATAATTTTGTGCTGGCAGTTTAGCTATACACTCCAATGCCCAAATCCATTGGGCAAAATAATGCATAGGCTCTGCCAGCGTCCCTGCTTAACAAGGGTCTCCGTGGATTTTGATCAATCCGATTGCCATACCCATGCCGGCCTGTGGGCGGAACAACCAAACATAGGGGGCGGAAACCGATCTATAGAAAATCTTACACAACATATGCCATAATTCAAACTCATGTATCTTTTTGCATCACGCTTTACTCTTTCGACCTCAAGCCACCCCGAAGTGCCTCCAGGCATCCTCGATGTGCATGGCTTTCATGCCGATGCAGCGAGAGGGATTAATATCGTTATCCCGGGAATCTCCGATGTAAAGAATCTCATGATGTGGTAATCCCAGATTACCTGCTCCTGCCATAAAAATCCTGGAATCCGGCTTCTTATATCCGAAATCGGATGAGAAGATAACGAAGTTGAAGTAGCTGTAAAGCCCAAGATGTCTTAGCTCCTGCTCGGAGAAGGCCCTCTGGCCGTTTGAGACTATGCCCAGCGGATAGCCCCTCAACTTTTCCAGAAGCCGGACGCTCTGGGGAAAAGGCCGCAGCCGCCTTACGGAGGCCGCCATGAAGAGGCGCGCCGCCTCGATGCCAACAGTGATGTCCTTTATGGGCCCGGAGGCATGCCGTCGGCAGATCTTGCTGAATACATCCTCTACCTTCAACTCACCGTGCCGCTCCCCACGCTTCTCTAATTCTTCCTTGCATCTCCCCGCGGTACTCGTTCATCAAATCCGGGGGGATATATTGACGCCATGGTACATGAGCCACCTGCTCAAAGGCTCATATATCTTCAGGTCCCTCTCATCTGTCTTAATATCAATTAGTGTTTTGTAGCAGTCGAACATCACACCCTTTACGCCATAAAGTCCATTACTGCTGAACATCATATAATTAGCGAACGTAAAGAAAGATCGAATTTCTCATATCGAGAAGGTGGAATGAAATTAAATATATAGTTTACCTACATAAAACAATATATCTATTCAACGTAACCAATCTATATAGATAATGTTTGATTGGAATACTCGTATTTCGACCTCAAACATTCTATGGCCTCGTTGAAGATATATGGGGATTAAAAAGCAGGACTAACTTTATTTTAAGGTCGAATTACAAGTGAAACTAGAAGTGAAATGCTACCTAAGAATCCTATCATTACTAGCAAAGTTTCTCTACAAATTTTTATATATTTATCAAGCATATTAATTCTCTCTCTATTGGATTATCCTGGTTAGGATTATAATTTTATCTAAAATAGAATCTATTTTTCATTTTCTAGTAACATTGCCTATTGTCTTTGGTCCCAATAATGAATCTATATATATGTATTTCTCTAATAAATTGTTTTATCTAATCTATATTCTATTTCGATTAAACCTTTATATGCTGCGGATAACCCTTTCGCAGAGGTAATGAAATGAAAACAAAGTCATTTTCGGCGGGGCTTCTTTTGTCTCTTGCCATCATCGCTTGCTTAATTCCTTCAGGTACGGCAGATGATGTAGCTGGGGCGACTGCATCGGCTAAGAATGTAATTCTCTTGATCGGTGACGGTATGGGATTTCCCCAATTGACCTTCGCCAGGATCGACAAAGCTGGTGAAAATCTCTCAGAGTACGGCTCGGTTGAGCTTTTTATGGACGGCATGGAGCAAACCGGCTATGTCAGCACCTTTAGCGCCAATTCCTTTGTAACCGACTCTGCTCCCGCATCAACGGCCATGGCTACTGGAAACAAAACAAATAATGGCGTAATCAGCCAGGATGCCACGGCCATCCCGAAAAAGATGGATGGGAAAAACCTGACTACCATTTTGGAGATGGCAGAGAAAGCAGGCCTTTCCACTGGCCTTATCACTACTACCAGGATCACTCATGCCACACCGGCCGCCTTCTATGCTCATGTGGATAACAGGGACAATGAAAGTGAGATCGCAGATCAGCTCTCGAAGAGCAATGTGGATGTAATCCTGGGAGGCGGACTGCAATACTTTGTAGGCAAGAACGATACCGATCTCACCGGCAAAGATAGCAAGAGGAACGATGATCGTAATCTACTAGCAGATTTTGCATCGCAGGGCTACGTTTTTGTACATAACGGAACCGCTTTCAATAAATTAGATGACAAGAAAACGGAAAAGCTTCTTGGTCTATTTGAGGGCTCTCACATGCAATACGAGATGGAGAGGCAATCTTCGAATGAGTCTGATCCAAGCCTTGCCGAGATGACAGAGAAGGCTTTAGCGATTCTCTCCAAGAACCCCAAAGGCTTCTTCCTAATGGTAGAGGGCGGACGGATCGACCATGCCGGGCATGAGAGAAATCTGAGCAAGATGGTCGCGGACACCCTGGCCTTTGATGAGTCCGTCAAAACTGCTCTGGATTTCGCCTCCCAGAAAAACGATACTTTGGTCCTGGTAACCGCTGACCATGAATGCGGCGGCTTGGTCTTGCAGCCTGAGAATCTGGAAGTGTATGAGGGTGGAGTTATTGATCCCATCTTCGCTTCAGGGACTGCCAAGACCTCTGGACCAAGGTACGATTTTATTACGGAGATGAATGAGGCCACTCATACCGCGGTTGACGTTCCTGTCATGGCCTCGGGTCCAGGCTCCGAAAAGGTGAGCCATGGCAAGCTGGACAACACTCAGATATTCGAGATAATGAAGGGGGCCTTGGGCCTTTGAACCTTTTTTCTGTTTCAGAATCAAATATGGGGGAATTGCATGATCCTAGATCGGAGATGGATTGTTTATAACACAACTGAAGACGATTTCATCGAGCTTGAAAGGTGTGCCGAACGGCTGAGAGACTTCGGCTTCACCCCGGATGTGATTGATGCTATGGCTCTTAACTGCCATACTTGCCTTTTGCCGGGACATTGTCTTGTCACGAGGGAGAATGTCTTTTTGGGAGCCAGAACATGCTGATTCGGTCAGTTTTTTGCAGTAGGAGGTGACCGCATGGTCTTAGCTATCTCATTAATCAAGGCTGTTCCTGATCAAGAGAAGATGGTTTATCGTGCTCTTAGGGAGATGGAGGGCATAAAGAGTCTCTACCACATCTTTGGAAACCACGATTTCTTCTTGATTCTAGAAGCTGAAAGCATGAGTAGTCTTAACAAATTATTGAATAAAATTATAGAAATAAACTCCGTTGGTGCTATTAAATCCATGTTGGTGAGGCCGACCGGCGGGCTATGCATGAATATATGCGAGCTAAAAAATCCTGCCTGCACTGCAGTCTGAGTGCAGGAGGATTTGGTCTCATTATTTTGACATTAGCCTTCGTACTGATACTCATCCAGTCCGTCCGTTGTTATGGTCATCAGGAAGTAGGCCAGGCAATCTCTCTGGAAGGCGCTCTCCTCTGAGGGGAAACTCATCTCCGTGATGCGACAGATGTGCTCTGCTTCCTCTATTTCCCCCATCATCCGGCGCAGCCACACAAAGAGCAATATCTGCAGGGCTTGCAGCCTCACCTCATTTCCTGCCAGGCTTTTTATGTCTTTTTGAACCTTTGGATCGCATCTCTTTTCCTGCAACATTTTTACGAATTTTGCCGTTCCCCGGCAGTCAGAGTAGAAGCACAATATTTCTTCACACTCAGTATCTGCATTGAGCATGGGAAATGTCCGGCATATGCGGGGCCTATGGCTGTAGATCTTGCACCTTCTTGCCTGCACATCAAGAAAGCAGCAGCTTCTATCCGGCCCATTGCTCTTTATGATCCGACATCCAGGATTTTTTTCCGGGTCAGGATCCGTAAACCTGGCCCTCGCTTCGGATGGGCTGATGCCAAGCGTTCCGGCAATTTCGTGTAGATCTGCCTCATCTACCAGCGCGTAGCCTTCACCCCTGCAGCATTCACCGCAATTCTCGCAGCTGAAAAGAACCTGTGCCGCAATCTGTGGGAAGAGGGCTTCCGGAATTTCGGTGGAAAACCACTGCAGAAACGATTCTTTCTCTATCATCATGCTCCCGCCAATGCCCGGTATAAGTTCCAGACCCCGGTAGCTACAAAGCTCACTGCCACTGCTCCCAAAATCAGCCCCATGATCCTGGTCATTACCATAATTCCAGTAATTCCAAGGGCTCGATCAATGTACTGCGAGAATTTTAGGATGAAAAATGTGGCCAGAAATGTCAGACCGATGGCCAGCAGCACCAGGCCTTTTTTTGTCAGGCTGTCTGCTGCGCCCATTAAAACCACCACCGTGGTTATGGCCCCGGGACCCGTTAGAATCGGTATGGCTAGAGGAAATATGGAGACGTCCTCCCGCGAATTCGCATCCTGGAGTTCCTCCTCAGTGACCTTGTTTTGTCTGCGTACGCCTCGCAGCATATCCATAGCCACCAGGAAGAGCAGTATGCCTCCTGCCACGCGCAGGCTGTCTACGGTGATGCCGAAGATGCGCAAAACTGCGTCCCCGGCCAGGGAGAAGAGAATGGCAATGGCGAGGGCAACTAAAGTGGCGCGCCTGTAGATATGGCTCTTTTCTTCTGAGTTCAGGTTGGTGGTGAGTGTGACATAGACCAGTGTGGCCTCGATGGGGTTGACTATGACGAATATCGTGGTGACGGCATATACAAAGTAGAGCAGCGGGTCGTACATTTTATTTCCTTTTTAGCCGAGAAATGGTTATGTCATTCATCTTTAAAAAATCTCCCTGAGTATTGAGCAGGGTGGGACGGCAAGGAATGGCATTTTATACAGCCGAATAAAACAGATGGTCTGTATGAATAGCATGCCGGAAAAGCCGCTAAGGCTCTTAGCTGTAATGTTTGCGTTCATCCTGTTGGCTAATTGCGCGAATGCAGTCGTCTTTGTCAAATCGGGTGATCGAATCCAGGCGGCCATAGATGCAGCCTATTCGGGTGAAACAATTGAGGTTTCCAGCGGCACCTATCTGGAGAGTCTGGTCATCGACAGATCGCTTATTCTCAAAGGCATAAGTTCTGAGAGCGGCCTTCCTCGCGTGGAATCGGAAAACGGCCCGGCCATAACCGTCAAGGCAAACGGAGTTATTTTGGAAGGCTTATGGGCTAAGAGCGCAAGCGGCTGGACGGGAGATGTCGGCATATTGGTGCTCTTCAGATTCATGGCACTCTTGCCGTAAGGATTATGGCTTTAAGGCAAGAGTGCGAATGAGCGGTTATGGATCTTGAGACCAAGGCGCTTCTTCTTTCCGTAGGAACTGTGCAGGCGGCAAAGCCCCGGGCGGGCGGGCGAGCCTCCACAGCGGGTCCTGGTGCCGGAGGCCGGTCCGTCTTTTTCCAGTCCGGTCCTCACGTTGCTCGGCTCTCTGTCGATGAAAGCTCGCCACTGCGCCTGGAGGGTCGCGAGGAAGGCGTAGCTATTTTGATGGACGGCCGGGAGATTGCCCACGGCCGGCTGGTAGAGCCGCTCTTGCACTGCCCTGAGCAGGCATACATCACAGTCTCGGAGCGCTGCGTCTTTGACTGCAAGTTTTGCGCCGTGCCCAAATTAAGCGGCGGCATAAAGTCCAAGCAGACGGTCTTGCATATGGTAGAGGAGGCGGCCCGAACGGGCAGCCTGCGCTCCATCTCCCTGACCAGCGGAGTGGAAGTCTCGCCTTCGGCGGAAGCCGAGCGAGTGGCCGGGATCGTCAGGGATCTAAGGCGCTTTCTTGTCCCGGTGGGCGTTTCCATCAGCCCCTTTCCCGGCGTAAATCAAATTCTCAAAGATGCCGGCGCAGACGAGGTCAAGTACAACCTGGAGTGCGTGGACCCGGAGCTCTTTTTGCAGGTCTGCCCGGGCATATCCTACCAGGAGATCATGGATGCTTTGCAGCAAGCTGTAGCCGTCTTCGGCAAGAACCATGTCTTTACTAATATCATTGTGGGCCTGGGCGAGACAGATGAGCTTTTGCGCAGATCCATCGATGAACTGGCAGAGATGGGCATCATCCCGGTCTTGCGGGCCGTCTTTCCTCACCCTCTGCGGGCGGGAGAGGTGCAGATGGACAGGCCCTCGGCAAAGCGGCTGCTGGACCTGGCGCGCTACCTTAAAACGGCGCTGGAAAAGAATGGTCTGGACGGGGCTGCAGCCCTCACCGGCTGCTACCGCTGCACGGGCTGCGATCTGACGCCGGGCCGTGATCTTTAAGTTTGAGGCGCTCAGAACTCAATATCCTCATCATGAAATCAGACAGGCCAGATCATCATTGCGCCTTGGGGCTCTTTGCGGGCGGTGGTAAAAAGGTAGCTGCTTTCACCATTGAAAAGGCGGGGATTAGCCAGGTTTCAGTCCTAAACCGAGCATTTTCCAGATCGACTCAATATCCAGATTGGCCTCTACCGCAGAAGCCAGCTCGGCAAAGCCATCACCCTTGACCGCCACCCGTTCCGACTTTGTCCCAGTGACGGACGGACCGATGCCCAGTTCCAGGTTTTTGCGGCGGTACAGGAGGTCAAGGAAAGCCATGCGGAAGTTCTCGTTGTCGAAGAGGCCATGCAGGTAGGTGCCGATCACCATTCCGCTCTCCGATACAGCGCCGTCGTCTCCGAAGGCCGCCTCCCCATCGGAACGGGTCACACCCATGTGAATCTCGTAGCCCGTGACTATCTGGCCCCGAATAGGACTCAGGATGGGGCCGCCGCCCGTGACCGGCTTTTTCACCTGCACAGTCTTCTTCTCGTAGAGATCAAAGCGGGTCACAGCGTCCAGAAGACCTAGTCCCGGCACCGTTCCCTCGGTGTCCTCAACGCCGCAGTCGATGATCTCCCTGCCCAGCATCTGGTAGCCTCCGCAGATGCCCAGGATGGGCGTCTGCCCCAGAGATTTTATCTGATCTGCCATGCCCTTTTCCTGCATCTCTATGAGGTCTGAGACGGTATTCTTAGTTCCGGGAATGATTACTGCGTCCGGGCGGCCCAGGGGCTCGGAGAGGTTCACGTATCGGACAGTAGCCAGCCGCTCCAAAGGCTCAAAGTCGGTGAAGTTGCTGATGCGCGGCAGCCTTATCACAGCGATCTCGACCTGCTCGCCCGCGGGCCGAGCTTTCTTGTCGCCTAGAGAGACGGAGTCCTCGGAGGGGATGTCCAGATCGAGATAAGGCATGACGCCCAGCACGGGCACGCCGGTAAGTTCTTCCAGCGCTTTCAGGCCACTGCCCAAAATGGCCGGATCGCCCCGGAATTTGTTGATCACAAGGCCCTTAACGAGTGGCCGGATGTCCTCGGGCAAAAGCTGCACCGTGCCGAAAAGGCTGGCGAATACGCCCCCTCTTTCGATATCCCCGACCAAAATTATTGGGGCATGAAGGTAGCGGGCCACGTAGATGTTAGCGAGATCCCGATCGAAGAGGTTGATCTCTGCCGCCCCGCCCGCGCCTTCTACTACTATGTAATCGTAGTCTTTCTCCAGCTCCAGCAAGGATCGGTCAACAACCCCCTTGAGCCCATCGATCTCTCGATAGTACTCCTCTGCGGATTTGTCGGCCACTGGCCTGCCCAGGACGATGACCTGAGAGGTGCGGTCGCCCTTGGGCTTGAGTAGGATGGGATTCATGAACTCGTTGGGCTCCGCCCTAGCCGCCCAGGCCTGCACCGCCTGGGCAATGCCTATCTCCGAGCCGTTCTGAGTGACCCAGGAGTTGAGGCTCATGTTCTGGGACTTGAAGGGCGCGACCCTAAGCCCTCGATCGGAGAGCAGGCGACAGAGTGCAGCGACAAGCGTGCTCTTGCCGGAGTGGGAAGTGGTGCCGAGAACTACGATAAACCGGGACATGACGGAGGCGTGGGCGTGCAAGTTTATTTGCTTTTTGGAAGGTTATTTTTTGTAGGAAAGCCATCCAGAAGGTGCAACAGGGTTACATTCCTGTATCCTATGTCAGTTTCGTCTGGAAAAACTATATCAATTTTCATAGCCCCAAACAAAGCCATGCGCATTAGCGAGCAACAGTATAGCGATTACATCGGTCCATACAGAAATGTTCTCTATCTCTGCCACAGGAACGCCGATCCCGACGCCATAGCAAGCAGCTTTGCACTGAGCCGGGCCTTCGGGGGCACAATCGGCGCTGTAGACGATATGAGCCGCACGGGCATTTCCCTGGCTGAGATTATAGGAGCCCGCGTACTGATTAACCCTCCCGTGGAAGAATACGATCTGGTGGTGGTAGTGGACACATCGGTAGGGACGCAACTGGGCGACAGGCTGCCAGCCAGATATGCCCTGGTAGACCATCATCTGGATGAAGGACTGCTGAACGACGCCATATTCTACATACAAAAGCCCGCCAAGTCCACAGCCGAGATCGTCTGGACGATTCTAAAAGAAAACGATAAGAAGGTCGACCGAAAAGCGGCACTGGGACTTCTGGCAGGCATGATCGCCGACACCGGCCGCTTCAAGCGCGCAACGCCTTGCACCTTCCAGGCGGCAGCCGAACTCTTAGATGCCGGAGGCTTTGCTTATGAAGAGGCATTGGAGGCCCTTTCTGTGCCGGCTGATCTATCGCAAAGAATTGCCGTCCTCAAAGCCGCATCGCGGGCCGAGGTAGTGCGCCATGGAGATTGGCTTATCGCCTGCACGACTGTCAACTCCTTCGAGGGTTCCGCAGCCATGGCCCTGGTGGATTTAGGCGCAGACGTGGCCTTCGTGGCAGGACAGCATAGTGGCCGGGTCCGCGTCAGCGCTCGCTGTAGCCGCGAGGCGGCACGGAGAGGCTGCAACCTCGCAAAGCTCTCTGGAGATGTGGGCAAAGCCCACGGCGGTGATGGCGGGGGACACAGGTCTGCAGCCGCCCTGGAGGCGGTAGGTGATCCTTCCGCCATCCTGTATGTATGCCGAAAAAAATTTGTAGAGTACCTGCCCTGAAGGCCCCGGGTTCAGGCCAAAGTCCTGCGTTTCCTTTTTTCAGGGTCAGATCTTTCGTGCCCGAAGAGCCGCCTTCTTCAGAGCTTCAATGCCTGGCAATGGCTCGCCTGATAGATAGGTGATGGACGCGCCGCCTCCCATGCTTACATGAGTGAACTTGGACTCCAGGCCCAGCTGCTCAATGGCCGCCACGCTATGACCTCCGCCTGCAATGGAATAGCCAGACTCGGTGGCCGCCTTCAAGAGCTCGGATGTGCCGAGCCGGAACTTCTCCTGCTCGAAGACACCAGTAGGCCCATTGAGGACGCTAACCTTAGCCTCCTTCATATACTTAGAGTAGTTGACAATGGTTTCCAGGCCAATGTCGGCTATGGGAAACGCTGTGGGAAGCTTGTCCACTGCAACTTCCACTCTCTCGCCATTCTGGTTCAAAGCTACATCCACAGGCAGTACGATCTTGCCAGGATAATCATGCAGAAGTTTTGCCGCAATGGGAATTTGGTCCAGATACTCCTGATCCTCCACGAACTTGCGATTAGCCTCGCCAACGTCAATGCCCGCAGCCATCATGAATACGGTGGCTACGACTCCCGAGGTCAGGATCTTATCGGCACCACCGCGACTTAGAACGTTTTGAGTGACTTTTATGGAATCGTCCGCCTTCGTTCCACCCAATGAGAAAACGGTCGGATGCTCATTGCCCTTTAACCCCCTGTCCAGTGCAGTGATCTCCTTGTCCATGAGAAGACCGGCAAAACTTGGTAGCACCTCGGTAAAGCCCACCACTGAGCAGTGAGAACGATGGGATACTGCAAAAGCGTCATTTATAAAAAGATCGAATAACGGCGCCAGCTTTCTCACCATGTGGCTTTTGGCATGATCAGCAGGGCTTCGGTTCATATTCTCTTCGGCATAAAAGCGGGTATTTTCCAGAAGAAGAACCCCGCCCGGCATCAGAGACTTTATGGCGTTTTGGGCATGAGAGCCGAAGATATCATCAATGTAGGTGACATCGCGACGCAAGAGCCGCGTTGCCAGGCGAGCATGAGCCTCTAGCGTTGTATAATCCTTCTTTCCGGCCCGGCTCTGATGCGCCATGAGGACCACCCGACAGTCCTCCAGAGCACGTAGAGTGTCTAAGTGGCTTTTTATGCGCTTATCATCCAGGATATTTCCGCTGGGGTCCATGGGAGAGTTGAAGTCCACTCTTACCAGGACCCTTTTATGATCAAGCATGACGTCATCCATTATGAGATAATCCTTCAACTCGGTTCCTCCCGGTGTGGTTAAGGGGTTGACACAAGGAATATATAGTCATTGCTGATTTGAGCCAGGAGATGGAGCAAATCTGCAACTCCATGGCAGAAGAGACGCATCTTCCCGTAATTGAGGCCCGCGAGCTTCTAACCAGGGTCGAGAATGGCGACCCGCTCATCTACGATCACGTGGCCATAGTCGGTGACATTGATATTTCCAGGCTGGATCTGCCCATCATTCACTGTGAACGTCCTGCTAAAGAGACACAAACGGCAGCGGTCGTGGCCTCAAAGATCCAGATCAGGAACTGCGAGTTTCAGGGAACCGTGAACTTCGCTCATGCCCTGCTAACAGATGCCCTGGACCTGTGCGGCTGCACCTTTTTGCAGGAAGCACGCTTCAAAGGTGCATCTTTCTCGGGCGACGCCGGATTCGAATCCTGCAGCTTTAAGAGGTATGCCACATTCCGAGATGCAAATTTCCAAGGTCCTGCTCGATTCCGGGGGACACATTTTTCTGCCATAGCTAACTTCGGCAATGCCGTCTTCGATTGCCAGGCCTTATTCGGCTCGGCTCGCTTCAGCGAGCTTTGCACCAACTTCGGAGAGGCAAGCTTTCTGGAAGAAGCCGACTTCACACAGGCCAAATTCGCCGGAACTGCCAACTTCCGGCTGACGTTTTTTGGTAAACCAGCCAGCTTCTGGAAGGCGGGCTTTCTTGCCGATGCCAATTTCCAGGGTGCCAAATTCATGGGCTATGCCGGCTTTCAGAGCGCTAAAATCTCCGGAAACGCAGATTTTCGCGGCGCAAGCTTCAAAGGAGAGCTCAATATGCAATTCACGGAGGCAAAGCTGGGCAGAGCTCTCTTCACAGGATCTCAATTCCAGGGAAATGCATTTTTCAGTAGGTGTAAGTTTCAGGCCAAGGCTGTCTTCGAGCAGGCGGTCTTTGCAGGAGGTGCCC
>JBATEC010000044.1:0-6014 GCA_049663825.1 Methanothrix sp. | reverse complement strand
TATCCCGCTTCCGGCACGCATACAGTAAACCTGGCCTCGGGCGTGGCCGGACCGAACGACATCGATTTTGGCAACTGGCACACTACTGGTCTTGCCGGCATGAAGTTCGAGGACAGCAACGGCAACGGTGCAAAAGATAGCGGCGAGCCTGGATTGGTGGACTGGACAATTAAACTCAAAAAAGATGGCACAGAAATTTCCAGCACTAAGACGGTTGCAGGTGGTGCCTATTCCTTTATCGGCATCGCACCCGGCAGCTACACGGTTGAGGAGCTCGCCAAGGACGGCTGGATTCAGACTTATCCCGCTTCCGGCACGCATACAGTAAACCTGGCCTCGGGCGTGGCCGGACCGAACGACATCGATTTTGGCAACTGGCACACTACTGGTCTTGCCGGCCTGAAGTTTGAAGACAGCAACGGCAACGGCGTTAAAGATAGCAACGAGCCGGGATTGGCCGGCTGGACCATTAAGCTCATGAAAGAGGGCGCGCAGGTGGCAGGCACAGAGACCGCCGCCGATGGGACTTACTCTTTTGCCGACATAGCGCCCGGCAGCTACACGGTTGAGGAGAAAGCCCAGGACAGCTGGACTCAGACCTCCCCCGCCGGCAATATCTACACTGCAGTCTCCAATAGCGGCCAGGTTACGGTTACGAATGCTGATCAGTCGGAAGTTGCGGCAACTGATGTCAACTTCGGCAATCGCAAGCTTATAGAGGCCTTTGAGGTCGAGATTACAGCAGACAACCAGACGGTCCTGCCCGGCCAGGAGATCGTCTTCAACATCACCATCAACCGCCAGGGCGATATCCTGCTCGATAGCCTGAGTGCGGAATATACGCTACCCAACGGCCTGAAGTTCGTATCCTCGAACCCCGGCCCGCAGAGCATAATTGAGAACGCCGACGGCACCACCACTCTCATCTGGACGGGCCTGGCATTAAGCTTGCTGATGGCCGAATCGCTGGCTGCATCTGCGAACCCAGCAGATGCTCCCATGCCTTCACCCATCATAACCGTAACCACCCAGGTCCAGCCGGAAGCACCAGAGAGCCTCACCAGCACAGTTCTGGTCACGGGCAGCGCCAGCCAGGCTACTATCGCCAAAGCCACGGCTGAGGTCTCAGTGAAGGTGGAAAAACTGCCCATCCAACCCATCTATCTGAACAAGACCTCCGATCTAAATGAGGTCTGGCCTGGGGCTACCGTCGGATACACCATCACTTACCAAAGCCTGGCGGACATCTCCCTGACCGACGTGGTGATCACTGAGCAGGCCTCCACCGACCTCATCTTCCTCTCAGCCACGCCTGCGCCAGACCTGGGAACGGAGAACGTCTGGAGCATCGGCCATCTGCCCCCGCGCGGCAAGGGCACGATAAGCGTCATTTTCCAGGTTAAAAATGCCACCAACCTGAGCTTCGAGAGCCAGTCATCCGTATCAGGCAGCGGTTTTATCAATAGCTATCGCCGCCTATCCACAGAGACGCAGAGCGGCGGCCTGAAAAACAGCGTTACTCTGACCTGCAATGAGTTCACGCCCGTCTCCACATCCTACTTCGTTAAGCTGCGGGACAGCGAAGGAACCAGCCTGCTCAAGAAGGAGCACGGCAGTGGAGAGTACCGGAGCGAGGAAGAGGCAGTTTTGCAGATGCAGAACCGCTCGATAAGCACCGATGGCTCACTTAAAGCTGTCTACCGGCCCACCAGTTTCTCCCTGCCCGGTGATAAGTCGATAAACTATGACTCAGAGATCTCATCTTTGACCCGGACCCGCAACCGGGCCACAGAGGCCTCGACCAGTCAGGAGATCCGGTATGCAAAGGGCCTGGAGATGGACCAGAAGCTTCTCGTGGACAAGAACGAGACGCTCATATCGGTTGAAGCGACTTTGCAGGGCCAGGCCCATCTGGGAGTGCTCAAGAAGGATGGTGTTGCCGTCAAGCCCTCGCCAGTCTTCGAGTCCGCCCAGGACTATGCCGGAACCTTCCGTTTTAACAGCAGCCTGCAGGATTACGGCGGCAATGTGCGCATGATTCGCAATGCCACAGGCCTGGGCCAGGCGGCCAGCGACCAGCGCCTGAAAAAGAGCCAGAGAAGCTATGAGCATGGCAACGGCTTCTACCAAAGCGAGGAGCTGGTCAGCACAGCAGAAAGCTACATCACCAAAGATCTGTCCGTCAGCTCAGATCCGAAGTACGGCTACGGCAAATGGAAGTCTGGCATCTGGTCTAAGAGCTCAGGCCAGAGCTTCCTGGGCCAGGAGATCAGCGGGGCGGATTACATCCAGGAGGAGACAAAAGCCTCAGGGCTAAACGACATGTCCTCCAACCTCAGCTATCATGGACAGGGACGCTTCCGGGCGGTATCTGAACCGGACAACCGGAGCATGGTGGATCTGGATGAAGTGTACGTGGGTCAGTATTCTTTGCAGCGCAAGGTTCACCTGGGCGGAGTATCCCGCTTCGACCGGCCTCACATCACACTCATCAAAGATGGACGGCCTGTTGACAGGACCACGATGGTTGACTATCGCATCACCGTTCTAAACGACGGCAACGCGGCCTTGGGCCCGGTCTACGTTTGGGACCCCTTCCCTGCGGGAACCGATTACCTGAACGCCTCAATCAAGCCCACCGTGCTGAAGAGCGACAGCATCAACTGGACGCTTCTGTACCTTGGAATCGGCCAGACAGTGAAGATAGACCTGCGCCTGAACATCACCGACCCGAGAGATGCACTCGTTAACCGCGTCTATGCCTCCGGAGGCCATAACGATGAATGGGTCTTCGCCAGCAACATGAGCGCCATGCAGGTGGGCTGGCTAGCTTGCTGTTCGAATGCCCTGCAGGCTGAGATGCAGGCTCAAATAGACTCATCCGACTCTCGGATGATCCGGTATCGGGTCTATCTGCAAAACCCCAGCAACGTGAGCATTGCGGCGCGGGTCGCAAACACCCTTCCCCTGGGACTGAAATTCGTCGATGCAAGCCAGCAGCCGCAGGATGACGGCCGGACGCTGTCCTGGGTGACAGAAGCCATCTTGCCGGGCGAAAGCCGGTATATTGAATACCGGGTTAGAACACTGCAAGACGGCAAGTATGCGAACACGGTAGCCGTCGAGTCTCATCCGCTGGATGGATCGGAAGGCGGAGAGAGTTTTGTCAGCGCAACCGTGGTCATCGGCAATGAGACATCCTATGCAGAAGGCGGCTGGAAGCCTCCCGAGTGGGGACTGGACCGATCGGATGTCTTCGACACCATCATCGACACGGTGGCCGGCGAGGACAGCGGGGACACATCGTGCGAAAGCGGAAGCTGCCCGGTATAGGACGACAGAATAAAGAAGTATTATTCTCTGAAGAGCTGTCTTCCTACCGACCGGTCCATCAGCTCTAAAAACTCCTGCTTGGCCTGCGGAGGAATGGTCGCCCCGGCGGCGACGTTGTGCCCGCCACCCACGCCCCCCACCGCGCGCGCACAGCGCGACAGGGCATCGGCCAGATCCAGTCCGGACCTGACCAGATCCTGAGTTCCCCGCGCCGAGACCTTGATCTCGCCTTGCTCAGTCCGGGCAAAGGCCAGGATGGGCCGGGAGCGGTCCGCCATCTGAAAGCTCATGCCGGCTACAATGCCCACGATGGTGTCCATGATAGCATCTCCGGCATCAAAGTACTGGATGCTCTTGAGAGTGGTGATGCCTTTCTCGCGAACGAGCTTCAGGCCGTTTACCAGATTCTGGCGGTGCTGGCCCAGCAGCAGACGCGCCTCATCCAGGGCTTTGTCTCTGTCGCCCATGCAGACAGAGAGGCCTACCCCGGCATGACCATAGCGAGCGGTAGCATTGAGAAGAGTCGAGTACTCGCTGGCGTCCCGCAGCTCCGTTCCCTCCTGCTCGCCTAAAAGGATGTAGACCTCTCCGATCAAGCGCTCCAGCTTGACATTGGAGATGCCGCTTCTCAGGCCCTTCCTGAGAATGGCTGTTACAAAGCCTGCCTTCTCCTCCTGAGACAGATCAATCCAGCGCCGCCACTTCTCTCCGCCCAGGCGTATGCCGATCTCTTTGAGAAATGCAATGCAAGCGTCCTCATTACCTGAAAGTCCGGGCAGATACGGGTCCTGAGAGTACTCCAGCATCTTGTAGACTGGACGGGTCTGCCTGCCGAAGAACTTGATGTCACGAGAGAAGGAAAGGGCCCCGGCATTGGATCCGATCTCCAGGATATGACGGTTGATGCCGACCAATTGTCCGCGTGCCATGTCCTGCAGATCCCCCACGGCCCCCACCACCGCTAAAGCTGCTAGATCATCATTGCTGCAGGGGGTGGACGCCAGCGCCCTTGCCAGCAGAAAAGAGGTTCCGCTGCCGGAAAGCTGTGTTGCCCCATCAGCACCTACCAGATGGGGATTGATGTGGGCGATGAGGCGGGCCTCACAGGCAGTCGGCTTGTGATGATCGGCAACAACGGCTGGAAGGCCGCGATCGCATATCTGCTGAATCATTCCGCTGCCAAGATCTGTGAATATGACCAGATCGGCGCCATGATCTGCAACCTCGTTTATTGCCGCCTCATCAAGCTGGCGGAAAAATTTGGGCTGAAAGTCCAGGCCGAGCCTCTCTAATGCGGTGCAGACTATAGCCGCTGCCGTGAGCCCGTCCGCATCCACGTGAGAGACGACTAGAAGGTTTCTTTTAGTCTTGATAACCTCAGCAGGGCTCTTGCATAGCTCGCAAAGTTCGCGAAACTTCCCGGCGATCTCCTGGTTGTCTTGCATGTCTACCGTAACTTTATGGGAATGTCTGATAAATCCTTGGCGTGCGGGGCGAAACTAATCGCGTTTTTCGGTATAATTAAGGTTAATTTTTGCGGCCCAGGCCGTCCCCAGCAGGCGGAAGCTTCCTGGAATTTTGGTCATCTGAGGATAGTCGCGAATAGTTATCTCGTGGGTGATCGGTGTCTTCGTAAAAAGGAACTGGTCTTCGATGGAGACGTTCTCGGAGCTGTTGCTGACATAGACATATTTGTTCATAACCTCTCCGCTTCCCCGTATCCTTCCTGTGGCCTGCGTGCTCTCATCGGATCCCATCTTAAAATCGGTCATTACTGTCCCGGTACCTACAACGCTGTGGCTGTAATCAATATCCATATTCGCAGAGTCGTCATATGCCCCAGCCATCACCATCGTCAGAGCTAAAATCAGCAGAGCTAGAGGGAGCGGGACACAGTTGAGCTGAAGCGAAAGAGCATTTCTTTTTTTCATGGCTTTATTGCCTGGCCTTGTTCACGCTTGACCTGATTCATTCCTGGCTTATCTCTATACTTATTTAAGGGCTATTCGCCATTATTGCGGCCAAACCAAAGTGCATTATTATATGGCAAAGAACGATACCAAAGATCCTTATGACAGCTCAAGAGACCAGGCCTCCATTCAGCCAGATTGATATCGCACCCACGGCAGCTCTTATCCTGGGGCTGCAGCTTCCCAGGATGGACGGCCGGCCAATTGACTTTGCTGTAGCCAGGGGCTGCAAAAATGTCGCGCTCATCATCGTCGACAGCATGGGCTATGATCTATTGATGTGGCTCTTGCCCACACTGAAGAACATGAGTGATCTAAGCACTGTTGGGCAGATCTTGCGCATAGCGTCCGTCTCCAACCATACCACTCCGGCCATCGCCAGCATCTTGAGCGGACTGTTGCCTGAGCACCACGGAATTTTCGATAAGGCCGGCGCAAAGGAGTCCCGCATAAAGAGCCTGCCGGAGATCGCAGCAGCGTCAGGCCAAAGTTGCGCGGTGATAATGGAGCAAAACGGAGCTGACGTTTACCAGGGCTTGATTGAGATAGTACGCGGCATACCGGACAGCATACCACCGCAAAACTTCGATCGTGAGGCTTGCCGCATGACCTGTCAGGCCCTTTTAGAGAAGCCCAGGCTCCTAGTGTTCAGCTTCCAAAATAACATGGCAATATTTTAATACCTGGTACTCAATCTAATATCATGCCATT
>JBATEC010000043.1:0-2507 GCA_049663825.1 Methanothrix sp. | reverse complement strand
TCTTTATATGATGCTGGATTCGTCGATTCAAAGAAATTTGTTGAGATGTTTTCGGGAGCAGTTTCGATTCCCAAATCGATTCAAAAGGTAAGTGAATTAAATGTTTGAGAGAAAATATGAAAACAGCGGTAGCAGCAGAAGTGGCTACAATAGTGGTCCAAGAGAAATGACAGATGTTACTTGCTCAGAATGTGGCAAGCAGACACAAGTGCCCTTCAAGCCAGATGGGTCCAGACCGGTTTACTGCAGCGAATGCTATCAGAAGCATAGACCTGCTAGATCACCTGGTAGATCATCTGGTAGATACTAAACCTTCTGTATTTATTAATGATCTATTTATAAGTGAGGGGACGTCCGTAGATAACGAAAACAATGAAGGACGGCAAAAGGCTTCACGCCCTCTCAATTTTTGCCATGATGGAATAATGAATGTTGATTAGAATAAAGTAGAAATTTGGCATGGAGTAGAATCTAAATGAAGCAACCTGAGAGACAAGACATAGCGAAGTTTGACGGAATAATCTCTGAGCTGGGAAGAAGAGGGATAGTTGTACTGATGCATCGTCCCACCCGCTGGGGTTATGTCGTGGACGCAGTCATTCCTTCAATCAAGATAGTCATTTTAAAGATGCCGGATCTGACTAAACAAGTCAACGTAGCCATGAGCCAGTTTAGGGATCTGATTAACAGGCTGGAGAGCGATGGGTATCAGGTCATGGTCATTCCCAAGAACAGCATGGATGAGGCACAGGTCAAAGCCTTCTGCGATAGGATCGCTGCAGAGCCTGCTCTGGCTACAGCCTGATTATTTCTTATTTTACCTGATTCATTCTTGATTCGAAAGCTACTTATTGGCGGATAATCAGAGATGCCGTGCAGGCTGACTGCAAGATGAATGGATAGGGATCCCAGGCGCGAATGTAAGCAGTAGCATTGAGGATCACCCATATGACCACTAGAATCGTTTGTATCAGTGTGACTTCCTCCCCACCCTAAAGGATGGGGCTTCCGGCTTCTACGAACCGGCGCTTACTTTGGGCATAGGCCAAAGCGGGAGGTCGGTTCTCCACAGGCTATCTCCTCAGTCCGAGGGTTCTGATTACCATGCTTGCATTGAGAGATCGATTCTTCGTCTCAGCTTGTGCATAGCACTTTGGATAGTCGAAGTACTGACCATCCGAAGTTACAGTTGCATGAGTGATGCCAAGGTCTATTCAGATCGTTGTCTTGGGTTCCAGAGTGGCTGGTCTCTCATGCTCAGTCGTAAATATGACGTACCATGCGTTTGTCTTATCTCGCTTGATGGAACAGGTTTTGATCCTGCCGACAATAGGCCTATGTACAAAGGTTCTAATGCTGCCGGAAATTTTTGACAATATCAGCCTGGTACCGTTCAGCTTGAACCCTGACTGAAGATAGGTTAATGATTTCTGAAGCCCTTTAAGACATCCTGTTCGACCTGAGAATGGACGGCATTGAGGTAAGGATTAGACTGTTTCTCAAAGACCAGAAAAGCGGCCTGATCCTGTTTATACCTCTGCACTCCCGATGTAATAAAAGATCAGCTCTCCTCCTCTATCTCCCAGCCCAGCCGCTCCCTGATAATCATATAGCTCATCTCAGGGGGTATGGCTCCCACCTCAGTGCAGATAAGGTCGATGTACTGGTGCGGCGTGACATCAAAGGCCGGATTTCTTACCCGAACATGGCTGTACTTGGAAATGTCGGGCAATACCTCGACAGCCTCGCGCTCCTCGATGGTGACCAGTTCACCCAGGATTGTTTTAGGGCTGAACTTGTAGGTCTCGGCCGCCACCACGAAGCTGGTCCTGGCCTCATGGGCACAGAGGGCGATCTGAGCTGTGCCTATTTTGTTTACCAGAGTTCCGTTGGCCGTTATCACGTCAGCTCCCACTACCACCAGATCTACCTCATTCATGACGCTTCTTGCCGCCGAGTCGACAATCAGCTCCGTTTCGATGCCCATGCGGTCCAACATGCCGATGGTAGTGATGCCCTGAAATCTGGGTCGCGACTCGGTGGCTATTACCTTGATATTCTTTCCCGATTTATGGGCAGTACTGATGACGGAGAGTGCAGCCAGAGAGTTGCAATGAGTGAGCACGGTATCGCCATCCTTGATTCTGCGGCTGCCGATCTGGCCGATTCTCTCCAGAGCCTTTTCGGAATTCTCGATGAAGCGATTGGCGTTAAGAGCCACAGCCAAGCGAGCAGAATTCAGGTCTTCTGCCCTGTACTTCATCACCATGCGTATGGCGTTGGAGAGAGAGACCGCTGTAGGCCTGGTCTTGAGAAGAATGTCGGCTGCCTTCTCCATCTGGTGATTGAAATCTTCAAGGCTTTGAGTTTGCACCGTATTTGAGAAATCGCGCAGAGCTGCTGCTGCGGCAGTGGCAATTCGGCCTGCTCCCCGGATCTCCATGCTGCTGATCTTGGCAGTTGTTTCCAATACCTGGTCCATCGGTTTCATCCGGTCTTTATTGAAC
>JBATEC010000042.1:0-2408 GCA_049663825.1 Methanothrix sp. | reverse complement strand
ATATGCAACTGCGTAAAGATATCTTTCTCTAGTACTGATAATATCTATTTCAATTCATAGATTCAGAAAAATGTAATTATTCTGCTTATTCGTAAGGTGGTGCAACCCCTCCAAATTCTAAAATTGTAAATAACAATGAGAAGATAGATATATCATCGTTTTCACTCCCTTGGGCCATGGAATTGAAGCTTGATCCCTGGGGCGCAGTTCATGTAGACGATTACAGCAAGCTCTTTCTGGAGTTTGGCATATCGAGCTTTGACGAAATTCTTCCCAAGCTCAGAGAGCCTCATCGCTACATGGCGCGCAAGATCATCTTCGGCCACAGGAACTATGACTCAGTTCTTCGTGCCATGCAAAGACATGATCCCTTTGCCGTCATGAGCGGATTCATGCCCACCGGCAGAGCTCATTTCGGTCACATGATGGTCATGAACGAGATCATCTGGCATCAGCAGCAGGGGGGGGACGCTTTTGCAGCTATCGCCGACATGGAAGCTCATGCCGTGCGGGGCATAAGCTGGGAGAAATGCAGAATCCTTGGCATAAATGAGTATCTACTCAGCCTTATTGCCCTGGGCTTTGAGCCGAATGAGGGAAGCCATATCTATTTCCAGTCGGAGAACTACAAGATGAGGAATCTGGCCTTTGAGTTGGGCAGAGAGGCCAACTTCTCCGAGGTCAGTGCTATCTATGGTTTTTCCGGCGAGACCCATATTTCTCACATGGAGAGCGTCATGGCTCAGAGTGCAGACATTCTTCATCCTCAATTAGAGGAATTCGGCGGACCAAAGCCGGTCGTCATCCCGGTTGGAGCTGATCAAGATCCTCACATCAAGCTCACCCGTGATCTCGCCTATCGCATGAGAAAGTTTCTGGTGGAGCCGCGCAAAGATTACATCAGCATCCGGGGCAAGGCGGCCAGCCCAGAGCTGATGCAAGCAGCGGAGGCGGCTTTGAAGGAATCGGGATGTGGCAAGGTGAAGCGGTACGAGGAGCATATCGATGTCACAGATATACAAGATATGTATGGCCTTTTATCGGGTCCTCTCCTGGAATCGATCGACCGGCTCATAATAAAATTGGAAATTGAGCAGGGGTATTATGGTTTTATTCCTCCTGCCTCCATCTACCACCGGTTCATGACGGGCCTGACCGGAGGCAAGATGTCCTCCTCCAAGCCGGAGAGCCACATTGCTCTCACGGAAGATCCTAAAGAGGCAGGCAAGAAGATCATGCGGGCCATCACGGGCGGCAGGCAGAGCCTGGCCGAGCAGAAGAAGCTGGGAGGCGAGCCGGATAAGTGCTCTATCTACGAGTTTCTGGTCTTCCATCTCTCCGATGACGACAAAGAACTTTTGGAGCTGGATGCAGAATGCCGCTCAGGCAGGCGCATGTGTGGAACTTGCAAGAAGGATGTGGCGGAGAGGATCGAGAAATTCTTGCGTGAGCACCAGCAGGCACGCGAGGCGGCAAGGGAGAGGCTGCCGGAGTTTGGGATAGCGGTATCATCCATCTGATGTTTAGCAATATCTTATATAAGTATATCACTTTTTTTTAAAATGTACTACATCTGCATCTAAATGATTGTGTGGGATATCATAAAAATATTTTACTTTATTGCCCCTACATTAACCAAAATGACATATTTCAAACAATCGGCGATCTCTTTTCTAATAATCAAATAAATTTAAATATGATACAATGCAGATTATTACACAAATTGAAAGAGGTAGTGCTTATGAGAAAAATCTTGTTTGCTACTATGGCTATATTATCTTTTGTGGTTAGCGCTTTGGTGGTAGCGGGTGCTACGAATGCGACCACGGTCGAAAATGCGACAACCGTCCTAAAAGCGACAACAGTCCAAAATGCCGCCACTGTCCAAAATGCTACTTCAGTAACATCTAATGCCCCTCCTGACATATGGATGCTAATCGGAATTGTTCTGATTCTGGTTCTTTTTGCTCTTTCCCCTCTAATGTATAATATGAATAAAGCCCACCAACATCTTCAAAGAACAGATGCTGCTCTGGACAAATATCTTGACTATCGCAAAGATAAACTAGATGACGATACAACTTTGCAGATCATAAAGGAATACCTCAATGCGGATCCAGGTGGTGCGCCAGGAACTGCTCGCGGAACAATGGCTCTAACCATTATCTTGGTTGTTGGCATATGTCTGTTTTTCTTGTTAACCTACCCAGCCAGCCCATCTAATCAGATCGTTAAAGATGTGATTTTGGCCTTAACAGGAGCTTTGACATCAATAGTCGGATTCTATTTTGGGGCAAATGGAGCATCAGAGCCAAAAACCTCTGGGACAGCCACATCTTCTCCAAAAACACCAGAAGCCGCGCCCACCCAGACACAAGAAGAACGCAAATCAGAAGTATATACAGTAA
>JBATEC010000041.1:0-21924 GCA_049663825.1 Methanothrix sp. | reverse complement strand
GTATTAACGTAGTCATTAATACTATTTATTTTTTTTTCTTATAAGTTATCAGAATAGCGATGCGACAAAAAATATCAAGGATTTCGAAGTGCAGAGCACTCGTACCTCACCTGAACTAAATTTATGCGTTCATCCGGTAAAGCCTATCAATGGCCACCGAACCATTTTCTCCGTCTGCGAGATATATCAGCTCCATCTCATCTTTGGAAATTATCGTCCCAAAGGAATAGCCATAATCAAACTCGGTAATGTAGAGCGTTTTACCATCCAAACCAATGGCTCCTGCAAAGCCTTCGCCGCCCGTTGTTTCATTATCCAGTCGATATGTTATATTTCCTGTGAAGATGCGGTCTTTCTGCTCGACGATCGTAAGTGTGATGCTTTCATTTTCCGTCAAATTGGAATAACCCGCCACATCATCATACGCACTCCAAGAGCCGGTCCAAACCCCAAGCATGTCTGGAACTTCCGCCGAAGAGATCCCCGTGGCCAGGAAGACCATGGCCGCCAGTGCAAAACACCAAATCGGTTTCATACGCATTATGTGTCTATTTATCTATTATAAATTTGCCTTAGGCAGAAAGGCGCCCGGCTCCACCGCCCTGAGCCGCCCGGATATCTGCCAGTCGCCAGGCCGTCGCAGCCCCGCACCTCTCGCACCCGGCCCGCATGTCCGGCAGCTCGATCCCCGGACTGCAGACAAAGCAGCCATGCACGATGCTGCCGTCTTTGATGAAAGGTCGTCCCACCCGTACGTGCACTGGTGCCTGCGAGAAGGACCAGCGCAGGGGCTTGCGGGCGAACGCGCTACGCGCGGGTACGGGCGTGCACGCACGTGGCCATTGCCAATTAGCCTAAATTGATGCAACAACATTAATCTATAAATCATGTTATTATATAATTACCTCGATTCATCTGTTCTCTTCCGCCCCTCCGGAAAACTTAATCTCATCCCCCGCCCTCATCTCCTTCGTGAAGTGCGATGTTCTGGTGGTGGGCGCTTCGCCCGCCGGCCTGATGGCTGCGATCTCTGCCGCAAAAGGCGGAGCCGGGGTAGTATTGATGGACAGGGATCTGGCCGGCCTGGATCACGCTGCAAATACCCTATTTGAGGGAATGGCAGCAGCGTCAGGCGTCAAGGTGGAGGACTGCTACCTGAAAAAAGAGCTGGACGGCATGCGCATTCTCTCCCCCTCCGGCCAGGGCGCGAGCATTCCGGCTAAAGGCTATTTCATTGACAGAAAAAAATTCGACGAGCACTACCTGCGCCTCGCGCAAAGCTCTGGTGTGACCATGCTCGCAGCAATAGCCAAAAAATCCAGGCTGGACGGCAGTCGCAGGATTGTTTTCTCGGACGAAGAAGAGATCGAGGCCAAGATAGTGGTGGATGCCTCAGGAGTCGTCTCCCACCTGGCCTATGGAGCAGGCCTGGTGCCCATGCGCCATGCTGAAGATATTGCCTGGGCCATGGAAGCCGACATCGAGCATCCGGGTCTTGGCGAGGAGATGTTCTTCCAGTACTGGATCGGCAGCATGGCACCCGGCTGGAAGGCCACCTTCTCGCCCGCGGGCGGCGATCGGGCAACGCTGGGCGTCTTTGTGCGTGGCCACGGTCAAAATGTGCAGCCTTTTTTCCGGGCTTTTTTGAATAGATTTAAAGCCTACAAAACCTCGCAGTACAGGGATATTGAAAATCTCAAGATTCTTTCCGTGCGGCGTGGGGGCGACCCAATCTGCGTTATGCCTGGGGAGATTGTGGCCGATTCCCTGATGGTCACCGGAGGGGCCGCCGGCCAGAGCGGTCTTGCCTACAGCATGCGCGCCGGCACCATCTGCGGCAGCGTAGCCGGCGAGGCCGTGGCGGCGGGAGACGTATCTCGCTGCAGTCTTTCCCAATATGAAAAGCTCTGGAAACGCGAATTCTACTGGCAATACCGCATGGGCAGGGCATCTTTACAGACGCTGGCTATGATGAAGGACGAGCAGATCGACAGACTTGTGCGCGGCCTGTCAGGAAAAAGGCTCATCTCGGGTGGCTCATTTGCCAAAAAGGCCGGCTATGCCGCTGCTATCGTCTTGCTCTTCCGGCCCAAAACCGTGCTCGATCTGGCTGCAAATTTGATGCGAGGCTGAAGCCGGATTGCTGGACTTTACAGATAATCAAGATTTCATGCGGCGGAAAAGTCCATTTATCTGAAAAGAGAAAGGCCCGCTTATGATTGAACTGTCCAGCGAACCTTATGTGCTGAAGCCCAGGAACACGCCGATGACGGAAGCGGACTTTCGGCTTCACCTTAACATAAGCTGGTGTCGCGGCGTCCTCTTTAATGTAGTGGCTTTAAAAAACGCCATCGCTGTGGTGGAGTATGACGCCCTGCTCTGGTCTGATGATTCTATCATGTTTGTGGAGTACAAGGATTCAGTTGCAGCCTACAAAGACCTCTCTTCTCGAAGGGTGCAGCAGATGAACAGCTTCGCCAAGAACATAGCCAGGGGACTGGGCTACAAGAACTTCGCGTTCATAGTAGTCGTAAAGGGGCTGGAGGAGGACACAAACAAAGGCGGTGCCCCTGTTTTGCCGCTCTTTGAATTGGGCAACTACCAGCCAGTCTTCGTCTCATCCATAACTGAACTGGAATACCTCAATAAGATGATTGCCAAATACACTCGCGAGGGCAAAGAAGATTTTGCGAAAGATCTGGACAAGCTCAAGAAGATCTTTGAGATGGAGCAAGCGTGAAAGGATATGCATGGGCAAACGGCGCTGCCACTGTTCTCAATGCAGTTGCCACCTGGAAAGGAGCTGCCTTCGGAATCGAGCTTCAAACGCGGGCCGAAGTGAAGCTGAACAATTCCGGCCTCATTAAAGGAGACGTTCCCGGTGTGGACACTCGCCTCATCGAGGCCTGTGTGCGCATGGTGCAGGAGAGACTGGGCTACAGCTACGGCGCAGTAGTGCGAACCTGCAGCGATATTCCAGTGGCTGGCGGCCTGAAGAGCAGCAGTACCGCCGCTAACGCCACCGTCCTGGCGACCCTGGATGCACTGGGTGAAGAGATGGAACTTGTAGAGGCGGCCAAGATCGGCGTTGCCGCTGCCAGAAGCGTGGGTGTGACGATTACCGGGGCTCTGGACGATGCTCTGGCCTCAATGCTGGGCGGCATTGTGGTTACCGACAACGCCAGGATGATGCTTCTCAAGCGGGAGGAGATCTCTTGTCATGTCATGCTCCTGGTTCCCGAGCGAAAGCTCTTCTCCAAAGATACAGATGTTTCCCGTTCCCGGCTAATTGCGCCTATGGCGGATGTGGTCTATGAGCTAGCCATGCGCGGCGATTATGGCAGGGCCATGACCATGAACGGCCTGGCCTATTGCGCGGCTCTGGGACTGCCAACAGAGCCCATGCTCCTGGCGCTGGAGGCCGGCGCGAAAGGAGTGAGCCTCTCGGGAACAGGACCGGCTTATGCGGCAATAATTGATGAGGCTAAGATGGACGCTCTTGAGGCTGCCTGGAGACCTCTGGGCGGAAGAGTCATAAGAACGAGGACGAATAATAGATGCGCATCCAAGGGTCGGGGAATTTGATGGGGCTACAAGAGCATCGCAGCGAAATTGAGCAGATTGACGAGCAGATCATAAGGCTCATCTATCAGCGCATAGGCATCTCTAAAAAGATCTTTGAGGCCAAAAGGACGGAAGGAAAGCCGATCAGCGATCCGCAACGTGAGAAGAGGGTTCTATCCAGGGCCATGGACCTGGCCACGGAGTTGAACCTTGACACCGGTGCCGTCAAGAGCATCTTCGAGACCCTGATTACGATGAGCGTGAATAAGCAACATGAGCTGCAGGGCCGAAATCAAGGATAGACTATGGTTGATATTGCAGTAATTTCCGGTTCCAAATCAGATCAGGCAATTGTGGACAAGGTTGCCAGCAAACTGGAAGAAAAGGGAGCGTCATTTGAGCATAAAGTTCTCTCTGCACATCGCAATCCCCAGGAGCTGGAAGACTACATTACCAGGACGGATGCCCGTGTTTTTATCGGCATTGCCGGCCTTTCAGCGGCGCTGCCCGGCGTTATCGCCTCAAAAACGGCGCGCCCGGTCATTGGAGTGCCGGTAAGTGCGAAACTGGGCGGCCTGGATGCACTTTTATCAATTGTTCAAATGCCGCCCGGAGTTCCTGTGGCCTGCGTGGGCATCGATAATGGAGAAAATGCGGCGCTATTGGCCCTTAGAATTCTTGAATCGGGAAGATAGCTATTTATACAATGTCAGTGAGAGAAATAACAAAGGTGGGATAGGATGTACAAGCGGATATTGATTGCCACAGATGGCTCAGAAAAATCTATGATAGCCGCGCAGGAGGGCATGGAGCTCGCCAAGGGGCTCGGCGCAAAGGTCATAGCACTCAACGTAATAAACGAGGTCGTTATTGCAAGCGCAGTTAGACAGCTTGGGGCCGATCGAAAAGAAGTAGAGGCGAAGCTGGAGAAAGCTGGCGGGAAAGCGGTTGACGATCTCAAGGCCATGGGTGCCAAGATGGGCGTCACTGTAGATACGATCGTCAGAATCGGCGCTCCCGCAAACGTGGTTATAGACACTGCAGGAGCTGAGAAGGCTGACCTGATTGTCATGGGAAGCCATGGCGAGTCCGGTGCCTCCAAGCTGCTCATAGGAAGCGTAGTGCAGAAGGTTCTTTACTGGGCAACGATCCCAGTGCTGGTAGTGAGATGAGTATATGGAAGCTGTTGTATTAGCCGGATCACTGATCTACACCTCGTTTGCAGTTGTGTTCGTAATAGGTGTGATCTTGGGTTTCGCTGTTATAAGCCTCATCGGTTCAAGCTGAATTCATCTGATGGGACTGCCGGAGAAGTCCGGACAGGCCTCTTATTTTTGCTTTTTTTTCACTTGGTTAGCAGACACTAACTTCACGATTCACTCGTTAAGCTTAAAAAAAATATATTATGGAGAAATTGCTTTAAAAGTATTTTCCAGCCGTCTCCAGGCTCCTGGCCATCAGCTCTGCCGCGCGGTCGATATCGCTGATGCACAAAACCTCCACAGGAGAGTGGATATAGCGCGTGGCCACGCTGATAACGCCCGTAGGAATACCTGACTTGGTGAGGTAGATCGCTGTGGCGTCCGTGGTGCCTCCGTCCGAGGCCTCCAGTTGCACGGGAATCTCAAACTCCCTGGCGGTGCCGGCCAGCCACTCGATGACCTGAGGAGTAGCGATGATGCCCCGCCCAGAGGCGTCGGCCACCACTACCACCGGGCCCTTGCCCATCTCGATGGGGGCGTCTTTCTTCTCTATGCCGGGATGATCTCCAGGAATGGTCACATCTGCGGCTATGGCGACATCCGGATCCAGGCCAAATGCCGCTACGCGGGCTCCCTTCAAGCCTACCTCTTCCTGTACCGTAGCCACGGCATAAATGGTGGACTTGGAGCGGGTCCTCTTCACGGCCTCGATCATGACAATAAGCCCTGCCCGGTTGTCGAATGCCTTTCCGGTGACTCTGTCGCCCTGCAAAACGGCAAAAGTCCTGTCTATGGATATGGGCGTGCCTGGCAGGATACCTAGAGCCTCCACTTCCTTATCGCTATCGCAGCCGATATCGATGAACATATCCTTGCCCTCGACCACCTTCTTTCGGTCCTCATCCTTCATGACATGGGGAGGCTTGCAGCCTATGACCCCGGTGATGGGCCCGGATCTGGTATGGACGATGACCCTCTGGTTTAGCAGGGTCTGGTCAAACCAGCCACCGATGCGAATAAAACGAATGAATCCCTTCTCGTCCACATGTTTTACCATGAGGCCGATCTCGTCGGCATGGGCCTCGATCATGATGGATGGAGCCACTCCCTTCTTGGTGGCGATGAGATTTCCCAATTTGTCCAAACGGACCTCATCCACGTAAGGCTCAATCTCCTCTTTTACTATTTGCTGGATGGATCCTTCCCAGCCCGATATGCCGTGTGCATTGCTCAGTTTTTCCAATAATAATTTGATATCGCTCATTTAATCATCTCTCGAGTGTAACTTCGAATAGCTAGGCCATCCTTACTCTTGCGCCCTCATTTCTGGCGCGAGTAATGAGAACGTCTCCACCCACTTCCCTTAGGGCTTCCCTGGCGGCGGCCTCGATATCCCTGCCTTGCGTGTCTGTTATCGCGTAAACCGTTGGCCCAAAAGAGCTTAGTCCCGCGCATGCTGCACCTGCTTGCCGCATCTGCGCCATCAGGCGGTGAACTACGGGATGCTGTAGCATTACTTCAATCTTCTTGAAGCCGATCTCCTGCACTCTGTTGACGGCCGCTCCGAAGTCATCCAGGTTCTCTTCTACTATTGAAGGCACCATGCGCACAAGGATCTGGTAGCACAGCTCATGCACCTGTGCCGCAGGCAAGGGACAGTACTTCTGGAAGATGTCCACTTCCTTCTTTCCATGAGCGCCCTTTGCGATGTCGGGCAGGGCCAGGATGATCTTCCAGTCTCTGGGAAAGTCATGGCGCATAATGACCGCCGCAGGCCGCACGCCGCCACAGGCTGAAGAGGGAGAAAAGCTCATTTTATCTTTTCCCGGGCCGAAGCTGTGTCCGCCGTCTATTAAGAAGCCGCCCGTCTCAAAGGCTGCCGTGCCGATGCCGCTGGTCCCACCCCGACGAATGATGCGGGCGATCTCGCGCACGGAGAGCTGCTGGTTATAGAGCTCACACATTGCCTTTCCTGCGGCAATGCCTATCTGAGTTCCGCTGCCCAGGCCCGCATGCATTCTGTATCCGCTGCGTATCGAGAGACGCGCTCCGCCGAGATCCAGGTGCTTTTGCACAGCTTGAGCCGCAGCCAGAGCGCGATTGGCATTCTCTCCCTCTGCCACCAGATCCTCGCATCTAACCGCCTCAAGCAATATGTTCGGCTCATCTAAAGATATGCCCACGCCGCCGTCAACGCGACCGCTGCTGCCCGTTAAATCGGTCAGGGTCAGATGCAATCGAGAAGGCGTCTGGATCAAAACCCTCTGTTCATCTCGAAAGCTGTTGTAGGGAAAGGTTTCATTGATAGCGATGAGCGGCTGGCCATGGCGAATTATCTTGTAGCTTCTCGTGAGCATAATCTCGCGAGCAAAGACGCCAAAGGCCCGGCAATGCTCCTGCCCGGCAGACAAGAATGCTGTGCTTGTTATATCTCGCCGCGATTCTATGCGGTGTTTTTTCAGGATAACACCTATGGGAATATCGGCCTTAGTAAGGTCATCTCTAAAGCTCGCGTCGAGCCTTTTTAAGGGCGTATGCGAGATCGCGTAGATCAACGTCTCATGGCTGTTTGCCGCCTTCAGAAGCACTACCCTGAAATTGACCTCCTCACCCGGGTTTACTTGAAGCTCTTTTGCCACAGTCTCATCTGCCGGCACGACCTTCTGCACCAGTGTCTCGATCTCAACCGGGCTTCCTGTGACAACTTCCAGCAGGCTTGTCACGGATCCATCAGTTCCCAGCAGCATCTTTTGCACGGGACTGAGCCTTCCCACAATGCTTTCCAGCTTTAGAATTTCTCCGGCCAGGGATAGGGAGGATTGGACCATAAAAATAAATCCTCCGGATAGAATAAAGTTTTTCCCCTTCCAAAGGAACTGAGATCTATGACTTCCAGAATATCGGGATTTTACAAGCTTGCTCCCTCCGAGAGGCTTTTGGCCGTAGCTGAGCAGGCCGCTATTGGGGCAGAAGAGATAGCCCAGGTGCAGACGGGCCTTCTTCTTGACCAGGCCGACAAGATGACGGAGAATGTAATAGGCATGTTCCAGGTGCCGCTGGGAATCGCCACCAACTTCGTCATCGATGGCAAAGAGGTGCTCATACCCATGGCCACCGAGGAGCCTTCCGTCATCGCCGCGGCCAGCAACGGCGCAAGAATGGCGCGGGAAGCGGGCGGCTTTTTTACATCCAGCACGGGGCCGGTCATGCGCGCCCAAATTCAGGCAACGGGAATATGCGATCCCTTTGCGGCCCTCCAAGCTATTCTGCTTCATAAAGACGAGCTGACGAGAATGGCCAACGACAAAGATCCCATGCTGGTCAAGTACGGGGGAGGTGTCAAGGACATCGAGGTCTACGTCATCGACTCCAAGATGGGGCCGATGGTGGTGACCCATCTCATCGTGGACTGCCGGGATGCCATGGGTGCCAATGCCGTCAATACCATGGCCGAAGCGCTCGCGCCGCGGATCGAACAGATCACCGGCGGGCGGGTGTATCTGCGCATCATCTCCAATCTGGCCGATCTTCGGCTGGTTCGGGCAAAGGCGGTCTTCAAGGCAGAGGAGATAGGCGGCCATGAGGTGGTGGATGGAATACTTTTGGCGGCAGAACTGGCACAGGTCGATCCCTACCGTGCCGCGACCCACAACAAGGGCATCATGAATGGAGTAACGGCCGTAGTGCTGGCCTCTGGAAATGATACACGGGCGGTTGAGGCCGGAGCGCATGCATTTGCCTCAATAAGCGGACGCTACAAATCGCTCACCCGGTACGAGAAGAACCGGGATGGTGACCTGGTGGGAACCATTGAGATGCCCGTAGCCGTGGGCCTGGTGGGTGGAGCGACGCGGGTTCATCCTGTGGCCAAGACGGCCGTGAAAATTCTGGGGGTTAAAAGCGCAGACGATCTCTCCCGCATCATCGCCTCGGTAGGTCTGTGCCAGAACTTTGCAGCGCTGCGGGCCCTGGCCTCAGAAGGCATTCAGAGGGGGCACATGTCCCTGCACGCCAAGAACGTGGCTGTGCAGGCAGGAGCTAAGTGCGACCTGATTGAGATCATTGCTGCCCGCATGGCTGCCGAGCGCAGGATAAGCGTGGATCGAGCCGTGGAGCTGATGGCCGAACTGGACGAAAAAACAAAGGAGAAAGATTGAGCTTGAGCTACAGGATTGGAGCTCTCGGGCCGGAGGGAACCTATTCGGAAAAGGCGGCACTTCTCTGGATAAAGGACCGGCCAGAGGCCACCCTCGTCTATTTCAATGACTTTGAGGGTGTGCTGGAGGCGGCAGCTGCCGGCCGGATTGATGCAGGCACCGTACCTGTAGAAAACAGCCTGGAGGGAGCAGTAACCACAGTCATGGATCTGCTCTTGAGATTGGATGTTGTGATTGTGGGAGAGGTGAACGTTCCAGTTAGACACTGCCTGGTGGGCCAGGGTGATGGTGACGTAAATGTCATCCTCTCCCATCCCCAGGCTCTGGCCCAATGCCGACAGTATTTGCGTGAGCACTACCCGAAGGCCGAGATCAGGACTACCGGCTCCACCAGTCATGCCGCCCGCCTGGCCCAGGAGTTTCCTGAGATGGCCGCAGTAGCTGGTGCGGACACGGCTGAGAAATATGGGCTGCATATCCTGGCCAGGGATATTCAGGATGCAAGCGACAATGTAACCCGTTTTATTGTGGCTGCAAGGAAGATGGCTGCAGCCACCGGCCGGGACAAAACCTCGCTGATCATTTACCTGGATAAGGATCGTCCCGGTGCGCTCTTCACCATTTTAGAGGAGTTTGCCAGGCGCAGCATCAATTTGACCAGAATAGAGTCCCGTCCCAGTCGCAAGGGCCTCGGAGATTACTATTTTTATATCGACCTGGAAGGGCATGTGGATGACAGCGCCGTAGAGCAGGCAATAGCCGCCGTAAAAGAAAAGGCTGCCATGATCCGGGTGCTGGGATCGTATCCACGGGCATAAGCCTTGGATGGAGCAGATTTGATGCCGATTGGAATTGTCCTTGCCCCCTATGGCACTCTTTTTCCTCCTGCCCTGGCCACCTATGACCAAATTCGAAAGGCTTATGAGCGCAAATTTCCCGGCTCTTCCGTTCGGCTGGCCTTCACCTCGCACCTCATGAGGAAAAGGCTGCAAGAAAATGTTGGCATCAGCATCCAGAGCCTTCCGGCAGCATTACAGGATATCTGCGACCAGGGATTTAAGAGCGTGATCGTCCAATCCCTGCAGATAGTGCCTGGTGGTGAATTTCACCAGGTGGCAGCACTGGTACAGGAATTGAAGGGCGCAAAGCCGGCCTTCTCGCGCCTGGAGATCGGTTTGCCTCTGCTCTCTGACCTGCCGGACTGCCAAAAGGTCTCATCCCTCCTGCCTGCCATTTGCAGCGGTCCCGCATATCGTCGTGATCCGGAGAAGGAGGCGGTGCTTCTGGTGGGTCACGGCACGGGCCACCCAGCCGATGCTCTCTACTCCCTCATGTCACAGATATTGAAAGAAGAGCATAGGAACGTCTTCCTGGGCACGATCGAGGGCTTTTCCGGCCTTGCTGGGCTTTTGCCGGAACTGAAGGACTCAGAGGCGAGAGTTGTGCGGATCTTGCCATTTTTGCTCGTGGCTGGAGGACACGCAGAAAACGATATCTTTGGCTGTAGCCCCGCGTCCTGGAAGAGCGTTCTGGAGAGAGATGGCTATGAAGTTATAGCTGATCGGCGAGGCCTAGGGGAGAGAGTGGAGATAATTTCCCTATTCCTGGAGCACACCAAAAATGCCCTGGAAAAGAAAAAAAAGGGTAATACCAATAAGTGTATATACTAGTGCCGGCATGTAGAGAAGGTTGCAATGGCATCGATCCAAGGAACATTTAGTGAGATGTTTTTGTGGCATAAGTCGATTCTTTGAGTCGATAAAACGGTAAGTGAGTTAAAATGGAAAGATATGGAAGCGGCAGCAGAGGCGGCTTTAGCAGCGGCCCCAGAGAGATGCACGATGCCACCTGCGCAGAGTGCGGAAAGACATGTCAAGTTCCCTTCAAGCCTGATGGATCCAGGCCCGTGTATTGCAGCGACTGCTACCAGAAGCACAAGCCTGCAAGACCCGCTGGCGGCTCCAGGCCACCCAGAAGATACTAAGTAGTTTGATTATTATTTGATCAGATAAAAGCAGGGCCGAGAAAAGGGTTCCTGCATTTTTTTGATTCCCAATAACCTTGTGTGGCTGATAAATCACTCCTCTTGGCTCTCTGCTTTTCGCCAAAGACGCTTATGACATGATAATAATTTAATATTAGAAAGAAACAGTGATAACAATGCAACTTGTAGAAAAATTTGTATATGATGAGATTGTGGATGATATTCTCAAAGAGGCGGCAGAAGGATACGGTGACCTGATAGCTGCGGCCTTAGTTCATAATGTGAGTGTAAAATCCCTGCAGACCAGAGTTGTTGAACTACGCGATTTGAGGGCGGCATGGATTTCTTAAATGAAAAGAAGGTGCACTATTCGTCAGGTTCGTGCGCCAATTGCGGCAGCTCCGATTTGGCCTCAAAGGCAGGGCCTCGCATTAACGAGATGAAGCTTTGCCCTTCCTGCCTGGAAGAGCGGCACGTCTCCTTAGATGATCTGAGGACCAATGTGAGAAAGCAATTCGATTTGATCCGACCGCCCAACCTTCGCAGTTGCTTTTTGAGGCTGCTTCTCTCCGGAAAGGTAGACCTTGCTCCTGCCGGATGGAGGACCGGAATGGCACTGGGATTTGAACTGAAGGAGGCAGGCTTTGCCCTTCAAGAATCCCGGCAAATCCTGCTCCAGGCAAAAGCGAACTCAAATGGGGTGGACAGGCTGCTGGATAATATCTACCGAAAGAATGGTCAGGGATCTTTGGCATGCGAACAGATCCGAGGACTAAATGTGATCTGCGACCAATGCCCCGGCCAATATAAGATCGCTTCGCGTGAGCATAAGACAGAGATATGCTGATACATGTGCTGACAGTCGAGTATATTTACCAGTATGGACATCTTGGCAGATCAGATGGTTGAAAAGAAGAACTACTGGGAGATGCAAAAGTCGTTCTGGAAAACACCGGCGGGAATTGCGACATGGATCCTGCTCCTGGCGGTAATCCTGGGCGGGGGCCTGCTGGCCCTCAACGTCTTCGGCTCCCCATATCCGGTGATCGAGTCATTTCGTGCCGATCCAGTGGTCGTAAGCCCTGGAAATGTCTCCAACATAAGCTGGAGCGTCATTGGCGCAAGCTACGTGGAAATAGGCCCGGGAGTTGGAAAGGTAGAACTCAAAGGCTATAGTCAGGTGAAGCCGATTGAGACCACCACTTACAGGCTGACGGCTATAAACGGCTCAATAAATAGATCCACGACACTCAGAATACTGGTACAGCAGCCGTGAGTCTTATCCGCCTTTGTCTGGCGGCAAAAGGATAAAATATGATTAAAGAGGTCAGGGCATGATTTTCATCTCCATTTGCAGATCAGAGACCGCAGCTAAATTATTGCACATATTATTACTTCTATTCTTTTGCATATCATGTCCACATTTTATCGTTCCCTCTATCGCCCTGGCCGCTCAGGATGAGGACTACGGAATAGTCACAAACGTTGTAGATGGCGACACCTTTGACGTTACCATAGAGAAGGCCGGTGCAAAAGTAGCCTACAGCGTGGAGAGAATCCGCCTGGCTGATGTCGACTCTCCCGAGATGGAATCGGAAAATGGTCCGGAAGCGAGGGATTTTACTAATGCCGTGCTCAAGAACAAAAGAGTCTACCTGGACATCGACGACCTTTCAGCAACCGGTCGAGATAGCTACGGCAGGCTGATCTGCGTGGCCTACCTCACCGGATTCTACGGCCAGCCCCTGGCGGCGCCAAATTTCAACCGCCTGTTGGTGGACAGCGGGCATGCCAGGTTAGAAAACTTCACCAACAACGAGTTTGATCCCCATGATTGGCGAAATGGACCCGGACTGGCTCTGCAGGCAGAAGCCGAACCGTTGCAGAGTCTGGGAGAGGACTTGAAGCAGAATCTTACGCAAGATCTGCTTCCCAGGCTGCAGGAATCAGCAGAAAATGAGCTGGACAAAGCGGCAAAATCGGGCTGGGATTGGCTGAAAGGGCAGATAAGGGTTTGAGTTAATGAATTATTTTTGTTGAAACTGTTTTAAATTTAATATCGTATATGTATTTAAAATTTTGAGATCAAAAAGACTTATATTAAAGGAGGCGCTTTTATAGTTAAAAGCTACAAGGAGATTTCAATATGAAAAATGAAAATACAGAGAAGATAAAGCCTAATTTTGGGAAAAAAACGGCTTCCGCCAAGGCAGATACAGAGAACGTGTGCGATGCAGATGCAACATGCATAGAGTCGAAAGTTGGAATGACGATAGCAGTAGGAATGCAGGATCGAGACGAGCATTTCACTATTCTAGACCTCAAGATGCACCATCAAGAATGCGAGGGTGGTTTCATAGAGATCCACGAGAAAGATGGATATCATTTTAGATGCAAGAGATGTGATGTATCCAGGGTTATTGCTGGAAGTGATGCGAATAAAGAAGGCATGATTGATGCTGCACTAAATGGCACAAAATACAGGACTCTATCTACTCACCTTGATATAGTAGAATTTATGCAGACAAATGATTAAATTTCAGGACATATTCTGAGTATGCCTGCGCCTGGCCCGCAATTTATCCTTGGTGGATTATACATTGGGGTATAAGAAGGCATAATAATTTTTATAAAAAAAGAAAACCTACCCTGCTCCGCCCACCGTCGCCTCGGCGACCAAGAGGTGCGGCGATCCGTCGCTCACGGGCACGAGCTGTCCCGCTTTTCCGCAGCGCCCGCTGTTGAACTTGAGGTCGTTTCCAACCGCTCGCACATGTAGCAGGGTCTCGAGAATCTTGCCGGAGAGGGACACGTCTCGCAAAAGCCGCGTCTTCTCGCCCTTTTCCACCAGATAGCCTTTCTTGGCATTGAACTGGAATACGCCCTCACCCGTGCTAACCTGACCGCCGCGGCTTCCGGCCAGATAGACTCCGTCTCCCATCTCATCGAAGATCTCTTCCAGCTTCCAGTCTCCGTTGGCGATGTAGGTGTTGCTCATGCGCACTACCGGTCGGTCCAGGCCATCGGCGCGCGCATTGCGTGGCACGCCACCAAGCCGCGCTGCGGTCTCGCGAGAATTAAGATACGACTTGAGGATGCCCTTTTCCACCAAAACCGTCTCCTGGGCAAGGCTTCCTTCATCGTCAAAGGAGTAATAGCCGTTGTTCATCAAACTGGGATCGTCCTTGACTGTTACCAGTCCTGAGCCTATTCTCTGACCCATCATTCCTTCCAGACAAGAGTCGCCCTCCAGGATGATGTCGCCCTCAGTGGCATGGCCTACTGCCTCATGAACGAAGACCCCGGCCAGCTCCTGATCGAGGAGCACTGGATAGGTTCCGCCCTTGGGCGCGTCGGCGTCCAGAAGGGCTACCGCCGTCTCGCCAACCCCTCTGGCCAGGGCAATGGGGTCTTCCCGGTCAAAGAGCTCCAGGCCCCCCACGCCCGATCGGCCCTCTCCATCCGTCTGGTAGAGCCCGTTTCTGTGGGCCACGGCGCTGATGACAAATCCCATACGCGTCGTCTTTGACTCCAGATCCAGACCCTCTGAGCTGCTGTAATGCACAGTAAAATCCACCTCAGAGTATACCGCCTGAGTGGAGGATACGCCTTTTACTTTAGCTGCGTCTTCAATCTCTCGTAGCAGGGCCACCTTCTCCTCTAAAGAAAGATCCTTGGGATCTTTCTTGACGGGAATCACCACGCTTCTGCCGACGGGAGCCTGCGCCAGCGTGAGATCATCGTGCCTGTCGATCTTCCGGGCGATGCGTTTGGCCAGATCGATCTCTTCCCCCAGATCGGTTACGTTATCTGTGGTCACAAAACCCCAGGCTCCTCCAAAGAGGGCTCGCACCGCCGCGCCCTGAAATGGAGCCACAGCTATCTCTTCCAGCTTGCCGTTGTCCAGGACAATCCTGGTTCTACTGCCACGCAAGATGCGGATGTCGTAGAACTCAGGCACCATGGATTTTCAGATGCTCCTGCTGGGGATGGAGATGGTTTCAGGCAGGTTGATGCCGATCTTCTTTTCTGTGGCAAACCACTTCAGCTTCTCGATCAGCCGGTTCCTCTGCCCGCCCATGGCATACTCGAAGACCTCGCTCATATTGGAGACTGGAATGATCTCGATCATTCCCTTGGTGGCTTCGTCAATCAGTACATCGCCCATGTTGGATTTCGGTATGAGCACCGTCTTGATGCCAGCTTTCGCCGCTGCCTCGATCTTCTGCGTCACGCCGCCCACGGGCATGACATCTCCCCGCACAGACAGAGATCCTGTCATGGCCACCGACTGCTTGACCGGCACGCCTTCTAGTGCGGATATGACCGCTGTGGCAATTGAGATAGATGCGCTGTCGCCCTCTACGCCCTCGTAGGTGCCGATGAACTGAATATGCACATCCTTCTTGGTTATGTCCTCACCCAGGAACTTCTTGATGATCACGGAGACGTTAGTGACAGCTTCTCTGGCAATCTCCTGCAATTTACCTGTGGCTATGATCTTGCCTTCTTCCTTGGACTGCGCCGGTGTGATCTCGGCCATGATAGGCAGCACGATTCCCGAGTCGCCCATAACGGCCAGACCGTTGACTCTTCCCACCTCGTCTCCGAAGGAGTGGAACATGCTGTAATCACGGCGCCTCTCCATGTAGCGGTCTGCAAGCTGCTGCTCCACGGATCTTGCCATCTTCTTGGCCTCTATGACATGATCCATATCGGTCAGGTTTGCACCATTGGCGCGAGCCACATCCCCGGATACCCTGATCAGGCCGCCCAGGTCTCGCAGCATTAGTGTGAGATGGCCCTTCCTGCCCGACCGCCTCTTGGCTTCCCGCATGATCTCCGAGACGGCGTCCCTGGTAAAGTGCGGTATCTTGCCGTCTCTAACGATCTCCTGGGCCACGAATCTGATGAGCTTGTTTCTGTTCTCCAGGGTGTCGTCCATGGTGTCTCTCATGTAGACCTCATATCCGTAGCCCTTGATGCGGGAGCGCAGAGCGGGATGCATTCCCTGCACGGCATCCAAATTTCCTGCCAGGATCATGATGAAGTTGCAGGGCACGGGCTCCGTTCTGACCAGTGCTCCTGAGCTTCTCTCGCTCTGGCCGGTGATGGGATACTCGCCCTCTTGCAAAGCAGTAAGCAGGCTTTGCTGTGACTCCGGGCGCAGGGTGTTTACCTCGTCTATGAAGAGAACTCCCTTGTGGGCCTTGTGAATAGCTCCGCATTCCACCCGCTCGTGGGATGGTGTCTCCAGGCCACCGGACTGGAAGGGATCATGGCGGACATCTCCTAAAAGGGCGCCGGCGTGTGCCCCGGTGGCATCCACATAAGGTGCCTTCTTCTTGCTGTTGTTGTCCACCAGAAGCTTGGGGACCATGGCATCCTCTTTGGGCAACATATAGCGTAATGAGAGGAATATGAGTGCCGCTGCAATGATCCCGAAGAGAAGCTGGCCCGTATAATAAGCATATACTATCAAGGCCATTACTATGAGCATTAGAAACATATTGCGCGTCTGGACCTTCTTTCTGGCCTCCATCTTCTGGGCATCGACTATCTGCTTGCCTCTGCCGGCAGGTACGACGCGAACGCGAGGAGTGTTGTTATCCTCTGGATTGGCATAGACCAGCACATCCTGTAGCTCTTCCACGGGGAGAAGCTCACTCATGGCCTTGCCGAGCATGGATTTTCCTGTTCCCGGCGATCCGATGAGCATGACATGGCGCCTCTGGCGTGCCGCCTTTTTGATCACTTCTACGGCTTCATCCTGGCCGATCACATGATCTATGAGGCTCTCAGGCACTGTTATGCTGCTGGTATCTTTGAACTCAATATCTCCAAGCAGCTCTTTCGACTCGTCTTGCAAAGTCAATTTTTCGGCCCTCATATCGTCTTTTAATCCTTCTTGACTATATATCTGGTGCTTTGTATCCATATTAACCTTTGAAATCACGGATCATTTTGAGGTATTCTTCTCGCATGCCTTTGGACAGATGGGGCTTAATGAGCTCATGCGCTCTTTGGAAATGCTCTCGTGTTACCAGTATCCGATCAATGATCAATTCTTCCCTTTTCGTGCCTGGCTTTATATGCTCTTTTAAAGCGAACATCCCCGCTTCCCGGCAAAGCATCTCTAAATCAGCTCCGGAATAGTCCTGTGTCGTCTCGGCCAACCACTGGGCGTGGACACCGGAGGCGGCCATGTGGGAGAGATAAATCTCCAGTATTCTCTTTCGAGCCTGCATGTCCGGCATGGGAATATAAATCAAACGATCGAATCTGCCGGGACGGAGCATTGAGCTGTCCAAGAGGTCCGGCCGGTTGGTTGCCGCTACTATTACCACATCTTTAAGCTGTACCAGCCCATCCAGCTCGGTTAGGAATTGGCTGACCACTCGCTCTGTAACATTCGTTTCCGATCCGCTGCCCCGGCTCGGAACCATGGAATCGATCTCATCGAAGAATACCAGGGCCGGAGCCGCCTGGCGGGCTTTGCGAAAGATCTCTCTTACGGCACGCTCCGATTCGCCAACCCATTTACTGAGCAGTTCCGGGCCTTTGACGCTGATGAAGTTCAAATTGCTCTCGGTAGCTAAAGCTCTCACCAGGAGGGTCTTGCCCGTTCCAGGCAGACCGTAAAGAAGAATGCCACGCGGTGGCCTGACGCCTACGGCCGAGAAAGCTTCCGGATACTTGAGCGGCCACTCTACGGCCTCGATGAGCGACTGCTTGGCTTCCTCCAGGCCGCCCACCTCATCCCAGTGTACCTCCGCCACCTCTACGAATACCTCTCTCATGGCGGATGGCTCAATTTTCTTTAAAGCCTCTTGAAAGTCCTCATTGGTGACCCGAAGGCTCTCCACGACCTCTGCTGGTATATCCTCGCTCACATCCAGGTCGGGAAGCGCTCTCTCCAGTGTTCGCATGGCCGCCTCTTTGCAGAGGGCATAAAGGTCGGCCCCAACGAAGCCATGCGTGGCATCGGCAATCTCTAACAGGTCCAGGGACTCGTCGAGAGGCATGCCTCTGGTATGAACATACAGCACCTCCAGCCGGCCAGTTTTGCTGGGGATGCCGATCTCAATCTCCCTATCAAAGCGACCGCCCCGACGGATGGCAGGATCAAGGGCATTGGGCCTATTGGTGGCTGCAATTACTATTACCTCTCCCCGTGAGGAGAGGCCGTCCAAAAGAGCCAGGAGTTGGGCCACCACACGCCTCTCCAGGTCTCCTGACACCTCCTCGCGTTTGGGGGCGATGGAGTCTATCTCATCTATGAAGATGATGGAGGGGGCGGATTTTGCGGCCTCCTCGAAGATCTGGCGCAGCCGCTGCTCGCTTTCTCCATAGAACTTGGAGACGATCTCAGGTCCTGAGATGGATATGAAGTTGGCATCGGTCTCGCTGGCCACGGCCCGGGCGATGAGCGTCTTTCCCGTACCGGGCGGTCCGTGCAGCAGTACCCCGCGAGGTGGATTGATGCCCAGGCGAGAGAAAAGCTCCGGATGGCGCAGCGGAACCTCAATCATCTCCCTGATCTCTCTGATCTCGCGGGAAAGGCCGCCGATATCCTCGTAGGAGATGTCCCGCACCTGCAGTGCCAGCTCTTCTAAAGTCTCTCTGGTGATACTGATGATGGTCTCGGAAGTTACGAGCACCGCGCCGGCCGGGAGCGTGCTGACCACGGCCAGGTTGAGGCTGCTATTGATCATCTCCACGCGCAGCATTTCGCCCTTGACAATCGCCCTTCCTTGCAGCATGCGAAGCAAGTACTGCGGCCCGCCCATGAGCCGGATCTGGCGCGTAGGAGCGACAACGATCTTTCTGGCCGGTCTGGCCTCGGCCCGGGTTACAACGACTTTGCTGTCTATCCCCGCACCCAGGTTGGCGCGGGTATTCCCGTCAATTCTAATGAGATCCTGGGGATCATCAGGATTTCCGGGCCAGACGATGGCGTAGACCTTATCTTTTCCTTTGATCTCCACCACACCGCCGTTTTCCAGGGAGAGGGATGCCAATGCATCGGCTCCAATCCTGGCTACGCCCTTTCCTGCATCTTTGTGATAGGCTTCAGCCACCCGAAGCTGCAGAGAGACAAATTTTTCCGGCACTTCCGATACCGGCTCTATGCTCGTCCCTTCCCTCGCCATTATATAATGCACCATTCCTTATCTGACAAACGCACAGCTCCGCGCTCTTCCAGTCTCTTCAGCCGATCTATTACCACAATCTCTGGAACTTCCAGCTTCATGGCCAGATGCGTCGCATCAGCATTGCCGGAGAGGAGGGCGGTCAGAATCTCCGCCTCCAGCTGGTTTTGCGCATAGCTTCTGGCCGTGCTGCAAGCAATATGTTTGATCTCCATCTCGCGAGATTCGATCCGGTCCAAAAGAGCACGCAGTTCAAGCCTCTTTTCCTCCAGGGTTGAGAGCTCGTCGCGTAAGATCTTCATGTCCTGAACCAATCCGTTATCTACCGTTGGTGTGTCCTCAATCGGTGCGTCCTCGGAGAGAAAGGCTCTAACGCCGTAAGAATGAGGCGAGACCGCCACCTCCAGGACCGTCTTTCGGACTATGCGGAAATACTTTCTTCTTCCCTGGTCCTGATAGCATTCCACCAGCCCGGCTCTCTCCAGCATCACCAGATGATCGATGACCGCCTTTGGCCCTACATCCAGTCGCTTGGCCATCTCATTGAAGTAAAAAGGGCGAAAAGAGAGGAGCTGAAGTATGCGCCTCCTATTTTCGTTCCCCAGTATATCTAGAAGTTCAACTGGATCCAATATCATCACTCGAGTATTACTTGTTGAACTTAAGGTTAGTAACACCAGGTTAAATAAGCTTTGCGGTGCCCAGCCTGCATAGCCGGCCTGGGAAAAAGAGGTGTTGCGTTTTGCCTGCAGAGTCTTTCACCGCGAAAAAGGGGCCAATTCCGGCGAGAGCCGTCACCGGATGCTAAGGACGAACCAGAATGATAAAATGCCGATTACTATGAGCAGCAGATTTACCGTCTGTCCGTGGCCCACCCTCCAGCGCGCTAATGCGAATCTGATGCTGATCAGAACATGCACCAGGAAGAAGAAGACCAGGAATAAGTCCAGCTCAGTGTGCATATACACGGCCTTTTGCAGGGGCAGTAATGTCCTGTTCCACCAGGCATATCCTGAGATGAGGAAGATGATCATGAAGATGAGAAGCATCCAGGCGCAGATTCGGTTAATCTTGACGAGAAGTCGGCCAACCTTCAAACAAATTCACCGTATATCCTATTGTATTGCGTAGTTATTAACTGATGGTATGCATGTGAAAAGCTTATAAAGGAGAAGAGTAGACAGGTCTCATTGTAGGCAAATGACGAAAAATCTATCGCCGAAAAGTGGAAAATATATTGGAGGCATTTTATTGAATAAGAAAAGCATTATTCTTTCTCTACTGCTTGTATCCCTCTTCACCGGCCTGTCCCTGGGGCAGACCGACAACAATACGGGTATTATGGAGACCATTTCGACAAATGAAAGTATCCCTGCGAACGAGACGGCTGCTGCCACGCAGTCGGGTACCGGTCCCAATCTCAACTACATCTGGTCTTTTACTGGCATAGAGATCGGCCCCATTACCATGGTCCTCAATCAGGAAGGAAGCGATCTGTACGGCCAGGCTAAGTATGAGCCAGACGATGGAAAAGCCTGGAATGCCGACGTCGTGGGTTCCGTCACAGAAAACGAGGTGGAGCTGACATTGTCCGCTCAGAAGGACAAAGAGAGCGTCACCACCAAGATGGCTGGGACCTATGCCAATGATACCATCAACGGCAACTTCACCCAGATCAGTGGTGGAAAGAAGGTAGGCAGCGGCACCTTCAGCGCCATGTGGATCAGCCCGGATACATCCAGCTACTCTCCGGTCGTCATTGAGGAGCCAAAAGTCGAGATACCAGAGCCTGTCGCTGTTGAGAACACGGCTGCCTCGAACACATCTGTGAAGACGGCAGATCCGGCTTCAAGGTTCGTTGACATTCACCAGTACGTGGATAAGATCGGACCTGGTGGCGATCTGAGCGGCGTTCCACCCGGCATGGGCGGAAGCAGCGGACTCTAGATAATGAGGAGAAATGGCGCCGGGAATTTTGGCGCTGTATCTTTTTTCCTTCTCTCTTTCATTAAGATTGAAATGCCTAATTGCTGATGCGCTCAGAGCGTTTTTATAGTCAAATGACGAACACCATATCGTTGAAAGTTAGAAACAATGGCGAAAGAATTGGAGGCATAAAATTGATGAAGAGACCAATGATCATTCCTCTGGTGCTCGTAATCATCTACTTTGCAGTCAGCCCGTCTTTTGGGCAGACTGTTAATGATTCGAGCAATGAGACGGCCTTGCAGGCTGCATCTGCGGTTGCTTTCTCCAACGAAAGTGAGTCTCGCGTCGTGCCCAGCCTGAGCTACATCTGGTCAGTAACAGGAATTGAGAGCGGCCAGGTGATCATGGTCCTCAATCAGGAAGGAAGTGATCTGTACGGCCAGGCCAAGTATGAGCCGGATGATGGAAACGCCTGGAATGCGGAGGTCGTGGGTTCTGTAAAAGAGGACAGGGTCTACCTGGTCCTGACCGGCATCAAGGACGCGGTGCAATTTTCCATCCAGCTGACCGGGACCTACGACGCTGTCAGCGGATCGATGCAAGGCGACCTATTGCAGGTGAGCAATGGAAGCATCTCTTTGCGATCGCAATTCCGGGCTATGTGGATAAATCCCGACATCGTCAGCTACACTGCGGCGCAAGTAGCACAGCCCAGGGCTGATGCATCAGCTTTGGGCCGACAGGCAAACGCCACTGTGCAAGCAGCAGTAGAGAGCGTGCAGCCCGCATTGCCTGCATCATCTCAGCCGGCATCATCCCGGGAATCCAGGTACCATGATGTGCGCCAGGATGCAGATAGGATCCTGACCGGTGTGGGAGATATCAGCCAGATACCCATTGGTATGGGCGGAAGCGGCCTGTCTTAGAAAAAAAAA
>JBATEC010000040.1:0-12564 GCA_049663825.1 Methanothrix sp. | reverse complement strand
GGTATTGAGGAAATCCACGAAGGATAATATGCCACCCTCGTAGCAGAAGTCGTTCTCTTTGTCAGTTCTCTCATCTTTTATGGTTATCCTCAGGCCACGGTTGAGGAAGGCCAGCTCTCGGAGCCGTGAAGATAATGTATCAAAATTATATTCAGTCTCCTCAAAGATGTTTCCGTCCGGCTTGAAGGTGACAGTGGTTCCGGTGTGCTCGGAATGCCCTCGGACTTCAACCTCCGAGGCCACGTTGCCGTGCTCATACCGCTGCCAGTAGACACGTCCGTTCCTACGAACCGCCACCTCCATCCACTCGGAGAGCGCGTTGACCACGGAGACGCCTACGCCGTGAAGGCCTCCGGATACGCTGTAGGACTCATGGTCGAACTTGCCGCCGGCGTGCAGCACGGTCATGACTATCTCAAGAGCAGGGCGATTGAATTGGGGATGATTGTCTACGGGAATGCCGCGACCGTCATCCGCTACAGAGACGCTGCCGTCAGGGCGAAGGATCACATTTATCTCTTTAGCGTAGCCGCCTAAGGCCTCATCCACGCTGTTGTCAACCACCTCGTAGACCAAATGGTGCAGCCCCAGGGTATCTGTGCTGCCTATGTACATCGAAGGCCTGCGCCTGACTGCCTCAAGGCCTTCAAGAACCTGAATTTGGCTTGCGTCGTAACCCGTTGCTTTGCTCAAAACTGATTAAGCCTCCTGAATAATTAGGACTGTAACGAAATAACCTGAGACGATATAAGCTTTTCCCTTATATATATCTAAGTTTTTATCTAAATGTTTGATGCAATGCCTCATCTTGAATGGTGAGGATAGTATTGAGGAATTGTTCATGCCCTCATCGAGGATAAATGAAGCCGCTTATGGTAAAAAATCTTTAATGAGTTATGCAGCAAATTATTAAAGCCAAGGTCCGGATTCGAACCGGAGTGGTAATGCTCTGCAGGCATTTGCGTAGCCGCTCCGCCACCTTGGCAAGGGTATTGGTGTCCGACAACTGCGTCGATCTGATTTAAACCTTTATCGGTTGGAGGCGCCCCTTGCGCCGCAACCTTGGAGAAGATGTCATCCCCTATAAAGATTGCCTTCGAGGCAAAAGAGATCAAGTTTTCTTTTCCGGGGGACAGCGCTATTTTTAGCGGGCGAAAACTATATATCGACAACTATTCATTGGCTTTTTCCATATTAATTGCAAGGAACATTTTTATATGGTTTGCCAGCCTCCTTTTGCCTGAAGCATTATGGTCCTGGAAAACTTAGGCGGATCGCTGCGCAATGCTTTAAAAAAGATTGCGTCGGCGAATAAGATCGACAAGGCACTGGTAGACGATGCTGTACGGGAGATTCAGCGGGCGCTCCTGCAGGCAGATGTAAATGTGAAGCTGGTGATGCAGCTTTCCACCACCATCAAAGAGCGGGCGCTCAATGAAAAGCCGGCCGCAGGCATGAACCCGCGAGAACATGTCATCAACATAGTCTACCAGGAGCTGATCAACCTGGTAGGCCGCGGCTCCGATATTCCCCTGAAAAAGCAGAACATCATGCTCGTGGGGCTGCAAGGATCAGGAAAAACCACCACAGCGGCTAAGCTCGCCACATTCTTTCAAAGAAAGGGCCTGCGGAGCGCCGTCATCTGTGCAGACACCTTTCGTGCCGGAGCCTATGACCAGCTAAAAGCGCTTTGCGAGAAGCAGGGCATCTTTTTTTACGGCGAGAGAGGCAACCCAGATGCACCTGCAGTCGCCAGAGCGGGCCTGGAGGCTGCCAAGAAGTACGACGTTCGGATCGTCGATACCGCAGGTCGGCACGCCCTGGAGGGCGATCTCATCCAGGAGATGAAGGACATTCACGGCGTGGTCAATGCCGAGCAAAAGCTGTTGGTGATGGACGCAGCTTTAGGACAGCAGGCTTCCGAGCAGGCGCGCGCCTTTAACGAAGCGGTGCAAATTACCGGCGTCATAATCACCAAGCTGGACGGCACAGCCAAAGGCGGCGGAGCGCTCTCGGCGGTGGCTGAGACCAAGACCTCCGTGGCCTTCATCGGCATGGGCGAGACGCCGGCCGACCTGGAGAAGTTTGAGGCGGACCGCTTCATATCCCGCATGCTGGGCATGGGCGACATCAAGACGCTCATCGAGAGGGCCCAGGAGGCGCAGACCGACAGCCCGGTGGATGTTGAATCGCTCATGCGGGGCAAGTTCACCCTGAAAGACATGTACCAGCAGATGGAGGCCATGAACAAGCTGGGGCCCTTAAAGCAGATCATGCAGATGCTGCCCATGGGCGGCCTGGGTCTGGATCTTTCAGATAAAGAGTACCAGATGACCAAAGACCGCCTGGACAAGTACCGGGTTATCATGAACTCCATGACGGCCGCGGAGCTAGAGGAGCCAAAGGTAATAACCGCCTCGCGTATCAAGCGCATATCCAGGGGCAGCGGCGCAACTCCAGATGTGGTTCGCGAGCTTCTCAAATCCCATCAGGCCATGCAAAAGGCAATCAAAGGCATGAGAGGCGGGGCTGGCAAGATGAATATGAAGCGCCTCATGAAGAGATTTTCCCCGGGAGCGAAGACCGGAGAAATGTAACTGAAAGGCGCTCAGATCTCCCACTTACCGTCTGCAGTTCCGTTCCGTTGCTCTCCATCAGGCATCGCCAAGCTGTAGTCTCCCAGAACGGTGCTGCCTTCAGCCGCCAGGTTAAATTTGTAGACCTCTCCGCCAAATGCAGTTACGTCAAGAGACAGTTTGTTTGCCTGAAGCATTCCCACAACCTCAACAGGCTCAGTAACATTATCTAGTGTTTCATTCCCCTGGCCATAAATGCTTCCTTCCGTCTGAGTGAGGAGAAGATAAATGCTGCAGTTATCCAACAGATTCAGCTGCATCCGGCTTGTTGCCGCTTTTTTTACATCAGGAACTGCCACAATGCTGGGCGAAACACTCTCGCGAACGACCTCATCGTAGCTATCCATACTGATGTCCACGGCCGAGTCCCCCAGAAAGTTGTAGGATGCTCCACCACCCAATGAACAACACCTGGCAGCTGCCGGAGAGCCGACAGCAAGCACTATTATCAGTAATACAATAATCATGTCTCTCATATTAGATTCCTCCACTGCTGCTGTTATAGATGCTCTGTGCGGCCTTTCCCACCCATGCCCCCGCGGTCGCACTGGGATTGACGCTTTTGCCCAGCGTTGTTGCAGGACCCTTCCCAGCTGCAAAATTTATCCTGCCAGTCACGGTTCCCGCCTCGCGCTGCCCGGTCGAGGAAAGAGAATCGTACTCCCCGGCAAGAGCTTCTCCGGAAACAGATAGCTTGAGCCGGAATACCTTCTGCGTATCAATCAAGGAGATGAATATGGTTGGCCTGTCCCCTGCCACATAGCCGGCTGCAGCCAAGGCCAGGCCGCTTTGGTCCTGACTGCGGCCGGATCCCAAAATGAGGTCGTCTTCCTGATACATCTGCAAGTCAAAATGCCGGATAAGAGTCCCCTTCAGATCAATAGCCCAGCTTCCCGTGAGATTTGCTTGCGATGAGATTGCTCCCACATCAGAGGCGGAAATCGAGCCCTTGCCCACAGTTAGAGCGGGTATTATTCCTGTGCCTGTGCTCACAGTGCCCATGTAACCCTGCGAAGATACATTGGTGGCCAGGCTGATGAATAACAATACTATCAGAATCGCTTTCAATGCCATATTCACTATCCCTCAGCAGTCGATTTGAATGGCGATGTTAATAATTGTATCCGTTTATGCCATGTGTTGATAAAAATAAAAATATAACCCGAACAACTGCCCGGATCTTATGCAGTTTGTAGGGCGGATACCGAGTTGACTTGCGGTGACAACATGCTGCCGAAGGCCACTCCCGGCTGAGTTATTCCCGGTGATGTGAAGATATACTCTCCATCCATGGAGCCCGGCTTAATTGTAAGGCTGAAGCGATACATGTTCTGACTGCCCGTCGGGATCACAAACAATGCCAACTGATCGCCCAATACGCTGCCACCCGCTGTGACGGCAGTGACGACTCCATTATCTGCCAGCTCTCCGGATCCAAACACAGCATCAGCGGTCTGATAAAGGTCAATCTTGAGATAGCTTTTATCAACGTCGTTCAGGGTAAAGGCCCAGCTTCCTGCCGCCGGAGCGACACCTAATCCTCTGATGACTGTGACCGGTGTCCTAACATTTTTGCCCGGAACGTGGGGGCTCATGCCTGTATCCTTCCTTATTGTGAATAGGCTCTCGTTTCGGAAAGACAGAGATGAGTCATTTATATCATCATAGGTGCCCTCACGAACATCCTGGTAAATTTGGCTGCCGGACATGCTCTCTCCGGGAAACTCCGGCTCGACGTACTGGTTCTTTGGACCCTGACAAAAGGCAGTCATGCAAAGACATGCCGCAAAGGCCAAAGCTATTACCACACATTTAAATCCCATTCTCCAAATACCTCCGCACTTTAAAGCCATTGCCGAGGTCTTAAAGTTAACCCCCGTTTTTCAGAAGAGATGTCTCGTACAGAGCCGGAAGTTCCATCAGAGGATGTTCATCGATATCAGTGCCTATGTTATGATACAGATCGCTGATGCCGTCATTATTGTCGTCTAACATTCGGCTGCTATGCCAGTAGTTTCCAAGGTGATTATTGAATGTCTTTCCTTGGAATCGATATGATAGTGCCTGTGGAGAACTCCAGGAGTTGATAGATATAAATGAATAAACATCCCGAGAATTATCTATAAATGCATTTAGATATATATTGTTGCTGCTGGATTGCTGAGGATACACTCCCTCATCCAGATAAATGCCTTCATAGTCCTGGCTGAGATTATTGAAGCTTAAACTGTTTTGGCTGCAATCGACCATTTTTATGCCCTGACGACAGTTATGGGCACTATTGCCTGTGATATTGCATCCAGTAGAGCTGGTCAGGCTGATGCCAGCTTCTTTGCTCTGAACGAGGTTTTCCGTCAAATCGTTTTGCATAGACTTCACAATAATGATGCCTTCATTATTCTCGGACAGTTCATTGGACCTTATGCGATTATAGGAGGATTGATCCAGATTTATGCCCGCTTTGCAGCCTGTGATATTATTTTCTCCGAGGTCGTTGTGGTTTGAAGCGCGGAGCATGATTCCATTAGCGTTATTTTGCAGAATATTGCGATAGATATTGTTATCTTGGCATATATCCAGGAGTATGCCCACCGGGCAATCATAGATCTCATTCTCCAGGAGATTATTCCATCGGGACAAGTTGAGATTTATGCCCATAGCGGCATTTCTGCTGAGCGCATTCTTTGCAATCGTATTGTTGTTCGTCTCATAACCCCTTATGCCAAAATTGCCCCCGCTCATCACATTCTCGATGAGCAGATTTTCCTCGCTGATGCCGGAGATAACAATTCCGTTTGGATTTTTATGAATCGTGTTATTTCTAAGTATATTTCTGCTCGAATTCATAATCTGTATTCCCTGATCAAAATTCGCGAATACCTGGTTTTCTGTGAAGTTGTTTTGCATTGATTCTTCAAAGAATGCACCGCTGCCTGCGGTGATATTGGAAAAGGAGTTTCTTAAAATGAGGTTATTATTGGATGATATAAGGTGAATCCCGTATTGCTTATTTAGATCAGCATCGTTGTTCTCGAAGCAATTCTCATTGGAATAAAAGAGGGTAATTCCGCTCCCATCATTCTTTTCCAGGTTGTTATCCTTGAATTTGTTGCCATGGGAATCCCAAAGATAGATGGCATAGTCATTCTTGAATGCGGTGTTATTCGAGATTTCATTGCCTCGAGATAAATAAGGATAAATGCCGTAGTCATTATTAATCGCAGTGTTGTTATGTATATAATTATTATCTGCATTTGATAATGTAATTCCATAGTCGTTGGTAATCATCATATTATCTTCCACGAGGTTATCTCTAGATTGGAATAATTTGATAGCTATGCCTAGATTTTCGCTTACATTATTATTTATAATTGTATTATTTGTGGAATTTATGGTCAAAACGCCCGCCTGATTATTTGAGATGAAGCGATTATTTGCGATATTATTTTCCGCGGCTGAAAAGATAACTAATCCACCCAGGTAGTTATCATCCACCTCATTAGAGTCTATTGTGTTATTTCCGGAAGACACAATAATGCCGATTGCGTTGCCGTGCATGGTATTGTTTGCGATGATATTATCTTGAGAATGCACCTGGACTGCTGCCCTGGACCAGTCAGTGGCACCGGTCAAGCTCAAGCCCTCCAAACGTGTACCGTTTGCCAAAATTCGGACGGTATCGCCTCTATCGCGGGAAACCAGGATCGGCCTGTCTTTCCCGGAAATGCCTCGCAGGATCAGGCTCTTGGTGATATTGATGTTCTCATTGTAGGTTCCGGGCAATATCTCTATGATGTCGCCAGGGTTGGCGACATCAATAGCCTTTTGGATGCTCTGGCCATGTTCCAGCGAAATTATCGATGCCTGGGCGGAAAGAGCCAGCATAAATACGGCCAAAAGGCAGGCCAAGATGTAACGTGACGGCAAATTGGAACGCTCTTTCATAAAATGGATCCCGTCTTCCCATCTTCCTTGATGCGATTCAAATCCGCTTTCAGGTTGTCTGATAACTTAGCACCATCCAACTTTGCATCAGAAAGCGAATAAAGGGTGAACTGGTCATATTTGATACGCTCCAGGTTGGCACCTGTAAGATCAACTCCTGTCATCTCCACCCGGTCTAATGTGGCATCTCTCAAATCAGCCCCGCTCATTTTGGCATTGGCCAGATACACCAGAATCAGGCTCGAGCCTCTAAGAGATGAGTCTGCCAAATCTACGCCCCTCAGATCCATCTCGGATAACCTGACATGATCGAGCTTGACTTTACAAAGGACGGCACCGGCCAGCCTTGCCGAGTTCAAGTCTGCATCGGAAAGATCAGCTCCCGTGAGGTTGGCATGGGTCAGGTCGGCATAAGGCATCTTGGCGGAATTCAGGCTTGCCCCCATGAGTTTAGCCTCAGTCAAATCGGCATAAGAGAGGCTGGTCAATTTTAGGTTGGCTTGCGTTAAGTTTGCACTCATGAGATACGCTCGGGTAAAATCAGCTTCACTCAGGTCAGCGCCATGCAGGTTGGTACTGTATAACTCCGACCGGGAAAATTGGCCTTTAGAGAGATAGCTTCCGCTGAGGTCCGCCCAGCTCACATGAGCTCCAATCAGGTTTGCACCGATCAGATAGATGCCCTTGAGATTGGCGCCGGAAAGGTCTGTTCGAAAGAGCCTGGCATCGGTTAAATCTGCATCAGTTAAATCTGCATCGGAGAGATCGGCCTCGGTAAGATCCGCCTTCTTCAATATAGCATTATTAAGATTGGCATTGGACATTTGAGAATAAGCTAAAACTGCCTGGGAAAGATCCGCGCCGCTCAGGTCCGCACCACTGAGAACAGCTCCGGTTAAGTCGGTCTTAGCCATCTTTGTCCCTTGAAGCTGGGAATTTAGAAGCCATGCAGAGCGCATAAAAGTGCCACTTAGATTCGAACCTGAGAGATTCGCACCGGATAGGTTGGATTGATTGAGGTGCATGCTGGCAAGATTCATATGTGTCAGGTCCATATCGGCCAGGTCGGCGCGATCCGTCATCTTGCTGCTGAGATCCTGTGGCTGAGCCGCAGCGAAGCCGCATGCTGCCACCAATATGCCGAGCATCAATGTGCCGAATGCAAACGGCATCAAAGATTCAATTTTCATAAATCTCCTATGTTAGTATCCTTCCCTAATGACATTTCAAGTTTCTGGTAATACTCGCGAACTATTTAGCTGTAAATGAAGAGTGTTACTCATTAATGCCCCCTCAAGCCGAGATGCAGCCAGATACGGCAACGTAAATGGATCGCATTTTATTCTCAGCAGATTTGCCATCCTCAGATCAGAATCCGTCATATAAAGGACGTCCAAACTGGCACCACTCAGATCTGCTCTCGATAGATTTACCCGCTCCATCAGAGAGACAGATATTTTTGCATCTCTAAGATCGGTTCCGCTCATGTTCACATCTCGCATGGCAAGACGGCTTATTGTAACTCTTGCCATTTTTGCACCATTAAGGTCGGTACTCACCATCTCATTGAACTCCAGCAAAACACCCGTCAGATCAGCCCGGGACAGGTCGGCCCTTGTCAGGTCCAGGTTGGGTATCTTTGCCCCTTTGAGAGAGGCATATGAGAGATCAGCCTCAGTCAAATCAGCATAAGCCAGGTTTGCACCATCCATTCTAGCTCCACTCAGGTTTGATCTCATCATGTAGGCCCTGGTGAAGTCTGAACCGCTCAGGTCGGAACCACTAAGATCGGTGCTGTAGAGCTCCGCCCGGGAAAGCAGGCTGCCGGACATTTCACATTTTTTGAGATCAGCCCAGCTTAAGCGCGCTGCAATCAGATTTGCCCTTCCCAGCAATACCCCACTCATATGAGCATACATCAGGTTCGCGGAAAACAGCCGCGAACCGGTTAAATCTGCACCATCCAAATCTACTGAATCCATATTCGCGCCGGTCAGATCAGCATTGGCGAGGTTAGCACCAGCCAAAGTCGCACCAGGCATGCGTGACTCGGATAGGGAGGCATGGCTCATATCCACACCGGTGAGATCTGCATCGGTAAAATTGGCACTATTCATAATCGCGCCCTTTAAATTTGCGCGAGTAAAATTGGCGCCCGACATCCTGGCCTCCTGCAAGACCGCACCGGAGAGATCTGCACCGCTGAGATTTGCATTTATTATATTAGCCCCTGTGAGGTCGGCTCCGGCCAGGTTAGCTCCGGACAGATCTGAGCCCTGCAAACTGACTCTGCTCATTTTAGCCCCGGAAAAATCGGCGCCTATCGCCGTAGATGAAGATAAATCAGCCCCGATCATATTTGATTTGGCCAATATGCTGCCATCCAATCTTGCCCCTACAAAGCGCGACGATATGAGATAAGACCGGGAAAGGTCGGCTCCCTGAAGGCTAGAGTAGCTCAGATCGGTGCGGTTGAGGTGAGCCTGGGCAAGATTTACTCCCTGCAACTGTGAATCTGTGAGGTTTGAGCCGTCATGCAGCTCACCGATCTGGCTGGCAGAGGTGCCCGTTACTGAGAGGATCAAGATGGCGATCGTTGTCATGAGAGATCGTGCTATGCCGAACATATACTTGTTTTTTTTAATCAGCACATGCATGGGATTAACTCCTGAACGATAAAGAGACAATTAAGCCAGCCTCCATTGGGGATTGATCGCATCAAGGTATTGAAATTCATTGAAGCTGTATGGCGCGGTATAATACTCTGGGTCCTTCATAACCCCATAATAGCTATCAATAGCAAGCCATGTATCGGGATGGTCTTTGTCCTCCAAAGCTACCCAGATATGGCCCTGGGAGTCAAATCCGCTGGGATTAAACAGGAATATCACTTTATATCCAAAATCCGTGTAAGTGCTATCCAGCTTTTGAGAACCGTCATAGCACATTCCCAGAGGCGTTACGGGAAACATGACGTATCTACTGATCGTCTTCACGAATTCTGCGTTGTCGGTTAGAGCGTAAGTAGCATTGATCCGGATGGCATCGCTTGATATCACCTGTACCGGTCCGGCCTTGGCGGTGGGTGGAGTCATCCACAGATCTGCAAGTCTTGGCGATGCACCGTTAGGTGTGAGATAGACCTCTTTGCCGACTTTCAGCTTGACGATGACAGAGGATTGATCCGGTGCAGGCTGTGCATCATAACCATGAGTTGCAAGAAAGAATGCCAAATCCTTCATAGTGATGCCGATATCCTCATAGCTGGATAGGAGCAGCCACAGATCATTTTCCTCAGATGCCTGGCAGGCTGAGGGACACAGAATCAGGAGCATTGATACCAGAATGATGGTTCCTCTCAACTCTACCTCGAACTGCACATATCCAGGCGGCGCCTTTTTGTTTTCAGCATTTATGTTAAGTAGCCCGTCTATAAAGATTTATTGTTTTTTCGATAAGCTAAAGAGAAAGAGATGGTTCAATTGAGATGGAAACCAAGATCGAAAGTCGAATTGCCGTTTAACCGGGCTGTCGGTCTATTGCTATTTATTTATGCAAAGAAAATCGGTCGCAAATTCGGTGGTCCGGCAACTGAGAATTAATAGCCAAAGCTACTGTGCCAAAATGAAAAATAAAAAAGACCCGGTCAACCGTCTTCTTTAGAACAAGCTAGTCAAGAAGGCGAGAGGCGCTAAGAACAGCACTATGAAACCTATAACCATCAAACCGATTGCCAGCCCATTTCCACCTGCCATGAAGATCCTCCTACTGTATATTCTTTGGCTACTGCTTGGAAGAGGTAATATTAATTACTGTCGGACCTCTGAGTAAAGGCCAATACATTTAACTATCAATACCGGCAAGATTTATCTCGTGCGATCTATCCAAAAGAGCCAAAGCAAGGCACAAGGGGCGAAGCTGGAGAAGCGAAAGGCAATCGGTGCAAGATTTTTGCTCTTGCGGCCAGCGGGCTACCCCCTGAAGAGCATATTTCAGGAGCATCCTGTTGTCTCTGACCCCAAGCTTTTCGAGCTTTATGCCCAAGAACAGTGGTACGGAGAGAAACTGCTCCCTGGTAGCTATCTATTCGATAGCAGGCTCTATCCGGACTTTGCCTTCCAGGTGGTCAAAGTTTACCCCAGATATTCGGTGATGGGTTCACAGACCACCATTAAGGTAGAGCAAAAGGCGGAGCCCAAGAATAAGGTAGTATACGATGTCAGCTTTGATGATATCATCGGCCAGGAGACGGCCAAGCGCAAGGTCAAGATAGTAGAGAAATTCCTGGCTGATCCGGAGAAATTCGGGCGGTGGGCTCCGCGCAACATTCTATTTTACGGTGTCTCGGGTACAGGGAAGACCATGATCGCTAAAGCGCTCTCTGCCAAGACCGGAGTGCCTATGCTGGCGGTAAAGTCCACCAGCCTGATTGGAGAATTTGTGGGCGAAGGGGCCCGGCAGATTCACAGCCTTTATGAAAAAGCCGCGGAAAGTGCACCTTGCATCATATTCATCGATGAGCTGGATGCCATCGCGCTCGATCGAAGGTATCAGGATCTAAGAGGCGATGTCTCGGAGATCGTGAACTCTCTGCTCACGGAGATGGATGGAATCTCCAATCGAACAGGAGTTTGCACCATCGCGGCCACCAACCAGATCGAGGTTCTGGATGCATCGGTGCGGTCTCGCTTCGAGGAGGAGATCGAGTTCAAGCTGCCAAACCTTGAGGAGCGGCTGATGCTATTGGAGAAGAATGCCGCTACAATGCCTCTGGCGATGGAGAACGTGAATCTAAGAGAGATTGCTCGCCAAACGGAAGGCTTCTCCGGACGGGATCTGGTAGAAAAGGTGCTTAAGGCAGCGCTGCACCATGCAATCATGGAGGAGTGCAACATCACACAAAGACATCTGGAAGAGACCATTCCCAAGGCCAGAAAGGAGTACCGCCAGCCCCCCAGAGAGATGTTCACTTGAGTGCTAAAAAGGTCCCTGATGTCGCGAAGCAAGCCCTTTTGTACCCATGAGGACATTACTGATAGGACTCATATGTGGCAGGAGATTTTAGACAAGTTCAAGAGGTTCCCGGCTCAGGAGAAGGTCATTCGTCTCATCCTGCAAAGGGGCTTTCAGATTAACGACGCCTCTCGCGTTGTATCTGGCGGAATAGAGATTCCTCATGCCCAGATCGCCAGGGAGCTGGACGTGGACCGTCGGGTGGTGGACACCACTGCCCAGGCCATTCGCGAGGATGAGGATTTATGGAAGGTCTTCAAGAATGTGCGTTCCATGACCTTCCTCGGAGATGTGGCGCCCATCTTGGGCCTGGGCGTGATAGAAATTACCCCGGTCAATGCCGCCAAGACCGGCCTATTGGGCGATGTGGCGAGCACTGTGGCCAAAAACGGCCTTTCCATCCGCCAGGCTGTATCCGATGATCCTTATTTTGTGGAAAGCCCCAAGCTCACCCTCATCACGGAGGGCAAAATTCCGGGAGACCTGGTCCGACTGCTCATGGATATTGAGGGCGTGAAGAGGGTAACGGTGTATTAGCGGGACAGGGGGGCATATACATTCGGCCAGAATCTTGCATCGTTGAACTAGAAACACTGAACCATGCCGATGAGATTGCCATTAGAGTAGAAAGGCGATCGAGTGGATGGAAATAATTTTTGGAAGAAGCTTTAAATCTATTTAGGCTAACGAAAGCACATGGATGGAAATGAAAATGAATTTGTCAACGATATAGAAGAAAAGTTAAGAGAAAAATTGCCGAGTAATTATATATTACAAAAGAATGCCAATCTGTTTTATCAGATCACATTGGATAATAATTTGCAGCCAATGGTAAATTTTGATGGTATGTGTTTAGGTGCACCAGAGCAGTTCGATAGATGCTGTTTTTCGGATCAGTGAGTATATTATATAAAAACATGAATTAAATATAAATCGATATCGATCGCACGTGCATAAAAAATTGGCTCTG
>JBATEC010000039.1:0-1845 GCA_049663825.1 Methanothrix sp. | reverse complement strand
CATCTGCACGCGCAGGACCGTCTCGCAGACATCTCGCAGCAGCTCCTCAGCCTGCTCTTTGCCGGCAATGATCATGATGTGTCCGTTGGCAAAGGCGGTGACCCGTCCCTTTTCTGTCTTTATCACCGCTGCCCCCAGATCTTCCTCATATTTCACCTCGCCTAAAATATTGAGGGCAGCAGCCACCTGGGAAAAGGGATGATTCTGGGGTGCGCATAGAGTCGCTTCAATGGAGTACTCCAGGCCGCAGGGCGAACGGCCTCGCAATGCCTGCAGTGTGATTTCATCTTTGCCGGCAGCACTGAGATGAAGGCGTATATTATGCTCTCTTGCTATCTCAAGCATCTTGGGTGGATGCCTCTTCCAGCGCCAAAAACCCCAATCGATGTATCTCTTATCCAGCCCATTCTCTTTTGCCCAATCTCGCAAAGAGGCCGTCCACCGATCGAAAAGCCAAGGATGCGTCACTTTCAGGCTCGCAAACTCAGATTGCAGCGCGGCTGGGCACAGCCAGCAGCCTATGCGCTCGAAGTCCTCTTCATAGAGAGGATTGGGCTGCATCTTATTCCAGTAGATGTAGAGCATGACCTCCAGCGCCCGCCAGCTTCTGATGGGCGCGAGCGTGGTTTGGCTCGGAACATAGGGATTTCTCTCCACGGCCCTGATGCTAGAACGATTGAAGGATTCGTAGATGCGCCGCCCTTCAATTGTCACGCAGCCCTTGGGGTAGTGCTCATTAAGAAAGGCAGTAATTGGTCCCAGCTTATTGGTCTTGCAGCACCAGCGAAAATCTTTGGCAGGGGGACCGAAGCTTCTTACATCCTCAAAAAAGTCACTCTCTCCTTTGATCTCCTGCAGCCGCAGCTTTTGGGCAGCGCACAGCCCTCTCACATATTCCACCGTCTCGGGAAATTCCAGACCGGTGTTGATGAAGAGAACCTCAGGCCGGGAGAGTATTTTTTGGGCAATGCATAGACAGGCCAGGCTGTCTTTTCCCCCGCTGAATGAAACGTTTACAGGAAGCCTGTTTTTGGAAAGATAGTTCTTGATCTCACTTATCGCCGCCTTCTCCAGACTTTTCAGATGGCCCTCATTGGCGGAGACTATATCCTGTAGGGATGGCCTCTTTTCTTGAAGGGTAAAACCATTCTTCGTAACGTCCTTGATTCGAATGGACAAAGAGCCGTCTGCCCTTTTCCTGGCGACGCCAACGCCGGAAAATTTTCCTATTTTCAGGACGACGTTTTGGCCTTCATCCAGGGCGGAAGGCCCGCTTATGATCTTCTCCTCCTGCAGCCACTTGCCTTTTATGTGGCCTTTTAATATTGAGTCGTCACATTCAACCAGGCTTTTTTTTGCTCTACTGGAAAGCAGGGCTGCGCCAAAAGTCTCCAAATCCAGCTTGTGGCAGCCAGCTGTGACATCAAACCAGAGTGTGGCAATGTGGCGACCTTCCAGGATTACTTGATCGCGACGGTCTAATCCGGCAATCTTATTGAGCAATATTACCCTGCTCTTCAGGAAATCTGCGCATCCGTAATTTTGAGTGAAAAGCAAAGAGAGAAGCTCTTTTGCCGCCCTGGAACAGAGACGGATGTCGCCCGGCGGCGCGAGCTCCATTTTACGACCAAAGCTATCACAGGTGGAGCATTTTTCCGCCAGAAGTGGAATGCTGCATTTTTCGCACCAAAATAGCTCGCTTTTGCCTGGAGAGAATGTCTTGCTGGAATTATTCATGGATTAGTTTGAGGTAAATCCAGGGTGTATTTAATAACTCGCATCTGCCTGGACCCGGGCAAGATCTCCTGTGCATAACTTAATTTGAATATCGAAATAGTTAAATAC
>JBATEC010000038.1:0-7567 GCA_049663825.1 Methanothrix sp. | reverse complement strand
CCATATCAGCTAGCAGATTGTAGATAACAAGATAGCCGGCCGGACCGGCCTCATGCCTGCCATGCCCTCCATCTCTCCCCTCATTGCCTTCCCTCAGGAACTGTCTAAAGCCGTCGTCCCTCTTGCCGTCGGAAAAGGTGAAGATGAAGACTGCCCTTTTGGCCAGAGCATTCATCTTACTCAGGGCCTCTTTCAGGTCATAGACGCCCAGGGAGTTTGACGAGAGGACCACATCGTGCGGTTCCAGCTCCCCTTCGGCCACATCCTGCCAGCTCTTCTGGATGCAGCGGACGTTTTCTATGCCCTCTGCCGCCATGTTCTCCCGCAGACAGGCGAGCATTCCAGACGATTGATCGAGAGCGGTCACGCTTTTAGCCAGGCGGGCCATGGGCAAAGCAAGCCTGCCTGTACCGGCTCCCACGTCCAGCACGGTCTCGCCGGAAGTGAGACTGAGGATTGCCACCTGGCTGTTCGCCCTATCTTTATTCTTCAGGACCCGTTTATTAAACACCCTGGCCCGGCTGTCCCAGTGAGCGGCCAGGTCCGTTCCATGTTGGTGAAAGCCCCATGCATGGGTGGCCTTCCACAGTTCATCCCAATTAATGATTCCCGGCATGGCTTTGCCTCCTACTTCAGGCTGTCCAGGTACTCTCTTGGCCAGACCAGGTAGTCGGCATACTCGGTAAAGACGCCGTTCACTCCCAAGAAGGCCTTGAATATCTCATTGCCCTCTTTCTCCAGATCGAGATCTTTGAACTCTTTCGGGTGTAGCAGCTTGGCCATGTACATCATGTTCAAGATGTTTCTGTCGGCAGGTGTGCCGCGGCAATGGGGATAGAAACAATTGTAGACATTGCCGTTCTTGATGGCATTGATGGAAGACAGCTCGGGGCTGCTTTTGATGAAGTTAAGACCGGTGTTGTTTCCTGCATCGCTATTGGATATGAATATATAGTCTGGATTCCAGGCGATGATCTGCTCAAGAGCTACATTGACGGTCGAGCCGTTGATCTCGGAGGCCACGTTGACTCCTCCTGCCATAGTCAGGGGATCGTATTTGGGCTCGGTGCGGGTGAAGTCCCTGCCCTCTTTGGGATCATAAAAGGCATTGCTTGCACCTCTTGAGGCAAAGTACACCTTAGGCTTCTCTTCGGGCTTCAAGCTATCTGTTACGGATTCTATCATGTCCACCTTGCCCTTGGCAAAGGCGATCAGTTCATCTGCCTTATCTTCTACGTCCAAAGCCTGGCCAGCCACACGGATGCTGCTGTAATAACCGTCATCTCCGAAGTTCCAGCCCTGTCCGCCCAGAACTACCACGGGGCAGCCGATCTTATCCTCAAAAGCCTCGGCATCTTTTAAATTTCCGCAGAAGATTATATCCGGCTTAAGAGCGGCAATCTTCTCAAAATAAATGTCGTACCTGGTGCTGATCTCGGGGAGATCGGGCATGCGTCCATCGATAATGCTCTCATAGCATCCTTTGCACCCTTCGGTGGTGTTGTCGAAGGTCATGGGGCAGAGACAGGACTTGGTGGCCTGCTCTCCGGCTATCAGCTTATCGCCATAGCCCAGGGCAATTACAGTTCTGGCCTCGTCCGGAGATCGGGTGATTATCCTCTCTACTGCTTTATCCAGAGTGATCTCCCTGCCTTGGGTATCGGTAAAGGACTTGGGGTAAGATGCCATTGCCGTAACGCTCATAAAAAATATGGCGCAGATCAATAATATTTGTATCGGCCTATTCCTCAAATTACATTTATGCATTCATATCTCTCCTAATTTTTTAATATCAGGGGCAATCAAGATTGTTATGTTGCCCATTATCCCAAATATCCGTATGTTTTGTGTTAAATATTATGTTATATTTAAGACTTGTCGTTACTCTATTTTATAAATTAACATATGCAATTTGATTATATTATAAAAATGTAATACTATTACTAATCAAAAATGATATTTTACTTTTAATTAATTTATTTAAATAGCATTTTATTAAGAAATTATTCTAACTAGTGTTATTATATTAGTAACTCATACCATATAAGTATTACAAATTCAATAGAAAATCTTAAATATGCAATATGCCTAATACCTGAGACTCATCGGAGGGATTCAAACGAATATTAAATGCGTGTTCATCTCCCTGGTCCTTCTATTGGTATTGGTTCCGGGAATGGCCCTGGCAGATAATGCAGTTATACAGGAACTGGGCTCCAAGGCTGCTAAAACGGCCATGCAGGATCTCATGGTGGAAAAGGGCGATGCCAACATGCTGGTGCTGACCAGCGCCGGGCATGCCATCGTCGATGGCCAAACCACCCAGGCGGCCATCAAAGGCCTGACGGCAGAGAGCGGAAACAGCATAGGCGACGCAAACCTCTTCCAGGTTCTGCGCCCCTACTGGAAGCCGGTCTGGTTCTACTTCTACAATAAGGCCGATGGGGAGGCAGTATTCCTGCAGGCCAACAGTAAGGCTCTGAACAAGAGTCTGGAGGAATTCAAGGCCCTGCCGGATGATCAGGTCTTCAGCAAGATCTCCAAGGCCAATGTGGATATCGACTACTTGGCGAACCACACTGATGAGGGCAATGAGACATACAATAAGAAGGCCTTCAACGGCAATGAAGGTACCCTGGTGCCAATGTCTAATGTCTGGGCGCGAGGCGGGTCCTTTGATTTCATACAGGCCACCTGTTTCCACGACCATCTATGTCCCGGTGTTACCAGCGGGCTCTTCCTGGCCAAATACGTTGAGGAGAAGCTGCCCATAACCAATAGCAGCGAGAGTTATAAGGTCATCTCCTGCCCCAACTGGTGCAAGGAAGATCTCTTGCAGATGCGCTGGGATGCGACTCCGGGCAAAAGCGGAATGTTTGTGATGGCACTGACGGATGCTGAGAAAAAAGCAGTACCAGGCATTGCCGGAATATACATCCGCTGGAATGACACCGCTAAGCAGGGAGATGCTCTTGTCCTGGCCTACAATTCCAGCTCCGTCAAGAGCGGCTGGAAAGGCCCTGAATGGGGAATCAAGCTGGCCACTTCAGTGGCGCTCATGGACTATGTTGACACTCCGGAAGCCTTCGTCTCCACCATAAAGGAGTTCAAGGTGGATGCCGGCAAGCTGGCCCTCCTGCAGAACGCAGGCATGCATCCGCTGAAAGTAGCCGGTGTATTGTAATCAGACATCATGTCGAGCTGCTGCACTTGGCAGCTCCTCTTTTTCCTATGGGAATAAATGTCATCTGAATCTTTTACAGAAATTTTAATTAATATTACTAATGGAAAAGTTCTTAATATAATATACTATATTCTCGCGCGAGAGGAGAACTCATGATGGTGCGGTTTTTCCCTTATCTTATTCGGAGGTTATAAAGATGAAAATAGTTATTTGCGGCAAAGGCGGATGCGGAAAGAGCACTGTATCGGCTCTGATGGCACGGGAGATGGCGGGCAGGGGAGAGAAGGTGCTGGTAGTTGACACCGACGAGTCGAATTTCGGCCTTTACAAGCATCTTGGCCTGCCGCAGCCCAAGGACTTCATGGACTCTCTGGGCGGAAAGAAGGGCCTCGGGGCGAGGATGAGAAAGTTCATGAAATCTGAGTCCAAGGAGAAGCTTAGCATCCTGGAGGATTTCTCTTTAGAGGATATTCCTGCAGAGCTTATAGTCGGCGAGGACGGCATCAAGCTGGTGGCCATCGGCAAGATCCACGACTACGGCGAGGGCTGCGCCTGTCCGATGGGCGCGCTGGCCCGCGAGTTCATCGAGAAGTTGAAGGCCGATGGCTTGCAGGTGATTGTGGACACGGACGCGGGCATCGAGCACTTCGGCAGAGGTGTGGAGGCAGGCTGCGATAAGATCGTAGTGGTAATAGACCCAAGCTTTGAATCGGTGCAGCTTTCCCAGAAGATCTCGGAGATGGGAGCCAAGATCAACAAGCCGATATTCTTCGTGCTCAACAGGATGAACGAGGACGCCTCCGAGCTAAAGGAGCTGGTAGACGGAGGAAAGATCATTGGCATTCTTCCTTTTGATCGGGATGTCTTCAAGGCCTGCTTGAAAGGCAGCCGGGTGCCTGAGGTCAAAGAGATGAAACAGATCGTGGACAGTCTCCTTGTATTGTGAATGGTGATAGAAGAATGATCCTGAAGCCAAACCAGAGGTCGCAAATCATGTCCCTTCCCGTGGTGCTCATATCCACGATATCCAAAAACGGGGTGCATAACGCCGCACCCTGGTCCTGCGTGGCGCCGGTGCTCCGGCCATTGGAATATGTATCTATGCTGAGCGAGCCCAAAAAATGAGGCTAAAGAGGATGCTTACATGATAGATCCTTTGAAAGATATCGACTGGAACGAGGTATGGAAGAGCCAGATGAAGAGAAACCGCGAGTCGAGCCCCGGCCGGGACTGCGCTCGCATCTGGGAAAGCCGGGAGAGCGCTCTCTCTTTCTGGAATATGTGCCGGCAAGAGCGAAGCCGTATCGACAAGACCGTCTGGGAAACAGATCTCACGAAAAAGTCGCGCGTCTTGGACATCGGCGCCGGGCCTGGCACTTTAGCCATTCCCTTCGCACAGAAGGCGGCGCATGTCACCGCCGTGGAGCCGGCGGAGGGCATGTGCAGCGTGATGCGTGAGAAGATGGCCGAGTTTGGCACCGGGAACATTTCCATAGTGCAGAGGCGCTGGGAGGACGTGGACGTGGCTAGGGATTTGGAGCCGCCCTACGATGTGGTGATCGCCTCTTTTTCGCTGGGAATGCCGGACATCCGGGTGGCCATTGAGAAGATGATGCAGGCATCATCAAAGTATGTCTACCTTTATCACTTTGCCGGGGAGACCTCCTGGGACAAACAGTGGCAGGAGTTGTGGCCCAGGCTGCACGGCTGCCCTTATCGGCCGGGCCCCAAGTGCGATGTGCTATACAATGTGCTTTACCAGATGGGCGTCTATCCGCATATCAGGACCTTCCGGCTGGAGCACAATCAAAGGTACTTTTCGCAAGAGGAGGCTGTGGCAGCGCTTGCACCACAGGCTAAGGCGGAGACGGAGGAACAGATGGCGGTTTTACTGGATTTCCTCAAGGGCGTGCTGCGAGAGGAGGACGGGGCACTGGTGCTGCCTGGCTCGTCGATCAGGGTGAAGATGTGGTGGGAAAAGGACCAAAGTCGACAGAGAACAGGTCATAATTGATAACAACATATATGAAATGCAATGGAGATGGTGATATTGGCTGACAAATTAAGTTCCATGCAGCTTGAATCCATAGGCATAATCCACACGCATTACCACAGGATCGAGGACATACCCCGCCAGGGAAGGCTCTCTTCTGAGATCTGCGATGTTGAGCTACTGGATGTCAAGGAGAACCGGATCAGGGTGTTGGGCATGGATGCCATGGACGGCTCCATCCTGCTGGACATCAAGCCCTACTCGGCAGAAATCGACTCATTCCCGCATGCAAAGATCGCCTGGCAAATGGATGGTGAAGCATAATCTGGTTTTACTTGGGACAGACCTCGCTGCTCGCAGCGGCCTTTTATGTAGGCCCTATCTCCACTTTTCGCCACTCCCTCTTCCAATAGGTTTATTACTAAGTAGCACTATCATACAATTGTGACTACTTATGGAACAAGAATTGATGAGAGTAGGCATTTCCCTGCCTGAAAATCTGCTTAATAAGTTTGATGGGATAATTCTGCAGCGAGGCTATTCTTCTCGCTCCGAAGGGGTCAGGGATGCCATAAGAAGTTATATCGTCAACTTCGAATGGATGAGCGACGTCCACGGGGATCGCGTGGGCGTGATTACTATTGTTTATGCTCATTCTCAAAGAGGCCTGGAAGATAATCTCACACAGATCCAGCACGATTTTAGCAGCTTAATTCAATCCAGCCTGCATGTCCATTTGGATCACGACAATTGTCTGGAAGTTGTAGTGCTGAGGGGCGAGGGGCAGGATGTAAGAAAAGCAGCTGAGATGATGATGTCCTTAAAGGGCGTAAAACACGTAAAATTGACTACGACTTCGCTTGGCAAGGAACTTTAGTCATACTTTTTCGGCATTATCAAATCCTAGAGGGATTCCTATTAAAATAAAAATCTTCTTCATTCTACTGGTCCTGATAGCAATCTCCATGTATGCTTTTGGAAAAGAGTATACTGCAGACTATTGGCAGCAAAAAGGAAATGAATTCATGCAGGTGGGCTCCTTGGAAGTCGCACTTGATTGCTTTAATAAATCGATCCAGCTGGACGGCACAAATGCCTATGCCTGGATGAGCAAAGGCCAGGCCTTGAGCGGTATGGAAAGATATGTTGATGCGCTTCTTGCCTACAATGAGTCAACCACACAGGACCCCAATCTGGCAGATGCCTGGTACGGCAAAGGGCTATCTCTGGCTCACCTGAGAGAATACAATGAGTCAATTGCAGCCTTTGATGAAGCCATCAAGCTGCATCCCAAGGTGGCATTATCCTGGTACAGCAAAGGGCTTGCCCTGGCTAACCTGGGAAGGTATAACGAATCCATGACTGCCCTTGATAAAGCCGTTAAGCTTGACAAGAGGCTGGCTGGTGCCTGGTTAAGCAAGGCTCTCATATTAGCTGATATGGGCAAGAATAACGAATCGTTAGCCGCCTTGAAAAGAACGGTAGAACTGGACACTCAGAACGAAGACGCCTGGTTTAACCTGGGTCTGGCTTTGGCAAATACGGGAAATTATAGCGGTGCTCTCGATGCATATAACAGATTCCTCGATCTAAATCCGATAAATGCACCTGCCTGGATCAAGAAGGGAGAGACTCTTCTTGCCCTGGGCAGATACTCGCAGTCCAGTGATTCATTTCAAAGAGCTTCTGAAATTGATCCGATGGACGCCGATGCCTGGCAAAGCAAAGCATTAGCGTTGCGTCTGTCCGGCAGATACAACGATTCCATCGCTGCCTATAACAAAACCGTTGAACTGGATCCTGCAAACGCAGCCGCCTGGAACGGCCAGGCCCTTGCCTACACAGAATTGGAAAAATATAATATTTCGATAAAACTATTTGATAAGGCAATAGAAATGGATCCAGATGAGGTCGGTTTTTCGTATAACAAAGCCTTAGCGCTAGCGGAACTTGGCAATTACACGGGCGCAGTAGCAGTTCTTCGAAAATCTGTAGAGAAGCATCCCGAATGTGCTGCGTGCTGGAATCGCATGGGACTGTCTCTGTCTAAAATGGAAATGTTCAGCGAGGCAATAAATGCCTATGATAAGGCCATTGAGGTGGATCCAGATTATTTAGAGCCCTGGAATAACCGGGGCATTGCTCTGGTGATGGCCTACGAAGATTTTGTCGAGGCCCTTGAAAGCTTCGATAAGGCCATCGAAATCGATCCAAAATGCATGCAGGCCTGGGTAAACAAAGCCAACGCCCTGAAATTGGCAGATCGCGGTCCGGAGGCAAATGATGCCCTGGAAAAGGCTAAAGAGCTGGGATACCAGACAAGTCCCAGCTCTTAGCAATATGCTTTTTTGTATGTGTTTAGCTCATCATAATCAGCATCTAGAAGCACA
>JBATEC010000037.1:0-30353 GCA_049663825.1 Methanothrix sp. | reverse complement strand
TGTTTAGTTACTCCCTTTGATTTATTGAACCAGGGAATATCACCGGATCCAGCGTCCTTGATCATTTCTTGCCTGTCATATTCCTTGGCAAGCTGATCATCTGAGAGATGGGAAATCCTGTCAATTTCGACCTGTAGGGCATCTTGTTGGGCATCTGCTACGAGCTGCTCCTTCAGTAACTCGGAAGTTGGCCTATCCACATATGCCTTTCTTACTTCTTCGTGTCCTTCCTGTTTTGCATATTCTTCTTCTGTCTCTTTGCAAAGTTTTGCATATTCTTCTTCTGTCATATCCATTTTTAATCACTCCTTATTAATTATTGGAGCCGACACGCCCGCAGGCACGACAGGCTCCCTATTAATAATATTCATAATGTCTTTGTACTCATCAATTCCGCAAACCAAGACAAGCTCCTTGGAACTTTCAGGATCTTTCAATATTACCCACTGAATAATATTGTCAGTTCCCAAAGCTTTTTGGACTTGAGAAGGCAGTCCTATATTTTTTGCCGTTTTATTGCTGCAAGTATTTATGCTTCTGACAAATTTATTAACAGTCTCAAACATATATTTATTCACCGCCTACGATTTTATTAATTTCAGCTACATAATAGTTTAATTGATTTAATTTTGCTTCTTCATCACGAATATATTGTTCATATTCCTCTTTAAATTTTTTAAATTGAGGATTTGCCAAAATTTCGTCCAGATTTTGACCTTTACTCTGGAGACCAGTACGGTAAGAAAGCTCTGATTTAATCCGAGACCGATACTTTTCGATTTTGCCTATACATTCAGCTCGGAGGTGTCCTAATCCATTCCTATTGGGTGATGGAATTCGATTAAATTTGGATTGAATCTCAACGAACAAGGGATTCAGCAAATTAAATTTTTTGTTATAGTCTGCTAAATCGTTCATCAAATCCGCTTCGGACTCCTCAGAAATCTGAAATCCGATTTTATTTGTAACCTTCAGAACTGCATTTTCATTATTATCAAGCTGGAGACAAACAAAGCCCCAACGATCTTTTCTAAGCTGATTTATGCTTTCGGCAATCTCAGCTTTGGCATGTGCCAATTCCACTATTGGATCTGTATTATCTAGTGGAATTCCTGTATTATAGACCTCACAACTATCCTCATATCTCATAGTTTATCACATCCTTATCCATAAGTTATGGATTTGATATTACAACAAAGACTTCCATATTATATATATTATCCCTTTGAGGACAATATTTTCAAAAATTGGCACAATTGTACTAATCTCACATTGCCAATTACCAGGCTTATCCTTATTATATTTTACAATATGTTTATAAATATCCTAATAGACAACTTATAATAATTGACAAACTATAAATAATTTGATATGATGCGTACATAAAAGATGAGTGGGAGGTACCCGTCACAACGGGAAGGTACCACGAATGATTAATCTATTCCAGGTAGGTCAGGAAAAAATATTTAAACAAAAGATAACAGGGTAATTGATATAAGAAGCAGTTATTTGAAAAATCGATAGCTATAAGCTGAGGACGAAGGACGAAGCTCGTGACAGGGTCCTAAGCCCTGCGCCTTTAGCCACTTGGCAACCCCCGCTTGTGTTCTTTTCGGCCAGCCTTACTTCTGGCCCATCAGCCAGGCCATGACAGACTTGCTGGTGTGCATCCTGTTCTCAGCCTCATCGAAGACCGCGCTTTGCGGCCCGTCCATCACCTCGTCCGTGATCTCCTGTCCGCGATGAGCAGGCAGGCAGTGCAGGGCCACTGCCCCTGGGGCGGCCAGGCCCATGATCTCCGAATTCAACTGATACTTTCCGAAGACCCGCAGCCGTTCGGCTTCTTCGCCCTCATCTCCCATGGAGACCCAGGTGTCCGTGACCAGCACGTCCGCACCTCTGGCTGCTTCAGCCGGCTCTTCCACAACCTTTGGCCGACCTTCTAGCCTCATCGCCTGTTCTAATATTTGGGCCTTTGGCTGGTAGCCTTTGGGCGAGGCCACAGTTATCTCCATTCCCAAAAGGGCCGAGGCTAATATGAGGGAGTTGCAGACATTGTTTCCGTCGCCTATCCAGGCGAGGCGCAGCCCCTCCAGCTTTCCGAAGCGTTGATGCATGGTCTGCAGGTCGGCCAGAATCTGCAGCGGATGCTCCCAGTCCGACAGAGCGTTGACCACAGGCACGCGGGCATGCTTCGCGAGCTGGACCACTGTGTTGTGAGAGTAGACGCGAGCTGTGATGCCCTGCACAAAGCGGGAGAGCACGCGCGCCGTGTCGGCAACCGTCTCCCCGCGCCCAAGCTGCAGCTCGCTTGCCGAAAGGTACAGCGGATGGGCGCCCAGCTCCGCAGCCGCGACCTCCAGGGAGACGCGCGTTCGCGTGGACGGCTTCTCAAAGATCATGGCCAGGCTTTTTCCCAAGAGCGGGTGGCCATGCCAGCCCCGCCTGGCCCGGAAGGCCTCGGCGCTTTCCAGCAGCCGCAATATGTCCTCTTTGGAGAGATCGGAGATAGAGATGAGATCCTTGTCCATGTTCGTTCCTCAGCTTTGCATCCTTGCCAGAAGCTCGGATATCTGGGTTACGTTCGTTTCGGCTAGGGAGAGCGTCGCCTTAATGTTTTTGAAGCAGGGAATGCTGCCTACGCACACAACATCGGAGACCAGCTGATTGGACCAGGGGCTGTTGTACATGAAAGCTAGGCCCGGATGTGCATCGTCCTCTGAGGTCCGGGCGGCGACTATTACGCTTCCCACATCATTTTTCACCAGCAGCTTCTGCCCGTCTTTGGCTCCCAGCCGGCTCATGTCCTGCCTGTCCAGAATGATCAGGGCGCTTTGGTTCTTGTACTCATCGGAAAACCGGCTCATCCTTCCTGCCTCGTCCTGGAAGATGTCCCGCACGGTAACTATGGTGACTGCCACTTCTGATGCCATTTAAATCGCCTCCATAATGCGGGTTATGATCTGCCCGTCCGAGAGCAGCTTCGTATCGATGACGGGCTCAAACTTGATCTTCAAGCCATCCATGCGTACCGCCGTGCCGCCTGCTTCCAGGCCGGAGATAGCCGAGGGTATGACAATCCTGGCAGCGTCCGTGGTTAAAGACCGTCGCGGATCTATGGCTATGAGCGGCTGCCGTGCCAGGGCGCGGGCTGTACCGAAGGGCAGCGCCGAGAGTGGATCGGAGCCGATGACCAGCGCCGCGTCGCATGTCTTGGCTGCGGCGATCACGCTGTGCTCCGGTCCGTGCGCCGCCGCGCCGCCCTTAAAGGAGACGCTATTGATAAAGCCCGTCTTCTCCAGCATTAGCTCGTTAAAGCCGCGCATGTTGTAGTGCCCCACCATGGGGATGACCTTGAAGGTGGTTATCTCATTTAGCCTGGCAAGCAGCCTCTCGAAGAGCTCCATCTTATCCTGCAGGGAATAGATCATGCCAAGTCCCGGAAAGATCACTCCCCACTCGGTCTTCTTGAGGACGCTTGAGAGCTCAATCATCTTCTTTTTGTCTCCCTCCTTTGGAATCTTGCCATCCAAAACGGCCAGGATCGCTTCCATGAACTGCGCGTCCCCGCCAGGTGCCACCCGGAAGTAGTAGTTGCTGCACAATGTCGCCGTGGCGGACTTTCTCACATCCACTGCAATGCAGGTCCTCTCCTCCTCGTAGCTCTTCTGCCTCTTCTCCCCCCGCGGGTAGTAAGAGAATCGCGACAGATGGCGGGGATGGCTGCTGGAGGGGTCCGACCCCCAGAAGATGGTGGTGTCTGCATAGTTTCTCACGTCGTCTAATGTACAGGTCGGAATCTTTCCCGACAAAATGCGCTCCATTAAAATTCCCTGGCAGAAAGAGGAGGTATCGTCTATGGTCGCACCCAATTTTTCCGCCAGTTTTATCCCTGCCGCCTGCGCCTCTAATGTGGAGTTGGACCAGCCATACAGGAGCGGGCTTTTGGCGCTCTTTAGAATTTCCGCAGCCTTTGCGATTGCCAGATCCAGGTCAACCTTCTCTCCATCGATCATGGGCACCGTCCTCTCTGTGAATGCAGCCTGGAAGTGGCTGTGCCCCTTTCGGCAGAGATTCTTCACATGGGAGAATGCGCCGTTTCCTAAGGCCGCCACAATATCCTCGCAGAGAAGCGAGCATCCCGTGCATATTGCCATTTGCTTTTCACCTTCCCTTTAACTAGACGAACTCTATGGCCTTGCTCGGACAGGTCGCTGTGCAGGCATTGCAGAGGGTTTTGTTCGGCCCGAAGCGCCGGCATTCTTTGAGATTGTTGGCCACTACTACGCCGTCTTCCACTCGCAAGATGACCTTTTCGCTCTCTGGGCCCAAACCCACCGCAGAGCGTGTGGGCTCCGCGGCCACATTGACTGGACAGGCGACAACGCAGTTGCCGCAGCCAAAGCACTTCTCAGGATGTATGATCAGCCCGGTCTCCGAGGCATTCTCAATGGGGGCTATCACCTCACGCAGCTTTTTCAGCTTGGCCTCGTACTTCTTCTCCCCAATTAAGGGAGTACACTCATCGACCTTCTTCTCCCGGCCCAAAAGGCCAACGGCAAATGCCATGCAGGTGGGAAGCCCGCACTTCTTGCAGTTGGTCTTGGGCAAAAGCATATAGATCTCCATGGCGCCGACCATAACCAGAACCTCAATTTTGGGAAAGGTTTGCCTCGATTCTATTTAGGTCCTGCGCAAACCTTTTCATAGTTCTTGAATCAAAAGGTTATTCTAATGCCTTTCAGGAATCCCATGGCCCTTCTGGGGCTCCTATCCATAATACCCCTGATAATAATATACCTTATCCGTCCCCGGCCCAAGGAGATTCGCTTCTCCTCCACGCAGTTCCTGCGAGAGGGCGAGGCAGAGCGCTCAGCCGTGCTCAGTCGCCTGATCAACGATCCCCTCTTCTGGGTGCAGCTTTTGGTGCTTCTCTCTCTTTCCGTCGCGGCTGCGGGGCCTTTCACGACAGAGACGGGTCCGGCCAGCAGCCATCTGGTGGTGGTCCTGGACGACTCGGCCAGCATGCAGGCCGACACCCGCGCGCTGCAACTGATAGACCCCTATCTGGACAAATACCAGAAGATCAGCATCGTGCTGGCGGAAAGCATGCCAGTCACCGTTCTTTCTGAGGGCAGCCCTACCGAGGCCAGAGATGTCTTGCGGCAGCAATTGCCCAAAGCCGTCTCTGCAGACCTCTCCAGCGCAATGACGCTGGCCGGCAGCTTGCTGGGAAGTGTTGGCGGAAATATACTGGTGGTCTCGGATTTCATAAGCTGGATAGGCGACGAGCCAGAGACCACCCGCAAGATTCTGCAGGCAGACGGGCGGGTGAGCATAGTCTTTGCCGACTCTTACCAGGGAGGCGACAACTTGGCCCTGGTGGAGGCCTGGGATGTGCCCGGACCTGGGTATGTCAACCACACGGCTCAGGTACACAACTATGGTCCGACAAGAACAGTCCCCATCACCATCCGCGGCCCCAGCGGCGCCGCCGCCACCGGCCGCACTGTGCAGATGGCAGAAGGAGCAGACTACTATCTCTCCTTTACGGCCTACCCGGGAGTCAATGAGATCTCTTTGGACGAGGAAGATGCCGTTGCCTGGGACAATCATGCCTACGTTTATGTCCCTGACCTGGCCCAAAAGAAGGTCCTCTACCTGGGCGAAGAGGGACCGGCCCTGGCAGCTCTTCGCTCCCTGCCAAATGTTGAGGTGGCGACCTATGGCGAATTCAATAACTTCGACCTGATAGTGGTGGCCAGGAATGCCTCACTGGACGGCAAGCTAAATCGCTACATCGACGGCGGAAGGGTGATATTCATCGCCTCCGACCAGGAGAGCCCCGAGTACCTGCCCGTGCGGGTGACCGGCGAGCAGACTGGTCCTGCCAGCCTTTGGGTGCGCACCGAGGGCTTTGCGAAAGACGTGCACTTCGATGAGATCGGCCTTTTCCGATATCCTCAGGCAGTATCCAGAAAGGGCTCTACCACATTAGTCGAGGCCAATGGCCAACCCATCCTCAGCTACTGGCGCCTGGGAAAAGGCATGGTGGTTTACAGCGGCCTGGAGATGGATTCCGATTTCTATATGCGTCCGGAATATCCCATCTTCTGGTATCAGATGGTGAGCTGGATCACAGATGTACCGGACATAACAGAGGCCAATCGTAAGACGGGCGAGATAATACATCTGGGCGAAACCGCCCAGGTAGAAACGCCCTCTACAAGCCTTGCTGCGAGCACCCTGCTGCTGGACGAAGTGGGTGTCTATCGCTTTCAGGGAAAGGCAGTGGCTGCAAATATGTATGATCTCAAAGAGTCCTCTCTGCAAAGGAAGAATAGCGTTGATGCGGGGGCGTTTGTTGCCGACAGCCGGGAAACCACCGTGGAAAATGACCTCTCCAACTGGATCATTGCACTCGCGGCTCTCGCCATCCTTCTGGAGCTGGCTATTATGCGCAAGAGGAGAGAGACATGATCCTGGATCTTTATTTTGCCACGCCGCAGTTGCTCTGGGCCATCCCATTAGTCTTGCTCTTGGGTGCATTCATAATTCGCAAAAGAGCTAAGAACAGGCTCTTTGCCGCCTCAAGGCTTCTCGCCTTTTGCCTGATCATAGCTGCCGCCGCCAATCCCTATTTTGTCGAGGTGCATACCGTCCAGTCGCAAAAGCCCAGCATCACCATCTTAGACGATCAGACAGGATCTATGGGCATATTTGACACGGATGTCGCTGCAAGGGTGAAAAGCTTTGCAGACGCGCCCCTACGCACCTTCTCTGGGGATGCTACGCCACTGGGCGACAAAATCGTGCAGTACGCCCTGCCGGGCAGCACTCTTCTTTTGGTAACGGACGGCTACAGCAATAGCGGTCGCTCCCTGGCCGATGCCCTGACACTGGCGCGCGCCTCCAATACCACTACATTTGCCATCTCCCTCACCCCCCAGAGAGATGATGCAGGCGTTGAGATCTCAGGGACGAACACCGCAGTCCTGGCCGGGGATTATCCCTTCCGGGTTTTAGTCCGATCATCGAGAAGCTACCAGGGGCCGCTTACAGTTTTTGCCGATGACAAATTGATATACAGCGACACGATTGTTGCCAACACCAGCGCGTCCATCAAGATCTCCCATTCCTTCCTGGAGACGGGAAACCATATTCTGCGAGCGACTATTGCCACGGACGGGCAGCCCATAAACGACAACTACCAAAAGGCGGTCTATGTCGTCCCCAAGCCACAGGTTCTGCTCATCTCTCGCAGCGACTCACCTTTGGCAGTCAATCTCAATGACCTTTACAAGCTGACACTCGTTTCCGAGCTTCCCGACCAGCTAAATGGCTATAAGGCGGTAGTGCTCGATGACATCAAATACAATTCCAATCTAAATCCGCTGCAAGATTATGTGCGCGAAGGCGGAGGGCTGGTAGTGGTAGGGGGCGAGGATGCCTATGACCTGGGCGGTTATCGCAACTCCAGTCTGGAGGATATTTTGCCGGTGCGCTCTATGCCCAGCATCTTTGAGGGCGGCAAGACGCTCATCTTCGTGATGGATATTTCCTTCTCCCTGCTCACCACGCGCACGGGGGATGGCACGCCTCTGCTCGATTACGAGAAGGCTCTGGCAGTGGAGCTGCTCAAATCGCCTCATTTCCAGGACTATAAGGTGGGCCTGATAGTATTTGGCACCAAAGCCTACGATGTTCTCGATCCAGTTCCCCTATCGCGAGGAGAGAGCGTTCTTCGGGAGAGGATAATGGCCCTGGCGCCCGCTGGCACGGAGAACAGCTATCTGGATAGCGGTCTGCAGCTGGCCTGGGATATGCTCAATGTCAGCGGCGGCCAGGGTGAATTGGTTATCCTCTCGGATGGAAACCTCTACAACTATCCAGAAGTGGTGGCGCGCTCCATCGACTTGCTCCGCCAGACAAACGTCACCACTCGTCTCGTACAGGTGCAGGCCTACCCTGGGGCGACGGGCAGATTCAATTATCTGGCAGCCCAGACGGGATCGGACTATTCAGCCTTCGTCTATCCGGACTCGCTCACCACGACTATGCAAGAGCCCTCTTTGAAGACAACTGCAGAGGAAAGCAGCCTTTCCGGATATGCAGTAAATGTGGTCAATAAGAATCACTACATTACGGCCGATCTGAACTTGAATGCTACAGTCACAGGCTTTAATGATGTCACGCCTCGTTCCGGCGCCCAGCGTCTGGCGGCTCTGCCCGACGGCAAGCCAGTCTTGACTGTGTGGCGCTATGGTCTGGGCAGAGTGGCGGCGCTAACCGTGGATGACGGCAGTGCTTGGGCCGGATCGCTCTATGCCAGTCCAAGCTCGCAGATGATTTCGTCCACAGTCAATTGGGCGGTGGGCGATCCGCGGCCCCAGGATGATCGCGTCGAAGCGGATGACGGATGGCAGGGCACACCCTTATCCGTCACCATCAGCAGCAATGCGCGGCCCAGCCTTTCCGATGCAGATGTGGAAAAGGTGGGCGACAATCGATATGTGGCTACCTTTACGCCCAACAGCTCAGGCATCTACTACATCGGCAGCTATGGCCTGGCAGTCAACTACCCCCTGGAGTATCGAGATATCGGCTTTAATCCTGAGCTTTCCCGGCTGATCATGGCCAATGGCGGAAAGGTCTTCAGCGAAGGTGAGGCCCGCCAAAGCCTTGTGGTCGAAGCCGGCCGTGTCAGCCAGAGAACCGTACAGGAGAGGCTCTCACGAAGAGACATTCTGTTGCTCTTAGCCCTGCTGGTATTCCTGGCCGAAATACTCTATCGAAAGCTGGACGAGATGCGTAGAAAAGGTAGATTTCGAGCATGAAGCCACACCATTAGATTTTAATAGCATAATCAGCTTTAATGTTGGTATATTGCGGAGGTAACTGCAACCAAATGAGTTCTCAAATGTGTACCGTCTGTGGCCTTCCTACGGAGCTCTGTATCTGCGAGGAGGTTGCCAAGGAGCAGCAAAGGATAGCAGTGAAAGTACAAAAGCGCAGGTATGGAAAAGAGGTAACTGTCATCCAAGGCATTGATCCTCATGAGATTGATCTTCAAGAGCTTTGTACGCATCTCAAATCCAAGCTGGCCTGCGGCGGCACTGTGAAAGAAAGCTTGGTCGAGCTGCAGGGCAATCATATTCAAAGGATTAAAGAGATCTTGGTGAAAAAGGGATTTGGCGCAGATCAAATAAGCACCTGAATTCCCTGAAAAAATCTCAAGATCTGCGGGCCTATCATCGCGCTTGCTCAATTTTTCTTTTAGTAGATCTCTTCCAAATCTTCGATGTGGGCGAAGGCATCGTCAAGCTGTTTTCGGGCTCTGCACCGCTTCTCCTTCTCGTCATGCATGCCTCGCGCTGCCTGGGCATAGATGGACTCCAGTTCAGGGGCGCTGGCTACGGTGAAGACCGAGAGCACCTTGGGATTTCCCTTCTTGATCACAATTCCCTTGAATACGTGACCTGCGCTGGCAGTGAGCCTCTCCACCTCTTTGGTGATCTCGTCCACGTCCAGATGCTCTCGAGAGCCCTGAATGATGATCATGGCTCTGGCAGAGTCGTCCGCAACATTGGCAGGATAAAGCAAATTGGCAGGCTTGAGGCTGTTCTCAATGGCATCGCTGATGGACAGATTCTTGCTGTCTGCCTGATAAAATCCCATAGTGCCAATGCGCAGGCCCCCATTCATCACCGTCTTGAAGTCCCCAAGATCTGTCACAGAGAGCATCTCGGAATCCAAAGACTCGATCAAGAACAATAAGCGTTTGGCGATCATGTCGTTGATCTTGTTGTAGGCAGAGGCAATATCGCCGCCAAACCTCTTCATGTTCTGGTTGTCGGCCAGGATGATGCCCTCGGCGTCAACCTCCATCAACTCCCTCATGCAAAAGGCGGCATTTTGCAGGTAGATGGACCCCTCCTCTCGGGCAGGCAGAATGGCAACCGTGACGACTGTAATATCCCGGTACTGTCTCTTCAATTCATTTATGAGAAGTGGTGTGAAAGATGAGCCGGTCCCGCCGGAAGTTGATGTTATCACAAAGGCAATATCGAAGTCACCTCTCTTCTCGATCTCGCCCATGATCATGTCGCGATTATCCATAAAGGCCTGCTTGCCCACATTTCTATTGGCGCCCACACCGTGCAAGTTGGGGACATGCAGTCTATCTTTGGCCGTAGTGAAGCGTAGCTCCTTGAGGTCATTTATGGCCGTATTTATGGCTAGAGTCTCCACTCGACTGGGGAACTTGGGGCGCAAATAATACTTGGCCAGATTAGCGGCTCCTCCGCCCCCAAAAGCCTCCTTATTTATTGCGTCCAGTATCCGATTACCGCACTGGCCTACGCCGAGCATGAGTACGTTAAGCATGACATCAAATCTCGCTGTTTATGTCTCTTTATCAATATTTATACTCTCTGTGTCGCCTATACATCCAGGCAATGACAATTACAATTGGGACAATAAGTAGTAGATATTGATATTTATACTCTCGTTCCAGGACACCTACCTCAGCAGTGCCCTCTCGGATAACGTATCCGTCTCCCCCGTCATAATTGACTATGAGGCGGATGGTGTAGTTGCCCGGCTTTTGGCCCAAGAGCTTGGCCGAGTAATTCGCATATTCTCCCGGCATTATCTCAAAGAAGCTCTTCTCCAGGCCTGTGACTTGCAGGCCCTCGGAAGGCATGACGGTCCCATCCGCTTCTATTCTGGTTGCTGAAGCCGTTCCAGAATTGGAGATGCTGATGTTAAGAATGCTTTCCCCATCAAGAGCTATCGGTGCTAAGCCGGCGAGCTTAACGGCCAGATCCGCCTTGCTCTTAGGGCTTATCAGAATGTTAAACGGCTCCGAGCTATTTGATTTGGCATTCTTCTTTGCGTCGGTGTAGCTGACAATTATGGCAGGAACACGAATAGAGCCTTCTTTTACGGCGTTCATCACATAAACAGCCGAATCCGATTGCCCAGAGTCCAAAGTCTCCTTGATCTTGGGCGGATAACCGGCGACATAAGAGAATTCAGGGAGAGGCGGCACATCCTCAGCTTTTATACCCACAGCCTGTCCCGTGCCTATGTTCTTGACAGTGAGGGTGACCTTAACTTCGTCGCCTACACTCATTTGATTCTTGTCGAAGCTCTTTTGCACGGAAAGCTCCGGCTTGTCTAATACCGCAGCAGGCCTTTCTGAGGCACGCTTCCTGGCAGTTCCCAGGCCCTGCTGATACTCGATCCTCACTTTGGCAGACTGCTCATCGAAAATATCGGCTACGGTAATGGTAATGCCCCCGTTTTCCGCGCCACCATCGAAATTATTGGGGCTGTCCAGCAAGAGGGCTCTTTGCTCATCTAAGGGCCCGCCTACCTTGGAGGTTCTCATCACCACCAGCCCATCTCTTACCGACTGTATCTCGATGAGCTCCATCTGATAGTCGCCGAGATCAATGCGATCTCCAATATTGAGGTTAAAATCCTTGAAGGCCACCTCGTCACTATCATCGGTGTCTTCTTTTGCATGGCCTGCTTGGATTAGGAGAATAGAGAATAGCAGACATGCCAAACATGGCAGACAGATCAGACGCCGCATCTTGGGAACACCTTTCTCTATGCATTATATTCTTTTTCAATTTGAATTTTGCTCTATCTCCAGGTCGATCTCCAGGCTCAGATCGATCCATCTCGCGTTTCTGGTAAGGGCTCCCAGAGATATTACATCCACTCCGCTGGCCGCATATTCCCGGATATTATCAAGCGTTATGCCTCCAGACGCCTCCAGAATCATGCGATCCCTAAGGCTTTTTTCCATAAGCAGTTCGACTCCCCGGACAATCTCCTCTGTGGCCATATTATCGAACATGATGATATCTGCGCCGCCCTCTGCGGCTTTGATCATATCCTCGAGGCTTTCTACCTCAACCTCTATCTTCTTGGTGAAACTGGCGCGTTCCCTGGCGCGACGCAGGCAAGGCTCCAGGCCCAGAATTTTTATGTGGTTGTCCTTGATGAGCACTGCATCGGAGAGATTGAACCGGTGCGTATCGCCGCCACCTAAAAAGACGGCCTTCTTCTCGAATACGCGAAAGCCGGGCGTGGTCTTGCGAGTCGCGGCAATGCGCACCTGCCCGCCCGCGGTTAGAACGCACTCTCGAGTTAATGTGGATATGCCGCTCATGCGCGCCATGAAGTTCAGGGCCAGCCTCTCCGCTTGAAGGATGGCTCTGGCACTTCCGCGAACGGAGATAACCTGGCTTTCTGCGGGGACGAACTCGCCGTCATCGTAAAGAAGCGCGGCCTTTAGCCCGAAGTATGCAAAAATCTCCTGCGCCTCTGCAAGGCCGGAGATTATGCAGTCCTCTTTGACGATGATGAAGGCGTTCGCCTTCACCTCAGGAACGAGGCTGCTGGAGTCGTCCCACTCGCCCAGGTCCTCGTCCACAAATCTCTCCAGCTCTGATGTTAGCATACCGCAAAGATTTTGATGTCCTATTGATTTATAGCCTCCGATGCCTATTAAGATCGGGCTTGTTGGGTGCGGCGCTATTGGGGCCGAGATTGCAAAAGCAGTAGACTCCGGTGCGTTAGACGCGAATTTAGTTGCGGTATGCGATCATAATCCGGAAACAGCGGTGGCACTGATCGATAGCTTGCAGCATAAGCCGGTCAGGGTCAAATTGGAGGAGCTGGTGAGCCTCTCTGATGTGGTAGTGGAGGCGGCAAGCCAGAAGGCCGTCCCGGCCATTGCCAGGGCTGCGTTGGAAAAGGGAAAGAAGCTGATGATCATGAGCGTGGGGGCTCTCGCGGACAGGGAGTTCTTTGCCGAGGTGAAGGCCCTGGCAAAAGATCACGGCTCGCGAGTTTATCTTCCCTCCGGAGCGATATCGGGCCTGGATGGCATTAAGTCCGCCCGCATCGGCACCATTCGCAGCGTGACTCTCACCACCACCAAAAACCCCAACGGGCTGAAGGGCGCGCCCTACATTCTGGAAAATAAGATCGACCTGGATGCGCTCGCGGAGCCTACGCAGATCTTTGAGGGAAGCGCGCTGCAGGCTGTGAAGGCTTTTCCGGCCAATGTCAATGTGGCCGCGACCCTTTTCCTGGCGTCCGGGGAGGGCGAGGTGCACGTGAAAATCGTAGCGGACCCGGGCATTCATGTAAACCGGCACGAGATTGTGGTGGTGGGCGACTTTGGGCGGATCTCGACACTGGTAGAGAATGTTCCCTCACCCAGAAATCCCAAGACCAGCTATCTGGCGGCGCTGTCTGCCATAGCTACATTGAGGGCCATTGTGGAGCCGGTGAAGATAGGGACATAATATTAAAACACAACACCCCGCAACTTGCAACTTATTACCGGTAAAAGCTCGCGAGCTATCCAGAGATGCCAAAGTCCTATAGAAGACTGCCAGGCACACCTGCTCGCCGCTCACAGAGAGGCACCGAGGCTGCAAAGAGGGGCGAATGCCTTTATGTAGAGGGCCGAGACCATCAAGCTCTAGGCCAAAGATGAGACAGCCCTCGCATTCATCCTGAATCTCATTTCTTCGTTCCCGCTTTCTTCGGGCATTGGCGAGAAGCTGCATCCTCAATCCCAAGGTAGTTTGCTCCCCAGTTGCAGAGCGCTTCCAGGATCGGAATTAGCGTCTTCCCGAAATCCGTGATACTGTATTCCACACGGGGTGGAACTTCGGGATAGACCGTCCGCTTGATAACCCCATCTTCCTCCAGTTCGCGAAGCTGCTTTGTCAGCATCTTGGTGTTGACGCCCGGTATCGCCTTTTGTAGCTCGCCAAAGCGCAACACATTATCTCCGAGGGCCCAGAGGATGAGGGGTTTCCACTTGCCGCCGATCACATCCAGTGCTGCCTCCACTGAGCAATGATAGGTCTTCCCTTTCTTCGTATAGGTCATAGTTACTCCAATGAAAGTATGTTTCTATTTTGTCTGTATTTCCTATAAATAGAGTTAAGTCATATTTTTCGCTAACGGTTCAGATTGCCCTTGCAGAAAAATCGTATGTGTTCTGCCTGCCATGGCATTCTGCCAGGAGATTCGCATATTGCTGAGGGGTGAGGAAAAAACTATGGATAAGATGCAGATCGGACAGAACTTTTTCATTCCGATGCCTGTGGTTCTTGTAGGGACGCAGGTTTCGGGGATTGCCAATTTCATGGCAGTGGGATGGTGCTCCCGGGCAAATGCAAGCCCGCCGATGCTCGTCTGCGGGATTGCGAATCACCACTACACACCGAAAGGCATAGCAGAGACAAAGACGTTCTCCGTGAACATCCCCTCATCGGAGCTTTTGGATAAGACCGATTACTGCGGGCTTGTGTCTGGAGAAAAGGTCGACAAATCTGAGACCTTCGAGATCTTCTACGGCTCTCTGAAGACCGCCCCGATGATCAGGGAATGCCCGGTCTCGCTTGAGTGCCGGCTCGTCCAGATCGTTCCTCTCCCCACCAACAGCCTCTACATCGGCGAGATAGTCGGTGCATATGCGGATGGCAGGATGATCAGGGACGGAAAACCCAATTTCCAGGAGATCGACCCGCTCTTCCTGACCATGCCTGATAACCGCTACTGGACGCTCGGAAAGTATGCTGGAGATGCTTGGAGCGCCGGAAAGAAGCTGATGAACGGAAGATAACATGACAAGAGTTGTTGCATTCAACGGAAGCCCGAGAAAAGATGGTAACACTTCGATCCTCATCTGGCATATCCTGGAAGAACTCGATAACAAAGGAATCGAGACCGAGACCCTACAGCTGGGAGGAAAGAAGATCCGCGGGTGCACGGCCTGCGGCAAATGTTTCGAGAACCGTGACCGGCGCTGTGTATTCGATGATGATATGGTGAATGCCTGCATCGAGAAGATGAGCAGTGCTGACGGGATCATCCTCGGCTCCCCGGTTTACTTCCTTGATGTCACCCCGGAGATGAAGGCGCTCATCGACCGGGCCGGGTTCGTCTCCTTTGCCAACGGCCACCTCTTCAAGAACAAGGTGGGGAACGCCGCGGTCGCCGTACGGCGTGCAGGCGCCAGCCGCACGGCGGATTCCATGCTCCACTTCCTCCTTGCCAGCGAGATGATAGTCTCCGGCCTCCCCGCGATCGGGATTGGGCGGGATGTCGGCGATGTCCTGAATGATGAGGAAGGCATTGCTCGCGCAAAATCGCTCGGGCAGACCATGGCACAGCTCCTGAACCACTTGAACCTATACCCGCTTCCTGCACATAAACCCGTACAGGCTGATGACCGGATGGCAAAGAAAAGAAAACAGGAGTGATTTGCATGACTACTATACTCGTCGACAAGGATCTCTGCACCCGTTGCGGGATCTGCTCCACGGTCTGTATAGCAGGTATAATCGAGCCCGCTGATGAGAAGACACCGCCGAAAGTAAATGGCACAAAAGCCAACATGTGCCTTGGTTGCGGGCAATGCGAGGCCTACTGTCCGTCGCAGGCGCTTATCCTGAACGATCGCCCGGACGAGAGGGTGCTTCTCCCCGCAGGGGTAGGAAACATTGCACCGGATGACTTGGGATACTACCTGAGGAAACGGCGCTCTGTCCGGCACTATACGAAAGATCCGGTACCAAGAGAGAAGATCCTCGAACTGCTCGATATTGCCCGTTACGCCGCTTCTGCTGGGAACGGCCAGCCGGTGGAATGGATCGTTATCCACGACCCGGAAGAGGTGAAGAAGATCGCCGCCCTGACCATCAAATGGATGAGGACTCTCGCCGGCTCGAACCATCCACTGAGCGGCTACATCCCGGTGCTTCTCGAGGCATGGGAGCATGGAAGGGATGTTATCTGTCGGGGCTCCCCGCACCTGCTCGTTGCCACCATACCGGAAGGAGATCCGGTGGCCCAGACCGATGCCATCATTGCGCTCACCCACTTCGATCTCGCGGCACCGGCACACAGGATTGGTACCTGCTGGGCAGGCTTTGTTGCCATGGCGGCATCATCGTACGAGCCGCTGCAAAAGGAGCTAGGGATCCCCGCCGGGCGGAGAAGCGCCTATGCGATGATGTTCGGTCACCCGCAGTACGAGATCTACGGGATTCCGCGCCGCAAGCCACTCGTGGTTGCGTGGCAGTAGGGCTGGCATGAAAACTCTATTCGACGAGACCCGCATGGGGACGATGCGGCTTCGGAACAGGCTCGTCCGCTCGGCCACATGGGAAGCCATGGCCGACGAGACCGGCCGGCTGACACCCCGGCTCCTTGAGGTTTACCGGCAACTGGCCGAAGGAGGAGTGGGCCTTATCATCACCAGTGCGACAACCATCACAAAGGACACGACAAGGCTCCATGGAATGCTGTGCATCCCAGATGATTCCTACATTCCGGCATACCGGGAGCTGACGCAGATGGTCCACAACACAGGATGTCCCATTATCATGCAGCTTGATGACGGCAGGACCGGGGAGATGTGGACTCCTGCTACCCCAACCCTGGAAGAAATACAATCCATCATAAGGGAGTTCGGCGACGCTGCATCCCGGGCAAAGCAGGCGGGATTTGACGGTGTACAGATTCATGCCGCCCACGGATTCTTCCTCAGCCAGTTTCTGAATGTGAAGAAGAACACGCGAACTGATCAGTATGGCGGAGATGTCGCAGGAAGGAAACGGTTCCTGCTGGAGATCTGCGAAGAGATCCGGGCCCGAACGGGAGTTGATTTCTCCATACTTGTCAAGATCAACTGCTCTGATTTCGAGGAGGATGACGGTGTCTGGGATGCCTGTCAATCCGCCTGCATACACCTTGCAGAGAATGGGATCAGCGCAATCGAAATTTCCGGAGGCTTGGACGGTTCGCCCTTTCCACCCGATAGCATTCCCTACGATGAATCGGTATTTCGCGACTTTGCAGCAGAGATTGCAAAGAGGGTAAGCGTGCCGGTTATTCTGGTTGGCCTGAACCGGAAGCTTTCGGTTATGAGCACCCTGCTCAATACTACCGGTATCGATTACTTCTCCCTCTCCCGGCCGCTGCTCCGGCAGCCTGATCTGCCTAACCTCTGGCGGGCAAGTCCTGATGAACCAGCCGCGTGCATCTCCTGCGATGCGTGCATCAACCGGCCAGACGGGAATGTCTGTCCCTTCAGAGATGATGCAAAAAATTATATCACATCTTCTTCCGGCCCCGCGCGGGTATTACGTGCTACAGTAACGGGGGGGCACTCCAGGCCGTGCCGGCCCCCCTGACCCCGCGTCCGCGGGGAACAATCTATGAAGCTTTGCCCTTTAAGTTTGAACGTTTTTGTGACAGTCCATGACGAAGCTTCTATACTGATAGCGGGATTTGTATTGGCCTTTCCAGTCGCTCTGACCAAAGCCTGCCCGGCGTTGAGGGCGCCCCACCATAGCGCGGGAGGCCCACAGGCTGACTCGCGGCACCCCGAAATAAGGTTCGAAAGCTATTCTTGTCGGGATCAACTCTATCCTTCTTGGACATGTTTGAGATGGCCCTCTGGCAAGGTGCATATCCGAACAGCGCATATGCCAATATTGATAGAGAACGATCGAGATGCTTTAACATCATGACTCGATTTACCTGGGAAAAGAGAGGAACAATGACTGACTACGCTGCAATCGGAAGGATAAAATTGCTTGAGATCGATGGTGAGGCCGGCGTGCAGGTGGAAGAGACTCTTAATCGCATCTGCCCGGACATCGCCCGGTACCTCATCGAATACTCGTTCGGCGAGATTTATGCTCGTGACGGACTCGACAACAGGACCAAGGAACTCGCGGTCGTCGCTGCCCTGACCGCCATGGGCACTGCAGCGCCTCAGCTGAAGGTCCATACTCATGCCGCACTTCATGTCGGCTGCACACCGGAGGAGATCCGCGAGGTTATCATCCAGATGTGCGGGTATGCGGGGTTCCCGGCAACACTGAACGCCATGAAGACGCTTGTCGAGGTCCTGCAGGAGACCGGCCAAGCACTCTCTAAGGACTCCCTTCACGCCGGATCCGAAGGAAGGTACGAAAGAGGGAAGAATCTGCTTGCCAAAATTGCGCCTGAACAGGAACGCATCCTTAAGGAGACATATGACCCGATCGATCCGGACATTGTGAAGTACGTCATTGCATTCGGGTACGGTGATATCTATTCAAGAGGTCTCCTCTCCCTGCGGGACAGACAGGTTGCGACCATTGCAGCGCTTGCGGCAAAAGGAACGGCCCCGTCGCAGCTCCGGTTTCATATCGGGGGAGGGCTCCGGGCCAGCCTGTCGGAAGCGGAGATCGTCGAGATCATGCTGCTCATCTCAATCTATGCCGGCTTTCCAGCCGCCTTGAACGGCATCCTCGCCACACACGAGGTCGCCGCCTCAATGAAGGAAAATGAAGGCAAATAATTTAAGAGAACGAAACAAGGTGATCGTCAATGGGAACAGTCATAGGAATCAATGGAAGCCCGCGGAAATCGTGGAATACCGCGACGCTGCTAGAAAATGCACTCGGGGGCGCGGAATCGGCAGGAGCAAAAACTGATCTGGTTCACCTGTACGACCTAGACTACAAGGGCTGCACCAGCTGCTTTTCCTGCAAGCTCAAAGACGGGAAGAGCTATGGGAAATGCGCCATGAAGGACGATCTCACCCCGGTCCTTGAAAGGATTGCCGGAGCGGACGCATTCATTCTCGGCTCTCCGGTCTACCTGGGAACGGCAACGGGCGAAATGCGGTCGTTCCTGGAACGACTGGTCTTTCCGTATCTCGTCTATGACCGGGAGCACTCCTCACTTTTCCCAAAAAAGATCTCGACTGCGTTCATCTATACGATGGGCGCGGACGAGAAGGGGGCGAAAGAGATGGGATTTGACGTGCAGATCAGGCTGACGGAGCTGGTACTTAAATGGATTTTTGGCGCCTCTGAAACGCTTCTGGTTACTGATACCCTGCAGTTTGATGATTACGCAAAATATGTCTCATCTGCGGTTGACCCGGCAGAAAAGGCAAGGAGACACCGTGAGGTATTCCCCGAGGACTGCCGGAAGGCCTACGACCTCGGCATGAGGATCGCACAGGCCGGGAGATAGCTGCGCTATGAACAGGAGAACGAATCGCATTAGCGATGCAGGCGGAAAACACAAGGAAAGAGGTATGCGCCCAAAGCTCATGATAAGAATCCACCGATTGTAACCTGGGTGCGATAGCGGGAGAAAAAAGAATCCATAAAGGATGATGATACAGGAGGTTGTGTTTCTGAGTGTATGAGCGGACGAGGTAAAATCCTATGCCACGGAAAGGCCGGAACAGCGCGAAACGGCAATAGAGTTTAGGGAATTGGATCCGGGCAACACTGGAGGAGGATTTCTCCAGCAGGAATCTTCCCCGGCAATTTGACTTTATAGACAATCTATTTATATATGAATACCTAAACAGATTATTGATCGTTTGATCAAAAAAATGAATACACAGTCAAAAAAAAGGCTTGGGCGCTTGAACGAGAGCATTTGGGCAATCCCAAAGGAAGAAGAGATGACGAACGATAAAGGAGCAGACGAAAGGCAATCGTTCATTGCTGAGGCGAGGCGAGAGCAGATAATCGAGGCCACGATTGCCACTCTCGATGAGATCGGCTATGTAAACGCCAGCCTTGCGCAAATAGCCAAAAGAGCAGGAATCAGCACGCCCTTGATCTCATACCATTTCAGTGATAAAAACGACCTGATAAACCAGACTTTAACGACGCTACTATCTGAGGCAAATGCATACGTAACAGAGCGATTAAAAGAAGGAAGGACAGCGAGGGAAAAGCTGCGCATATTCATCGAGGCAAGGCTTGCATACCAGGGAACGCATTCCAAACATAACGTCGCCCTGATCGAGATCGTTTTCAATGCCAGGACGCCCGACAACGTTCCCTATTATAAGCTGTCCGATGATGGGGAGGACCCGGTTGTATATGCACTTGAACAGCTCCTTACCGAAGGACAGGCCAGCGGCGAGTTCCGCGAGTTCGATATCCATGCCATGGCCAGCGCCATTCAGGGGGCCATTGGTGAGCATTTGGCAAACCAGTGCCTCATAGCTATTGTCAGCTTGGAGACATACTGTGCCGAGATATTCGAGATATTTGACAGGGCAACCAAAGCGGATCAGAGGTAAGACTATGAATTATGCAACACCTCAAACAGTTGGATTGAGCAGGCCTCAAAAGGGATTGGGCTTCTGGAATAGCATCGCACCTGTGCTCGGGCTCTTCTTCCTGGCACCTCTTACCGCGGAATATCTCATCGGCTATTCATCTGAGACCTTCACGGAGATGCTGGTGGGTTTAGGGCTCTTAGCGCCTCTCTATGGTGGCGCGGCCATTATCATCCGCGAGAGCGCTCGCCGCACAGGTCGTGGTTGGCCGACGATCATTCTGCTCTCACTCGCTTTCGGAGTGTTCCAGGCGGGCTTGATCGACCACAGCCTGTTCGATCCATCTTATCAGATCACAGAATTGTGGCATGACATGCCAAATCCCACATATATCCCGGCACTGGGCATAAGCTATCTGGATGCACTGTATTTCGTTTTGGGGCATGTGATCTGGAGCATAAGCGCGCCCATCGCAATAATTGAGACCGTTGTTTCCAGGCGCAGGACAATGCCGTGGTTGGACAACCTCGGATTGGCTATCATCTCGATCGAGTACATCCTTGCATCCTCAATCATCTGCTGGTTCACAGCAATAGATGACCAATTTTTTCCATCTGCTCTTCAGATGGCTGGAACAGCCATCGTCGTTTCGGCTTTGATAGCATTGGCGTTTTCCGTCAGATTAGAGCAGCGGCCCTTTGCAGCCAGACGGCTGCCCAATCCATGGGTTGTTGGAACTGCTGCATTTATGCTCTTGAGCCTGCCGACCATCATAGAAACAGCATGCGAAATGCTTGGAATCCCTTCGATGTTCTTGATCGACTGGCCAGGATTCATAGTAAACATCCTCACAATAGGCCTGCTGGCTGCCCTGACATGGCGATGGTCGCAGAGCAGAGATTGGAGCGCCTCCCATACACTCTCTTTGGCGGGAGGAGCTCTCCTGACCAGAGCATGGATTGCCTTTCTCTTAGTGCCGTTTGATGAGGCGATGTTTTATGACGAGCTAGTTCAGAGAACGGTCTTCTTGCTTGGCGTGGTTATACTGCTTCTGCTGGCGGCATGGAAGATAAGAGCAGATAACAAGAGATGTGAAGCTCAGGTATAGCAGAAAATTCAAAACGTCTTGGGGGAAAAGCAATGAGCGGATCTTTGCAGCTGAAGAGCACCTTGCTGTACGCGTTTGCAGTAGCCGCAATCCTTGTTGCAGGCTGTTTTGTCTGCTACAATGCAACGCTTTACACGGCCGGAGCGGCACAGGAGGGATACCTTGCTCTGACCAATGCGACAGTGCTGGAGGGAGAAGACCTGGAACCGATCAATAGGGCTGCGGTCCTTATTAAAGATGGCACGATCATTGAGGTAGGAGAAGAGGGCGATATCGACATCCCTCCTGAAGCAAAAGTTCTCGACCTGACCGGCTACACTCTGATGCCGGGCCTTATCGATATGCATGTGCATCTGGGACCTCAGACTTATAAAGCGAATGAAGAGCCGGACCTCCTCACCATGCCAAAGCTGGTCTTCGACTGGGTGCGCTTCTACCCCGATACGCGGCGTGCATTTCTGGAGAACGGCGTCACCACCGTTCGGGACCTGGGGAACGAGTACGGCTGGATCATGGTGCTTCGCCGGCAGCTTCGAGACGGTGCACTGGAAGGACCGCGCCTGTTTGCTGCCGGCCCCATCTTCACGACGCCGGGCGGCCATCCAGTGGCTACATTCGGAGTCGATCCGGCATCAGACTCGGTGCGACTTCCCAGCACCCCGGAAGAAGCCCGCCTTGTAGTGAGGGAGCTTGCCGACGGCGACGATCGCGTTGACCTCATCAAGGTGGTGCAGGAGCGAGGGCGGCCGAGGCGAGGCCTTGAGCCAATAGCGCCCGAGGTCCTTGATGCCATTGTGACCGAGGCGCACGATCAAGGCCTTCCAGTCACCGCCCATTGGGGCAGCCTCGAAGACCTGGAGGACGTTATCGCCGCCGGGGTTGACGGATTGGAGCATGTGGAAGCGAGGGCGGTCCTGGATGGTTGGCCAGATGGTGTTCTGGACATGCTGGTGGAACGCAACATACCAATAACTCCGACGCGGGCGGTCACAGATGCCGCGCTTCCTTCACAGATCTCTTCGCAGCTCAGACTGCGAGTGGGAGAGCTTTATGCTGCAGGGGGTTGGATCGTTGTGGGAAGCGATGCGCCAATAAACGGCGTTCCCTTTGGCGCGGGCGTTCACCGCGAGCTGCAGCTGCTGGTGGAAAGCGGGCTTGCTCCACAGGAGGCCCTGAGAACTGCTACCAGTGAGGCCGCCCGGGCCCTGAGAACGGGCAGCATCGGTGCTATTGAACCTGGGTGCGCTGCAGATCTGCTGGCAGTGGATGGCGACCCGCTCCAGGACATAAAGGATGCTCAAAATGTGGTCATGGTATTCCGGGATGGGCGAAGGGTGGTGAACCGACAAAGCACAGGGTAGTGAATATCTTTCCAGGAAAGCCAGATTGCTCATGGCCCTTTTGAGGCCATCTCTTCCGATTTTTTCATATTTGGGCAGGGGCAATTGCTCCAAATCAGAAAAGATATCATCGATATCTGCAAAGGTAATTTCCAGAGAGTCTCTAAAATAATCCCTCCGGCATAACCATCTCCGTCATATTTTTATCCTGAGCTTTGAGGTATAAATGCCTATAATGCACACTGCAATTGGAGAGTATACTATTCGAGATTGGCACAAGGACGACGCAGCGTCAATAGCTCAATATGCGAATAACAAAAAGATATGGATTAATCTTCGAGATGCATTTCCTCATCCTTACTCATTGGAGGACGCAGAAGCATTCCTCTTCAGAGTAATGCGAATAGAGCCCAGAACGTATTTTGCAATTGCAGCCGATCAGGAGGCCATCGGAAGCATAGGTCTGATGCCAGGGAAGGATGTTCACCGATTCACTGCAGAACTGGGCTATTGGCTGGCGGAGCCTTTCTGGGGCAATGGGATCATGACAAAAGCAGTAAGAGCACTGAGCGAATACGCTTTTGAAGTGCTTGGTCTTCACCGTATCTTCGCAGAGCCCTACACTACGAATGCTGCTTCAGCCAGGGTGCTTGAGAAGTCAGGTTTTTCCCTTGAAGGGATTATCAGGGCGAACGTCGTCAAGGACGGAAAGGTCCTCGACCAGTACTTATTTGCCAAATTGAACAAAAGCGCCCTGCAAAGAGAACATGAGGGCAGATGACTTGGCCAGGTACAGGGAAAGCATCAGAAGATCGTCAACGCCACCGCCAGCTCCTATGCAATGGGGCATACCACAGGACCGATGATAGGAGCCCACCATTCGCAGGGAAGGTCTATCGGTGGAGATAGAGGAAGGCCAGACCGGCTACGTTTACATCAACAAGACGCAGTACTTCGAGGGGGTACCCAAGGAGGTCTGGGAGTTTCATGTGGGCGGCTACAAAGTCTGCGAGAAGTGATTTTGGCGCAGCACGTTATTTATCCATATTTTTTACAAGCGTGAGTATATTCTTTCCATCTCGAAACTCGAAAGACATCCCATCCACATAACTTCTGATGAGGTGAATACCAAGACCACCAATGGGATGGTCTTTTGTTTCGGCCTGGGACAGGACCACAGTATGAGCAGTTGGATTGAATGGAATTCCATCGTCCTCTATGATCAGCTCCAACCGATCGCCAGACACTCTGGCGATAATGTGGATCGTGCCGTCTTTTCCAGGGTAGGCGTACCTGGCAACATTGGTGCATGCTTCTTCAACTGCCAGCTGCAACTCCAATACCTTCCGCGAATCAAAACCCTCCGAGCTCATTATACCATCGATGAAGTCAGAGATGACGGAAATCTGCTCAATGGTTGCGGCTACTGTGATCTCATGCTCGTTCTTTTTCACATCCGTTATCATCATGATCATCACAATTTAAAATTACTTTTTAATGCAGCCCAGAGCTTCGCCTTGGTTGGAATAGATTGAGAAGAGCCGGTTAATGCCGGTGATCTCGAATACCTCTCTTACGAAGGGCTGCAATGAGACCAGCTTTACAGCGCCGTTCTTCGGCCGGACTTTCTTTTGCGCTGCGAGCAAAACCCGCAATCCAACGCTGCTGATATAGACCACACCCTCCAGATCGAGCACGATATCAGATTTGTTCTGGTCTATCAGCTCGTTCAGGACGGCCTCGAGATCTTTATAAGTGGCGCCGTCGATTCTACCGGAAACGGAGACAATTGGCACGTTATCTATACAGGTATGGTTTATTTCCATAAATATCACATCTCTAACTAATAATTCACACCGATTTTACTACTACCATGGTAATATCGTCATACTGAGCCTGACCGTCACAGAATTGAGATATATCATCTTATTTAAGCATTGAGGAAAACATTTAATGTTTAACCGAATAATTCGTTGACGTTAATACGATTATCAAAAAAGGAGTACATTTGCCGTGGAGCCAATGATATCGCAGAGCGTGCCAGGAACCAGGAATGTCACCATCTATCCCTACCTGCGCAAGATCGATCTCATGTCATCTAATTCATATCTTCTCTCCAGCCCGGAACAGATCGCCCTCATCGATCCTGGTGGTATAGAAAGCCAGATCAAAAGTCTTGAAGAAGAGATCCGGATACTGCAGGATGATCTGCCCCGGCCGGTTGTGGTCTATCTCACACATGTGCATATCGACCACTGGTACCAGTTGATGCAATGCAAAAGATCCACACAGCTATCCAAGGCATTTCTGGCCGTACAGGAGACAGGAGCCAACGCTCTGGAGATGAACGATCCCCAAATAACCCTCTCTGTGCTGCTTGACAGGCCCATATCAACGATACCGGTCGAGATCAGACTGCTCTCTCAACTGGATAAAACTCTATTATGTAGCGATTCTTTTGACCTGCCAGGACACAGTATCGATTACGTCACCAAGTCGAGGCAGATAGCAGAGGATATTGTGCTTTATAGCCAGATTGTACAATTGGGTAAAGGAGACCACCTGGAGATTTATCACACCCCAGGACACAGCCCGGACAGCATCTCCGTTCGGATCGGATCGCTGCTCTTAGTGGGGGATGTATTCTTCGCCTCCAATCCGGGAATGGCAGGGGCCTATGGCTGGAGCCGAGAGGACCTCATGCAAACCATCCTGAAGATTTTGTGGATTCTGGAAAACCAAAAAATCGTCATCTGTGGCTCAGGTCACGGCAAACTCATCGATGCCCAGACGGCACGAAAGACTCTGCAGGTCATGTACTCGGATGCAGCTTCTTTGAAAGACCTGGAAGAGATTACTCCCCACTGGGCCCGGCGGACCTCAGACTATGCCCTGGACCTCATAAGGGAGCTGGAGAGGACATTCACCATTATCGCCGGTCGGCTGGTATACATCTCCCATATGCTGAGCGAGCTGGAGGAAGGGACGGAGGCCAAAGAGCTGGACTGCCTTCTGGATACTGAACACATGGACGATCTATTTGTTGACTTACACACCTTCGCCAGAGAGCTTCATGCCGGAAAGAAGATCGACATAGAGATGGTGCATAAGACAGGACAGGTCGTAGGCAGGCTGGAAAAGCTCTTCGCCAAGAGGAAGCTGGAATCGGTGCTGGACCAGTATCTTCTAGACCGGGCAGGCAGATTGCTCAGCGACTACGCGGCTACTTATCGCGGATTTCGTCCCCCTTACTACGTCTCCCGCGTGGACGTCAACCGACTCATCGAGGAGGTCCTGGAGAAGTTGCTGCACAATCCCTATGAAGAGGAGGCGATTATGCAGGCGGAAAGCGTTGAAGACTTCCGGTTGGCACTGAAGGCGCGCATTGCTCATGTAAACATATTCGAAGACGTAAACTTGGCCTTTTGTCCATGTTCAGAGAAGGCTTTCGCACGCATGGACCAAGAGCGCTTTGCCGAGGTATTGATCGATATGCTGGAGCGTTTCGCAGGAGCGAGAATGAAGGAGATCGAAATCGTCACAACCTTGAACGACGAATGGTTGACGGTGCAGATCGCGGGAAGGAACGAGTGCACTTGCCATCCTCTGAGCCAGTCCAACAGGTTCTTTGAAAGGGTCCTGGCGCTCTCTGGAGGGCTTTTGCAGACCTCTTTTGAAGCGAACCGCCCATCTGTGGAGATCGAGTTCGCCACTTTTCAGGAAGAGGAGTGATAGGGACGCACAGGTTCTCTGTGCCTTCCATCTCCGGCTCGTAAGACGGTCGATTGGTCCTGTTTAATGAAAGAATTAAATACTATCGCGAGGGAGATAATATTAAGGAGGGATAATTGTTTCAAACTTAGCTAAATTAATTATTTTGATTTTTTTAAGTTCCTCGTGTATACTGGCTGCAGATAATAGCAAATCTTCCGGCATACCTGGAGATAGTAATATTGATGATGGCCTCTTAACAGCCAACGAAGTCATGGCAGACGACTCTAATCTAATAAATAGCGCAAACGAACTTTTGACTAACCGGAGAAGAGCTCTGACCGCGGAATCGAGTCTCGAAGAAGTTGCCAATGAAGACGTCATATCACCTCAACAAAATGTTCTCGTCATCCAGGCAGCAAAGAGCACTCCTGCGGAATTGGCTTCTTCAAACCAGACTGATGATAGGGGTATTCAATCCGATTGCAGCTCACAAAATATTGGATTGACCTACAAAGACTCAACACAGTGCTGGCCAACGGTGGCCCAACCGCCCAAGGGTTCACCCAATATCGTCTTCCTTGTGCTTGACGATATAGGATATGGCGGTTTGGGATGCTTTGGCGGTCCGGTTGAAACGCCAAATATTGACCGACTGGCAGCAGGAGGTCTGCGCTATAATAACTTCCACACCACAGCGATCTGCTCTCCATCTCGCGCTTGTCTGCTCACAGGCCGAAACCACCACTCAGTAGGCGTAGGGACTCTAATGGAGTTTGCCAGCGGCTATCCGGGGTACAACGCCCATATGTCGAAGAGCGCCGCCACAATACCGGAGGTGCTCAGGGACCAGGGCTACAATACATATTGTGTAGGCAAGTGGCACCTTGCCCCCTCTGCTGATATCAATGCGGCAGGGCCCTACGATCAATGGCCACTTGGCAGGGGATTCGAGAGGTATTACGGCTTCCTGGAGTCTCACACCAGTCAGTGGTATCCGGATCTGGTCTACGGAGAGCACCGAATAGATCCGCCGTCCACGCCTGAGGAAGGATACCATCTCTCCAAGGACCTGGTAAACCGGTCTATAGAATTCTTGAGCGATGGCAAGCAGGTTGACCCGAATAAGCCGTTCTTCCTCTACCTCGCCTTTGGCGCCGGCCACTGGCCGCACCATGCGCCCAAAGAGTACATCGATAAGTACCAGGGCAAGTTCGACCAGGGCTGGGATGCATTAAGGAATGAGACAATTGCCCGGCAAAAGGAGATGGGAATTGTACCGCAGAACACACAGCTGCCTCCAAGAGACCCCTATGTTAAAGCATGGGATAACCTGACTGCCGACGAAAAAAGGGTATATGCACGCCTGGCCGAGGTCCATGCAGGTTACGTCGACTACACCGATGAGCAGATAGGCAGGTTCATTGACTATCTGGATGAGAGCGGGCTAATGAATAATACCATGATCATAGTGCTCTCAGATAACGGCGCATCTCCTGAGGGTGACGCCAACGGCTACACCAATATGGCGCTATGGTCCAACGGAATGTCTGAAGGAGGAGACACTTCAGGGTTCTTGGCAAATTACACACCCTTATCCGGATCTAACATAAGCAGCATGCTGACAAAGCTTGACGAACTGGGCGGGCCCATGAGCTATCCGACCTATCCGCTCGGATGGGCCATGGCGGATAACACTCCCAACCGGTTCTACAAATGGACGACCAATGAAGGCGGCGTACGCGATCCTCTGATTATATACTGGCCAGCAGCGATCAAGGATAATGGAAGCGTTCGCTCCCAGTTCAGCCACGCCATCGACATAGTCCCAACGGTCTTCGAGGTACTGGATATCCAGGCTCCAAAGGTCTATAATGGCGTGCCTCAGAAGTCCATTGAAGGGACCAGTATGGTCTATACCTTCAATAACCCCAACGAGACGACCCATAAAATAGTTCAGTACTTTGAGATGATGGGCACGCGCGGCCTCTGGTACAACGATTGGAAGGCAGTCGCTTTCCATCACGTAAACACAGGCGGCAACTTCGATCAGGATGTTTGGGAGCTTTACAATCTTACCGAGGATGTATCGGAAGCCAACGATCTGGCAGCGAAGTATCCGGAAAAGGTAAACGAAATGGAAGAACGCTGGTGGACCGAGGCCGGCAAGTATAACGTTCTGCCTCTGGACGATCGCATTGGAGAACGCTACGATACAGTTCCAAAGATCGGGACGTTCACATACTACCCTGGAACTGAGAAGATCATGGAACCCGATATTCCCGATACCATGAACAGCTCCTACACAATCACGGCCTACGTCGATATCCCTGCTGCTGGTGCTGAAGGCGCGCTCTTCTCTATTGGAGGAAGGTTCGCAGGCCTGTCCCTGTATGTCCAGAATAAGCACCTGGTCTACGATTACAACTTCGTGGGTCTGAAGCATCACACAATCATCTCGACGAATGAGATACCCACGGGACCGGCCACATTAGGCTTTAAATTTGAGAAGACCGGTGCTTTCCAGGGGCTCGGGACGCTGTATATCAATGGCTTGCAAGAAGGCCAAAAGCGCATCGCTCCAACGGTACCAAGGCGGTATTCTTATGAAGAGGGTCTGGAGGTAGGCAAAGATCCGCAAACGCCGGTGACGGAGAGCTACAAGAGTCCTTTCGAATTCACCGGCACTCTTACGAAGGTTGTTTTGGAGGTGACGGGCTAGATTAGAAAAGTTGAGAGCGGCACTATTGGGGTCCTGGCCAAGCCGGGATTCCCATTTACGCCCATCAAAATTTCAGCTCCAAAATATTAAATTATCAAACAAAAATCTCACGGCATCATCTTGGTGACGATAAGCCTCCATTCCTTACCATGAAGCCCAGCCGTTGTCCAGTAGCTCTCCTTGGTCACTACACTTTTATTGCCTTCAGTGACCTGGAAGCTATAGTAATCATGGCCCGACCTCGCTGAAATCATCTTCTCTCCCAGGGCCAGTAGGCTGGGGTACGGCTTGTAAAGCGGATCTTCGAATAGAACCTTGCCTATCTGGCTTGTATCCCGGTCGTAGGCAATTAGGCCATCCAGATGCATTAACCAGAAGCTGTAGTCAGTAATATTGCTCCTATTGTAAAGATCAAAGTGGAGTTGTGGAGCTACCACGACATTCAGCAACTTATCCGGTTCGATGATTGCACTGATGCCTCCCAGGAACTCTCCATCTGGTGAAAATACAGGATATGCCAGGGCAGTACCGTTGTATCCTTCCACCAGCAGCAACTGTTTGCTAAGCGCAGGGGTTTTATTCTTCAAGACATGAGCTATATGTTCCTGGCTGCTTATATCGGCACCCTCGCCGCCCTCGCATCCTTTGCATTCGGCTACGATGATCTTCCCATCCTTGCTAAACGTCACAGCTTCGATCAGGTTTGAGTTTGTCTCTAGCAGTTTGCGCAGGACTTCACGTGCAGAAGTCCCATCCAGGCCTGTTGCTGATAGATCATAAGATGCATTTTCCACGTCCAAGTCCAAATCATTCAGGCTTCCCTGCACATTTGCCTGAATCTGGAGCAGCATGAAGAGCATGTCGACTCCGAATTTGGCGGCAGATACATTGCCCATAGGCTCATCCTGACCAAAAGCATCGATGGCGCAAAAAAGTAGAGCGATCCCAATCGCTACACAGGCAGAGCTGAATACCCGGTTTTCCATTATTTTCTTTTTATTCATTTATATCACTAGTTCCCCGCATCGCGGGAATATATTTGGTGAGAATTTTTTCGTAATCGCTTACACCTTTATCGTCCTTGTTCATCTTGATGCGATCTATGGCTTGCTGGAAGGACTGCACAATGGAATCAGGAGTTGCTCTGTTAAAGGCATAGTAATAATCAGTCTGCCCAAATTCATAGGCCACCATAAAATCGCTCGAATTTGCACAGGTCTCCTGAATCAGCCAAATGCCAGCAACATCTCCATACGCCCAGGCATCTAGGCTTCCGTTCTGCAACATCTTAATAATCGGTCTAGTGTTACAGTTCCAAATTAACATACCAATACCCCACCA
>JBATEC010000036.1:0-2168 GCA_049663825.1 Methanothrix sp. | reverse complement strand
ATATCACATAATTAAAACCTATTAAAGATTCACGACCGGCATTTGGCGAGACTGAAAAAATCACCAGCTTAAAGAGTCTTGTCTCCTCCTTCGATGATCATGGCATAAATTCTCGGGATCTTGCATTCTTCCTTGTTACCCATAATTACGATGCCACCCCAGTGGGCGGCCATGTTGAGGTCAGGCTTAACGGAACTGTATATTTGCTTACTCCAAATGGCGATCATCCAGGTCTGTGCGACATCAATCTCTAAATACATCCCTTCAATTTCCGCAAAACCATCTCTCTTAGAAATTTTCCATGGCCGGCCCAATCGAATAGTAGATCTCCGCCGGATATCCATTTATCATGCCGTAAGCATCAGGCTCGGGCAGCAACGACTTGCTTTGATTCCAGCTGGCATCAATGCTGTGTTTGGGCGTGAAGGTCTTGCTGATGGAATATGTCTTTGGATTTGTCGATGCCGCAAAGGGCTGCAGCATTAGCGATTCGTTAGTGCCGAAGATCGCTTGAATCCAGGCGTTATATTCTGCAACTGCCTGGTTGTAGGGTACAATGTTTCCCGCTTTTGCCTGATCATATCTCTGGGACATGTTCCATCCCCGGTTTAGGCCATCCAGGACGCCCCTCTGGTAGTCGCTCAAGGCCAGCGATGAATCAATCAGGCTGAATATGAAGAGCAGGATTGCCAGAGTGAATAATGCGCGTTTCATTTTTGCATTCTCCTTACATAACGCCGGCACCATCTTCCTTGAGGAGCGCCTTGATCACCCCTGCACGGGCCTGGCCGCTGATAGGGGCAAACGCGCTCTTTTTGCGTCCGCCTGCATCGGACCTCTTAAGCTCGCCACGAATCCATTCCTCATGGGTTATCTGGTCGAGGGATAGTGCCTCTTGTGCGCTGCGGCAGATCTTCCCGGCAAATATAGCAGCCGATTTTTCCGGGACGCATGCCGAAACATAGACGGGGCTCACGAAAAATACCGACCCGGCTTTCAAAGGCTGCTCCAGTACAATGCGCAGAATCTCCAGACCTGCGTATCTATCCAGGCCGCCAGCGCCCAGGCCATAGAGGTCCATCTCCACCACTGCGTAGCGGCTGTGTGGAGAAACGATAGCAATGGCTGCGAACGCACGGCTGTGCACTGAGCACCATTCCCAGTATTGTTTCAAGACCTTGCGCTTCTCCATCCAGACAACATGACGGGCCAGTACGGCCTCTTCCAGGGTGTTATGCGGCTTTAGCACAGGTATGGTTTTATGCGGTCAAAGTAGGTGTAGCTTTTGGGCCGAGGGCAATTGGGAAATCAGCTCCCTCGAAGATCTCAGGGGTTTACCTCGCGATTTCTCAAGCGGTGCAAAAACCATCTGTTTAGTTAATTATATATACTGTTATCGAGCTATTCATAATAGAATATAGAGGTTGAAGTATGAAGATAAAAATCATCTGCAAAAATTGTGGATCAGTGAACGAAAAAGATAAAGAGGTGCTTCTTGATCCCGAATATAGTACAGACGACTGGATTTGCGATCTTCCTGTGCATTTTGAATGGATTTTGCCAGTAGGAAAGATCTCGCCGATTGTCGGCAACCCGATGTACGTTTCAAGCCTGGGCGGCAACTACTGTCGAAGTGAGTACCTGGAGAAATACAATGTAGATCCTGAGATCGCCTACCAATTGATGCGCAAAGACAAGGGAAAATCACTGGCCACGGCAATGGACCCGGCCAGAGTACAATCCCTGATCATGTCATCTCGCTTGCCAAATGCAGGTGATTAGCCTGCTTAGGCGAGTGCGCCGAAAGGTCCGAAAGACAGCCAGTTCTTCATTTTTCTCTGCGCACTATTGATATAACTTCTATCTTCCGTCAAAACGTGGGTAATATGGCGGGCACCGGTTTCCATAGCATGGGCCATAATAGGGATAATATTCGTCTCCTGTCCATTCCGAGGCTGGGTAGTAGTGTCGATAGCTGCACTCAACTGGATTTAGCATGCAGTTGGATACATCCCGAATGTTAATATCATTCAGATAAGCTTCACATACGGGTCGTCCCAAAATATCTCGTCCCTGTATCTCGAATTGCAGCTCTTTTCCTTTGAAGTAGGAAAGACCTGTCAGAGGTTTGTCGAGAAGGACTTCGACCGTTGCCTGCAGACCATAAG
>JBATEC010000035.1:0-13832 GCA_049663825.1 Methanothrix sp. | reverse complement strand
GTTCAATGAAAGCGTAAATATCAAGCTTCCCGTCGAGGCAGAGAAGGCCCAGATTTTCCCCATGGGTCTAATCGCCTCCAAAGAAGCAGTTTCTGTTGTCCCGGACAGCAATGAGACGATGATCAATGAAACAATGCCAGAAAGTACTACTGCTCAGGCCGTCGTGACGGCTTGAGTGTACTTTTTTCCCAAAAGAAAAAAACCCCAAATCCGAATCATAAGACCGTCACACAATTCTCTTTCGCCAGGCTAAAAGGAGCATGCCGATTGCCAGAAAGGCAGGCAGCACACCCATGCCCGGTGATTGCTGTGCCGTCTCGGTCTCGTTTTCGAAAAGATCGTCATCAATATGCTTCTTCTTCGTGGTGCTCTTGGCAGCCATGCCGAGGCTTGAGATTCCAACGATCTTGGCCGCGCCCTCGGTAATGGAACTTGTTGCCTTTGATGAGACGCTCTTGCTGTAAGAGCCGCTCGATTTCCCGCCACTTCTTCCGCTCGACTTGGCATCTATAGCCGCTACACTGACCAGAAACAGCACTAGCAGTAATACAAAAATAACCTTCAGCTTCATTTCTATTTCACCTTGGCAATTGCCATCATTATCATATTCAATGACCCAGATGGCCACCCGAGCTGCTCTCAATCGGTCCTGCATCTTCGTAGCCCTGCCGCTGGCCCGTGCCGGCCAGGCGGGTCAGCATCTCGGGATGGTAGAGCAGGCGGACAGCATTCAGAGCGTGCTCCTCGGCGCGTCTTTTCGCGAGATCTGCCAGAGTGCGCTCATCAGGGGCCTCGTCCTCGTGCACGAATACCTCGATAATGTGCCTGTTGGTCATGAGCTGGGCGGCAATCAGGCCCGTGGATGCCTCGTGAGCACACATCTTATCTTTCTCTGCCGGTCCGGGCATGCCCAGGGCCATGACGATATCGCATTTCTCCACTTCCAGGAGCCTTTTAGCGGCGACGGGCAGGTCCTTGATGCCGGGAACGGTATAACGGATGATCTGTGCAGAGACCTCTTTTTTAAGGGCTGCAATGGCTGCGCGGGCCATATCCACGCGAGCAAATGTGGTGTCGGCGATGCCGATGCGTTTCATGACTTGAAGAATGATGAGAAAAGTTCTTAGGCTTATCGGTCTGCTCGCAGCGCAAAACCAGCTAGCGCTAATATAGCTTCAACCGACACAATTATTAAGGGGCAATTGGTTTGCGGATGGCTTGTGGCCTGGGGCGGCTTTTCGATACAATCTCCCTCCTTTACCTTTTTACCGCTTCGGGCCCTTTCCTAATTTCCATCCAATGGCAATTCTTTGCAGATTAATTTGTCGGATGAGGCTCGCAAAGCACCTGAATCATTTCTGCCTGCGCGATCACTTCTGCAAAGTTGGTTGCCGATCTTCCCCAGGCTGTGGCCCTTTCCGAACTCTTATTCTCCAGCACGGCCCGGTCAAGCCACCAAATCGCTTCCCAGTAATTGTTTTCCGCCTCCGCCCATAAATTTGCTGCCTTTTCCGGCGGCTGCCTTCCCATCACCAGGGCCGTCTTCAACATGACTGCAGATGGAGACTTTATGATCTGCGGGGACGACTATAGCCGAATAGAGTGTGGCAACATCAGGACGGAAGCGGTTGATGGTATTGGTGCTCCAGGGATCGTCAAGATGCCATTGTTTCCCGTCCCACCAATCGGTCAAATTGAGAGTATCAACGGCAGTCGAATAGTTGAATTTGCCATGCCGGTCGGCGATCATCTTCTCGGCCGTTAGGTATCGATAGTAGCCGGAAGGGTAATACTTGAGTGGGTCCCAAATCGGTTGAGAGGGCTTCATGGTAGAATTGAGGTAATGGTTGGTCACCACCAGATAATCCGACTCATTGTTGTCCCAGGCCTTTCTCAGAGCATATCTGGCCCGAGTGGCCTACAGGACAGTGGCATTGCCTCCGACGTCAAGAAGAAGGTGATTAAGGCCGAACATGCGGGTCGAGTTGATGAGGAAATTTTCTGCATGAGGAACGGTGTCGCAGGTCATGGCCACATAGGGCAGATGATAGTAATCAAAATTAGTCCCCGCGCGATCATGCCACTGCCGGTAGCATTGCCGAAAGCGGCTATCGTCGTGCAGTGATCCGGTGGCTCCGGCCCTTGCCTTCATAGCTCATCCGCAGTACTTGCACCCCGGCACAGTCTCACCATTTCCCAGGTAGAGCACCTGACTGCGGCTGCCGTAGCGAAAGACGGTGACGCCCTTGCATCCTGAATCGTAAGCCAGATTGTACACATTCAATACATCATCTACCGTGGCGCTTTCGGGCAGGTTCACAGTCTTGGATACTGCATTGTCCGTGTATTTCTGGAAGGCGGCCTGGATACAGATGTGCTGCTCGGGCGGGATGTCCAGAGCTGTGACGAACATGTCCTTGAGGTCCTGTGGCACGCCGGCCATATCCGCAGCCGTGCCCTTTCCGGCCAGCTCCGCTTTCATCTCCGGTGTGTAGATGCCCCGCGCTGCGGCTATGCGCTCAAAGAGGGGCGAGACCTCTAAAAGGCGAGCGCCCTCCAGCACGCGGCGCACAAAAGCCAGCGCAAAGAGCGGCTCGATGCCGCTGGATGTACCGGCGATGATGCTGATGGTGCCCGTGGGCGCGATGGTGGTCAGCGTGGCGTTTCTCATGGCGCTCCAATTCGTAAGCGTGGACTCTTCGAAGAGCGGAAAAGAGCCGCGCTCCTCGCCCAGCTTTTCTGACTGCGCGCGTGCCGCCTGGGAGATAAATTTCATGATATCTTCAGCGAGATGCAGGGACTGCGGGGAGTTGTAGGATATGCCCATTAAGATGAGCATCTCAGCAAAGCCCATCACTCCGAGGCCGATCTTTCGCGACTGCAAGGTCGCCGCTTCAATTTGCTTCAAAGGATAGCAGTTCATATCGATGACATCGTCCAGGAAGCGCACGGCGAGCGCGACCAGCTCCTCCAGCCGTTCCCAGTTCATCTCGCCTCTCTCCACCAGCTTGGCGAGGTTGATGGACCCAAGGTTGCAGGACTCGTAGGGCAGCAGGGGCTGCTCGCCGCATGGATTGGTGCTTTCAATCAGGCCGGGCAGAGGGTGGGCGGCATTGATCCGATCGATGAAGATCATGCCCGGATCGCCTCCTGCCCATGCGCTGTTAGCGATGCGGCCCATTGCCTCTGCTGCATTGAGATGCCCTGCGGCCTGTCCGGTTCGCGGATTGATCAGATCGATCTCGCACCCCGCGCGGGCCTTTTGCATGAACTCATCCGTCGCAGCTACTGAGATGTTGAAGTTCTCCAAAAATCCCGGCTTTTCTTTGGCCCGGATGAACTCCAGTATATCGGGATGATCGATCCGGAGAACGCCCATGTTTGCGCCCCGGCGTCGGCCTCCCTGCTTGATCACATCCGTTGCCGTGTAGAAGATGCGCATGAAAGAGACGGGTCCGGAGGCCACTTTGCCCGTAGCGCGCACCGCATCATTTTTGGGCCGCAGCCGGGAAAAGGAGAAGCCCGTGCCTCCCCCGCTCTGGTGGATGAGGGCCATGCTCTTCAGAGCCTCGAAGATGCCAGCAAGCGAGTCCTCCACAGGCAGGACGAAGCAGGCGGACAACTGGCCAAGCGGCAGTCCCGCATTCATGAGCGTGGGGGAGTTGGGCAGAAATTCCAGGCGGCGCATCATCTTCAAAAATTTGCTGCGACAATTTTTTGCGTCGCCCCCATACTTGCTCTCCGCTCGCGAGACATGAGCGGCTACGCGCTCGAACATATCTCCCGGCGTCTCCGCCACAGCTCCCCGCTCGTCGCGACGCAGATATCTCTTCTCGAGAACTGTAGCGGCATTGATGGAGAGCTTAAGTTCGTCGGCAACGGCTGTGGCAATCTTCTCCGATTGAAATCCGACAATGCTGCCGCCCGGTTTTCTGATGCCCTTGATCATTCCAGCATCCCAGTAATGCTATCATGCAGAATCGATATAAACATACATGTCAGAAAAGGTCCTGTTAATATTCAAGAGGTTCATAAGAAATGAAGATCGCAATCTCAGGAAAAGGCGGTGTGGGCAAGACCACACTGGCCGGCACCTTAGCCCGTCTCTTTGCCCGCGACGGCTACAATGTCCTGGCCATAGATGCCGATCCCAGCATGAATCTGGGCTCAGCTCTGGGAATACCCAATCTACCCAAGCCCGTCACCGAGCACAAAGACCTGGTACAGGAGCGAGCGGGCATGCCCGGCGGCATGTTCAAGATGAATCCCAAGGTCGATGACGTGGTGGCCATGTGCGGCTGCACCGGGCCTGATAATGTCAAGCTGGTGGTCATGGGCACCATTGATTCCGGCGGCTCGGGCTGCATGTGTCCTGCCAATGCGTTTGTGAAAGCGCTCATCAGGCACGTCATCGTTCGGGAAAAGGATCTGGTGATCCTGGACATGGAAGCGGGCATCGAGCACCTGGGCAGAGCCACCGCTCGCGGCGTTGACGCCATGATCGCCGTGGTAGAACCGGGCATGAGATCCATTGAGACCGTGGAGAGGATAATGCATCTGGGCAAGGAGATCGGCATCACAAGGTACTTTGCCGTCATAAACAAGGCAGATAACCCCGGGCCCGTGGCCGAGAAGCTGGCCCAGATGGGCATACCTGTTCTGGGGACCATTCCCTTTGACAAATGCCTGGTAGAAGCAGACCTGGCAGGCAAACCGCCCATCGATGCAAACTGTCCAGCGATTGAGTCCATACGAAAAATAAAGACCAAATTAGAAGAGATGTTCGGCGAAAAAGAAAAAAGCAATAGGCAGTCCTAAAAGGTCATGCTGCCTGCTTTTATTCCATCTTTTACAATCGATCCGATTGCCTTTGCGCCCGGTCCCATGATGTGGCAGGCCTTTTGAGCCTCATCTTCGGCTACTACCACCAAAAAGCCCATGCCCATGTTGAATGTGCGGTACATCTCGTCTTCATCCACATTTCCCTGCTCTTGCAGGAAGCGGAAGATGGGCTGCGGCTCCAGTGGATCGGTGATCTCAAAGCCTAATGAAGAGATGCGCCGCAGCTTGAGAAGGCCCGAGCCGGTGATATGGGCGAGGCCGTGCACATCGCACTCTTGCACAAGTTTCACGATCTCGGGGTAGATCCGTGTGGGGGTAAGAAGTTCTTCTCCAATGGTATTTTTCCCGCCCGGCATCTGGTCGAAATAGGTATACTTGGACTCGGCAATGATGCGCCGGGCCAGAGTATAGCCGTTGCTATGCAGGCCGCTGCCGGGCACTCCCACCAGTGTGTCGCCCTTCTGAATCTTCTCGCCGGTGACAACCCGGTCCTTATCCACGATTCCGATAGCGGTGCCGGCCAGGTCGAAGCCTCGAATGATCTCCGGCAAGGAAGCCGTCTCCCCTCCCACGATGGTCATATTGGATATCTCGGCGCCTTTGGCCAGGCCTATCGCAATCTGTGCTGCCCTCTCCGGGTCCACCTTCTCTACGGCCAGATAATCCACAAAGGCAATGGGCTCGGCCCCTATGGCATAAAGGTCGTTGACATTCATGGCGATGCAGTCTATGCCGATCGTATCCCACTTGGAAATAGCGTTGGCAATGAGGACCTTTGAGCCCACACCATCCGTGGTCATGGCCAGGGCAAAGCTTCCCATATCCAGGAGTCCTGCGTAGTGACCGATTTCGGTCATGGGTGCTCCGAAGCCCTTGCGTTTTGCCGTCAGCACGGCCTTCATGGCATCAATGGATCTATTCTCCAGGTGAATATCGACGCCAGCCTGCGCGTACGTCAGCTTCCTCATGCCTCACCACCCAAACAGAACTCACGGTGCAGCTCTCTTACCGCCTGCTCGGCGTCCTTGGAGGCAACCACGAAGGATATGTTAAGCTGGCCAGATGCCTGGCTGATCATGACCACATTAATCTTGGCCGCGCCCATGGCTTTGAAGACTCGCGCAGCCACGCCCGGAGTGCCAGCCATTCCTGCGCCCACAACCGCCACGGCGCAGACATCATGGTCGTGTGATATCTCCTTGACCAGGTCTCTGGGAAACTCAGCTCTCAGGGCATCCTCGGCCTTTTCCACCTGCCGCTCCTCAATGATTATGGATATATTGACCTCTGACGACCCCTGGCTGATCATAACGATATTGATGCCAGCCTTGGCCAGGGCGGAAAAAGCACGGGCCGCGACGCCAAGCGTTCCAATCATGCCTGCGCCGGAAATGTTGAGCAGAGCCACATTCTTGTGCAGTGTAACTGCCTTTATTACATCTGCTTTTGGTACGTCTTCATGCACGATCAAAGTGCCGGGAATATCGGGATCGAAGGTGCATTTGACGCGCACAGGTATCCCCTTTCGGATAGCGGGCTCAATGGAGCGAGGGTGCAGAACCTTAGCCCCGAAGTTGGATAGCTCCATGGCCTCCCGGTAGGAGATGGAGGGAATGGACCTGGCCTCGGGCACGATCTTGGGATCGGTGGTCATGATGCCAGAGGTCTCCTTCCAGAACCAGATCTCATCGGCATCAATTGCGGCTCCTATGAGCGAGGCGGACAGATCCGAGCCGCCACGGCCAAGTGTGGTAATCGTGCCCTTTTCGTCCTTGGCAATGAAGCCAGTGACCACGGGAACGCCCTTGAGCGGCAATAGCCTTTGGGGAATCAAATTGTAAGTCTTCTCCAGGGGCCTGCAATCGCCATAATTGCTGTCTGTGACAATTCCCGCCTCTGAGCCTGTATAGTGCTGTGAGGGTATGCCCATATCTCTTAAGACTCCGGCAAGAATGGGTGCCGCCAGTTGCTCGCCATAGCTGGAGATATAATCCAACGAGCGTGCTGTAAGCTCACCCAGATAGCAGATGCCAATGTAGGCTTTTTCGAGTTCAGACAGCTTATTAGATATCGTCTCACTGACCTCTTTGGCGATTTGAGGATCTTTTATGGCATCAGTTATGGCCTGATTGTGTCTGTCCGTGAGCTTCTCCATAAAATCGATCACTTCTGATACATTTCCCTCCTTTGCTGCTTTATTGGCACAGGCCAAAAGGTCGTCAGTGACGCCTTGCAGAGCGGAAGTAACCAAAACTATCTCATTGTCGCGGTTAAAATGCGAGACCAGATCTCCCACATGCCGCAGTCTGTTTCCGTCAGCAACGGAAACACCACCAAACTTCATTACCAAGCGCGCCATCGTAAAAACCCTTCTTTGCTATCCTCGCAGCGATTTAAGCTTTATCCATAATTATAATTTCGTGTCGAATTCGATTTTGAAACCGCCCTGAGAAGGCCGAAGGCTTAAATAGATTGAGTCCGAGGATTCTGAGTCCTAGTCTGGATTTAATCTTTATCTTAAACTTCGCGAGGCGTATTATGGGCAAGAGGAAGAAAATAGCAGAACGTGTAACGACTCTGATGGACAAGCCTGAGTTTATCCGGAACATCGGAATCGTAGCACATATTGATCACGGTAAGACAACCCTTTCTGATAACCTTCTGGGAGGCGCAGGCATGATATCCATGGAACTGGCAGGCAAGCAGCTATTCATGGATTTCGATCCCCTGGAGCAGGCGCGCGGAATCACTATCGATGCAGCCAATGTATCCATGGTCCACGAGATAGACGGCAAGGAATATCTCATCAACATGATTGATACTCCAGGCCACGTGGACTTCGGAGGCGACGTCACTCGGGCTATGCGAGCCGTGGATGGCGCTGTGGTTGTAGTGGATGCTGTTGAGGGCGCCATGCCCCAGACGGAGACCGTGCTGCGGCAGGCTCTGAAAGAGGGTGTCAGGCCGGTCCTGTTCGTTAATAAAGTGGACCGAATGATCAATGAGTTGAAAGTTGAGCCGAAAGAAATGGCCATGCGCCTGGGAAAGGTCATTGACAATGTCAACAAGCTCATCCAAGGAATGGATGACGCGAAATATAAGGCCGGCTGGAAGCTGGATGCTTCTAAGGGAAATATCGCCTTTGGTTCAGCTCTCTACAATTGGGCCATCAGTGTGCCCCAGATGAAGAAGACGGGCATCGGTTTTGAGCAGGTCGTCGAATACTGCAGGGCAGGAAAGATGAAGGAGCTGGCCGAGAAGGTCCCGCTTTATATAGCCGTAAACGATATGGTCGTCAAGTTCTTGCCCAGCCCAATCGAAGCCCAAAAGGAACGGGTCAAGGTCATATGGCACGGCAATTGGGATAGTGACGTGGGACGGGCCATGGCGACCTGCGATCCCAAGGGACCCGTCGCTTTCATGATCAACAAGATAAAGGTCGATCCGCATGCTGGCGAAGTGGCCACGGGAAGGCTCTTCTCAGGAACCTTGCATCGCGGCATGGAGCTGTATGTATCCGGTGTGGTCAATACCAACCGTATTCAGCAGACGGGTATCGTCATGGGCGCGGAGAGGGTTGAGGTAGAGGAGATACCTGCCGGAAACATCGCGGCAGTCACAGGTCTGCGAGATGCCATTGTAGGATCTACCGTCTCTTCTGATCAGGAAATGACGCCATTCGAGCAGATCAAGCACGTCTCTGAACCAGTCATGACCGTAGCCGTCGAGGCCAAGAACACCCGCGACCTGCCAAAGGTTGTAGAGGTCTTAAGGCAGATCGCCAAAGAGGATCCGACCCTGCAGGTTACCATCAACGAGGAAACCGGCGAGCACCTCCTGGCCGGCATGGGCGAGCTGCACCTGGATGTCACTGTAACGAGGATGCAGCGCGATCGCGGCGTGGAGCTGAAGACCTCTCCGCCCATAGTGGTTTACCGTGAGTCCGTTGGCGGCAAAGCCGGTCCTGTGGAGGGAAAGTCACCCAACCACCACAACCGCTTCTACATCGAATTTGAGCCCCTGGAGCTGGGCGTGATCGAGGCCTTGAAAGAGGGCAAGATCAGCATGAAGATGGAAGAGGTCGAGCGCAGGAAGATTCTCATCGAAAAAGGCATGGAAAAAGATGAGGCGAGGAACATTGTCGGATATTTCGGCACCAATGTCCTGCTCAACATGACCAAGGGTATTCAGTACCTTAGAGAGACCATGGAGCTCATATTAGAGGGCTTTGAAGAGGCGCTGAAGAACGGCCCGATCTGCAGGGAACCGGCGCAGGGTATAAAAGCCAGGCTTGTGGATGTAAAGCTGCACGAGGATGCAGTGCACCGCGGTCCAGCCCAGGTCATTCCGGCGGTCAGGCAAGCCGTGCAGGCTGGAATACTGATGGCGAATCCGGTTTTATTGGAGCCCTTCCAGAATGTCTTTATACAGGTGCCTCAGGATCAAATGGGTGGAGCCATGTCTGAGATCCAGGGAAGGAGAGGCGTTATCCTGAACATGGATAGCCAGGGCGATATGATAATCCTTAAATCCAAGATGCCTGTGGCTCAGATGTTCGGATTCTCCGGGGCCATAAGGTCGGCCACCGAAGGCAGAGCCCTCTGGTCCTCGGAGTTTGCTGGCTTTGAACCCTTGCCTGCTAACCTGCTGCTAGAAACCGTCAAGCAGATCCGAACCAGGAAGGGCTTAAAGCCTGAGATGCCCAAACCATCCGATTACCTGAAGGTTGTTTGAGTGGCACCTTCGAAAAGATTAAACACAAAGAGAAATATTGAAAAATATGGATAATGCCAGTTGGAGGAAATAAATTATGGCAGACACAAAGCCACATCTCAATCTAGCATTTATAGGACACGTCGACCACGGCAAGTCGACGACCGTAGGCAGATTGATGTTTGAGACGGGGGCTGTAGACCCGCACGTCATTGATGAGTACAAGAAAGAAGCCGCATCCAAGGGAAAGGCGACCTTCGAGTTCGCCTGGGTCATGGATAGCCTGAAGGAAGAACGCGAGAGGGGCGTTACCATTGATATCGCCCATCACCGCTTCGATACCGCCAAGTTCTACTTTACCGTGGTGGACTGCCCCGGTCACAGGGACTTCGTAAAGAACATGATCACCGGTGCCAGCCAGGCTGATGCCGCGGTGCTGATCGTGGCCGTCCCGGACGGCGTCATGGCTCAGACCAAGGAGCACGTCTTCCTTTCCAGGACACTGGGTGTCAGCCAGCTTATCGTGGGCATGAACAAGATCGATGCCACCACCCCACCCTTCGACGAGAAGAGATTCAACGAGGTCAAGGAAGAGGTTGGCAAGCTGCTCAAGATGGTTGGATTCAAGGTGGAGGATATACCCTTCGTGCCTATTTCCGGCCTGATGGGAGACAACCTCGCCAAGCCCAGTGAGAGCCTGAAGTGGTACAAGGGGCCAACCCTGCTGGAAGCCCTGAACAACCTCAAGGTGCCCGCAAAGCCGACCAACTTGCCTTTGCGCGTGCCGGTACAGGATGTCTACACGATCTCTGGTGTAGGCACCGTGCCAGTGGGCCGCGTCGAGACCGGCGTCATGAGAAAGAACGACAAGATCATCTTCGAGCCCGCCGGAGCTTCTGGCGAGGTCAAGTCCATCGAGATGCATCATGAGGAAGTCCCAGAGGCCTTCCCCGGAGACAACATCGGATGGAACGTGCGCGGTGTCGCCAAGAACGACATTCGCCGCGGCGACGTATGCGGATCGGTAGCTAAGCCCCCAACCGTGGCCAAGGAGTTCAAGGCCCAGATCGTAGTGTTGCAGCACCCCAGCGCCATATCGGCAGGATACACACCTGTATTCCACTGCCATACAGCGCAGATCGCGTGCACCCTCACTGCCATTCTGGCCAAGCTGGACCCAAGGTCAGGAGCGGTCAAGGAAGAGAATCCTGCCTTCATCAAAGCTGGAGATGCGGCCATCATTATGGTTACTCCCTCCAAGCCCATGGTCATTGAACCGGTGAAGGAGATCCCGCAGCTGGGAAGGTTCGCCATTCGAGATATGGGCACTACCGTCGCGGCCGGCATGTGCATCAGCGTGGTACCACGCTAAACCAATTTTTTGGTGTAAAACATGCAGAAGGCAAGAATTCGACTTTCCGGCACTAATCCCTTGATGCTGGACGATATTTGCAGCCAGGTAAAGGGGATTGCTCAGAGAACAGGCGTTCACATGGCGGGACCTATCCCGCTGCCCACTAAGAGGATGGTAGTACCATGCAGGAAGAGTCCTGACGGCGAGGGAACGGCCACATGGGACCACTGGGAAATGAGGGTGCACAAGAGACTCATTGATCTGGATGCTGATGAGAGGGCACTTCGCCAGCTCATGAGGATCCAGGTTCCAAAGAATGTAAATATCGAGATTGTGCTGGAAAGCTAAATCATTAGTTAGGGGCTGCTTCCGTAGGTTGAAGGGCCCGCTAACCTATATATTCTACAATTTTACTATATGGACTCGTAGTATAGTCTGGATAGAATAGAGGCCTCCGGAGCCTCGGACCCGGGTTCGAATCCCGGCGGGTCCGCTACGCTTTTTTAGCTCATTGCATCAGAACGTAGCGACACGACCACTAAACCATTTAGATCAATTGTGCCGAGAATGGTCCGACCGGCGTCCCCGCTTAGCTGCAAAGGTGCAGCAAAAGAACTGCAGGCCAATAACAAGAATATTAAGCCTAATATCATTCATATCACTCATCCTCGCTAACTTTTTCTTGGCCCGTTATAGCCAGTGATTTTGGTGAATATGTCAGCTATGTGCGGCCTGCATTATGCCGATCTTGGACATTTCAGCTCTACCTAAGCTTTCCCGTTCATCGATCTTCTTGAGGATGATGGTTCCATCCCCGAGCTGGTCAACGGCGATCTTGTCACCAGGCAGCAAATGCAGTCCGTATCTGATCGCAAGAGGAAGCTCTATTCTGCCGTTGGCATCAATATTGGTAATCAAACCCCATTCACCAACGACTGATCTGGTTCCGGGTTTATAAAAGACTTATTTTGAGATGAGGTTCATATGAGGGCTAGAGATAAGATCCAGGACGAGACTGTTCGCGAAATTGGACTGCCCTCGCGCCGAGAGCCCGTGGAAAAAAGTGCAGACCTTTAGCAGTCTATGCCGTCGCAACCCGACTGTTTTTTCTCTTCCACGGGACTTTCCCGGAACTTGATCATCTTCTGCACTTCGAACTTGCCCGTGAAGGACTCGTGCACCTTGAGGTCCTTGCTGAACATTTTATGCATCCGAGCGTCCGTCTGCCAGGTTCCAGTGAAGGAATTTTTGGTCTGGATGCCCACTGTGTGCACAGGGCTTGTCTTCAGCAGCTTTTCGATTTTCTTAGGATCGGTTATGTAGGAGGCGGGATTGGTTGAGGCGAAGTAGGTGCTGCCCTCTCTTTCCATCTCTGTGACCGCGAAGGTCTCTGTGATCTCTGCACCGATGCCGCCCCAGAAGGCCTTGGAGTTTATATACTTCATTCCTACCATAGGGGTCTTGCCGGAATAGGTGAGTTTGTTGCTTTCCCATAGATTGAGCGGCACAGCTGAGCCGTTCTCCATGCCAGGAAGCTTGGCTGCCCTCTGAGCTTCGACGGTTCCTGAGTCCATCTCCAGGTCGCCGTCGCCGTACATGAAATTGGAGTACTCCAGGGCTAGCTGCCTGTCCTTAACCGAGACGCCCACCTCGAAGGCACCTGTCCCGGTTACCTTCAGCATGTTGCAAAAATCTCCGTCCTGGACCTGCTCGGTGATCGCCGGTGTGGCAAAGACCGGCTCCAGGGATAAGAGTAACATCAGCAACAAAGCTACTGCAATACCCTTCGTTGTTCTACCCCTTTTATTATGTGCTTATTAGGATCTTCTAGCTAAAAAAGTTATTGTAGCTTTCACGGCAAAAGTTTCATCTCACCCCCTGAACCATCCAGCTCTAAGATGTGCAAAGAACTCGCCGTGGTCATGGATGTGGCTGGAACCATGCTGAGGATGTATCGCGTGGCCAAGGATATCGAAAAAGGCGTTATTCTGGTGAATGTGGTTACCTGGAAGCTGATTATGGAGAAGAAAGGTCGCGTCCTGGTGGTCCCTCAGGTGGACCTCGACCTCATATTCTCCAGTCGGCCCGATGATACTCTGGGAACACTGATCGATGGTCGCGAGCAATTACTGGAGATAAGTTGTGCCAGCAGCCCCATCTCCAAAGCTGAAGCGGTACGCATTCTGGGAGGCTCTCAAGCCAAGATTCGCGATCTTTGGGAGGTGTATCGAGAAGTATTGGTCAGGTGTCCCGGTAATTATCACACAGCCGGCATGATTGTCGATGTTGATCTGCAGGAGGTTGTTTATGCACTCAGCACGGGCGGTTCTCCTTTTCCCGGATTGAAGGACGTCCTGCTCGATCTGAAAAATCAAGGGGCAGATGTCTATGTGGCTTCCGGGGACAGCATGAGAAGTCTTGCTTATCTTAAAGAATTAGGCATCGATCTGTCGCGAGTTTATCCTGTCTCCGGCCCAAGGCGGAAAAAAGATATAATCGTCGATCTGAAGAGCCAATATCGTCAAGTGGTAATGGTGGGCGACGGTCTAAACGACATTTATGCTTTGAGGGCGGCAGACCTGAGCATCTTAACCGTGCAGCAGGACACTAGTCCCACTTTGAAGCTCCGTAATGCTGCCGATAAGATAATAATGGATATAAAAGAACTGCCTAAAATACTGAGGGATTACTGTTAGATTTTTTTAATATTCGTGTGTATTTAGAGTCATTCCACCATCCGTTATCCTTCTTATTCAGGTAGCTGGTGAATTGACTTGATGATCGGCAAATATTTGTGCAATCGAATAATTCTGTGTAGAGTCCCGAATGTTTGGACTTTATATACTCGGCCCATATGTTTAAATTCTGTTTCTAACATTTAATTCAGTCTCCATGCGATCTAGAAACATTTTCAGCTTACATC
>JBATEC010000034.1:0-6698 GCA_049663825.1 Methanothrix sp. | reverse complement strand
TTATTGTTCTGGCAAATTGGTAACTCTATTGAGCATGTACGAAATATCTTGCCTCGATAAGCAACAAAGAGCTAAAATTCTAACGAGTTTAGCGCGGGAGATTTGGTTTCCCATTAGGGTATGCACTCCTCATCAAATACTACGTTACGTTTTAAGAGGGAAAGGATGGGAAAATATGCTTTCTGAATTTCAAAATTCTTGTTTCATATTTGATGAAATACACGCCTATGATCCTAAAGTAGTCGGACTTACATTAAGTTCGGCAAAATTATTTGCCAAAGGGGGCGCTAAATTTCTATTCCTCTCGGCAACTTTCCCATCGTTTCTACGCAAATTGATAACAGATAAGATAGGACTTACCTCATTTATTGAACCAAATTCAAAAGAAAAAGAAGACAGCAAAATACTGGATAAAAAAAGGCATTTCTTAGAGATAAGAGAGGGTTCCATGAAAGATCATCTTGATGAGATGCGCAAATCGATTTCTGACAACTCATCGACACTCATTGTTTGCGATCACGTTAAAACTTCTCAGAGGATATATTCTGAGTTAAAAAAACTGCTACCCAGTGAAAATATAAAGCTTCTTCATAGCCGATTTAACCAAGAAGATAGAAACCGAATTGAAAGAGAGATTACTACCCAAAGCCTACCTAAGGTATTAGTAGCCACTCAGGTTGTTGAGGTCAGCCTTGATGTGGACTTTGACCAAGCTTTTTTCGAGCCTGCACCAATTGATGCATTAATCCAGCGCATGGGACGTGTTAATAGATCCGGAAAAAGACCTCCAGCAAAGGTAATTATATTTACCAGACAAGTGAATCCACGCAACCTCTATTGCGAATGTTCGGGCGAATTCCATCAACCTGCATGTAAGATAAAATTAAGCATCGATGAACTACAAAATCTGGAAAATCCGATTAGCGAAAAAGATTTAGTCGATGCGGCTGACAGAGTTTATGGAGAAGGTTATCAAGGAAAAGACAAAGCAAAATTCGAAGAAGGCTTCAACCATCCAGATATTGATGATTTTGAAAATCGTCTTCTTGCAGGAGCTTATCAAGATTGGATTGAGGCCATCATAGAGAAAACAGATGGAACTATGGAGGTACTTCCAAGAAGTCTTTTAGTGGAGTATAAGAAGAGAAAAGATATGGGATTATGGATTGAGGCCAATAGCCTTTTAGTGCCGATTCGGACCTCCTCCCTATCGTGGTTAAAGCCAAAAATTGATACGTCGAGTGATCCTTGGGTGGCAAATCTCGTCTATGAATCAGAAAAAGGACTTGAGATATAGAAATCGTTTACTCTGAATAGGATCTGTATTCAAGGAAATAATATGTCCCGTATTATCCTCTCCGACCGGGGCTCATTCCTCGGCAAATCCGGCGAGCAGTTTCGCATCACTCGCAAGGATGAGCCGGAGGTACTCATTCCTGCTCGCAAGGTGGAGCAGATCCTGATCTTGGGCAGCGGCATATCTGTCTCCTCCGACGCCATCGATATGGCCAACGATCTGGGAGTGGAGATTGTCTTCGCCAGCTACTACGGAAAGCCTCTGGCAAGGCTCATTCCGGCGAGTTTGGGCGGCACCGTGAAGACGAGACGCGAGCAGTACTATGCCTACGACGATGCCCGCGGAGCGGATCTGGCCAAATCCTTCATTCGCGGCAAATTGAGGAATCAGTCATCACTCCTGAAGAGTTTTGCCAAGAAGTGGAAAGGCGAGAAGCAGGACCTTTGGCAGGAATTTCGCGCGAGTTCCAACGAGATCGAGGCCCTCATTCCCAAGCTTGATCAGATAAAAGGCTGCGTGGAAGACGTCCGGGAGAGAATCATGGGCGTGGAGGGTAATGGCGCCGAGATCTACTGGCGCACCTGGGCCAAGCTGATCCCAGAAGAATGGATATTCCCAGGCCGGGACTACCCTGCCGCGAAAGATCACATCAACTCTCTGCTTAACTTCGGTTACTATGTTCTGGAGCAGGAAATCTGGGGCGCTACGCTCTACGCGGGGCTCGATCCCTACGCTGGTTTCCTGCACGCCGACCGGCCCGGCAAGGAGAAGCTGGTCTATGACATGATGGAAGAGTTTCGGCCCCTGGTGGTGGACCGCGTGGTAGTTGGCCTGGCCCGCGAAATGAGGCCCGGTCACTTCCAGGAGGACTGCCGCATGACCAAGGACGGAATGAAGATCGCATCCTCAGCCTTTTATGGCCGCCTAGACGAGCGGATAACGTATAGGGAGAAAAGCCAGATCTTCAGGAACATTATCCGTTCCCAGGCTGCAACCGTGGCCACATTCCTGCGGGGCGAGCGGCCATGCTACGAGCCTTTTACGCCGAGATGGTGATCCTTGGAGGGAGCCTGTGGATACTATTATCATTTACGATATCAGTGATAATGGCCTGAGAACCAGAGTAGCCAAAGTCCTGATGGACTATGGCTGCATACGCATTCAGGAGAGCGCCTTCTACGGCGTCCTGAACCACAATACCCGCGATAAGCTCCGGCTCCGGCTGGAGAAGATGATGCACGACAAGGAGGGAAACATCCAGTTCTATCCTATGTGCTCCAAATGCTTCTCCATGAAAGACAGCATCGGCGAGATCTATGAAATCAAAGAGGAGGGCGTGATCGTCCTATAGGCTGATGAAAGACAAATTCAGGATGGGGTGGATATGATCACCGTCAGCGATGTGAAGCAATACCTCTACTGCCCAAAGATAATCTACTTCGACCACGTCCTGCATGTCCCCAAGCCTCCTGACCAGAAGCTAGAGACAGGTAAAGAGAAACACGATTCGATCACCGCTAGAGAGAAACGCCGCAAAGGGGCCATCTTCTACGACCCGGAGCTGGACCAGGCAGAGAAATTGTTCCGGGTAGCTCTGGAGAGCAGTATCTTGGGCTTGAGAGGAGTTCTGGACTATCTGGTGAAGACCGAACGAGAATTCATGCCTGTGGACTACAAGTTCGGTTTCTCCCACAATGGAGGCGTTCACCTGAACCACAAGTACCAGCTTGCCGCCTATGCTCTTCTGGTGGAGGAGAACTTCAAGACCATTGTCCGCAGGGGCTTCATTCATTACAGCAAGGACAGGGTTAACGTGCAGATAGATCTCAACGACGAAATCCGCAGACGCACATTGAAGATGATCCGCGAGATAGGCAGGATCATCGAAGAAGAGATCGAGCCAATCGGCACCAAGAATCCAGGCAGATGCACAGACTGCGAATACAGTCGGTACTGTGAAGGGCATCAGTCTGAGGATTAATCCGGCATTTAGGAGGAATATCATGTATTTCTTTTCCGAGGAGGAGCGCAAATATCTCCTGAAGAAGCTCATTCCCATGGCGCGGGAGAAGTGCATAGCAGAGGATCTTAGGGGCTGGAACTGGCACTCGACAGAACTCTCGCCGCCCCATGACATAATCCTGCCTGTCTGGGAGGTTTCGGATAGGTATTGTGAAACTGGCCGGGATTCCTTTCTGAAGCACGTGCAAAAGGTCAGCGTGCCGGCCAGCGAAGAGATGGTGGCCGGTCGCATTTACCACCAAGCTATGGCTGAGCTTTATCCCTCAGCCAAGAGATTGATTTACAGAGAAGGCTTAGGCATCTGCACCAACCTAGCCGAAATTCTGATGGAGCGACTGCCCGATGCCGTGATTGAGGCAGAGGAGGAGCTGGCTCAAGTGAAAAATTCAACCGAAGCAGCCAACGATGTCGGAGAAAATTTAAGAAAGCTCTGGTCCTTCGAGGTAAGCAGAATAGTCTCTTCTATCTATGCATATCTAGGGAAGTATAAGTACCTGAGTGACGATTCTCTAATCAATCATGCCCTGCCCTTCGTGGTTGAGCACAAGCTCGACGGCCAGTACCTGGGCCTTAGCAGCAACCTTTCTGCCGACGCGATTAGCATGGGCGGAATGCTCATCTGCGACCTTAAGACTGGGCCAAAGAGGGACTTTCATAGGCTTTCTGCAACGGGCTATGCCTTGGTTTACGAGAGCCTTTACGAGGTGCCCATAAATATCGGATGCACTGTCTACCTCAGCTTCCCCAAAAATCATCCCACGCCGCACATCGATAGAGATTTCTTCCTCATAAGCGATGAGGTCAGGCAGTGGTTCATCGAGGAGAGGGACGGCAAACAGGACATGATATTCTACGAGCGAGATCCTGGAAAGTGCGAGATTCCAGGAAGCTGCAGGTATAGAAAATACTGTGGCTAAGCAATATCTTTGTATCTTTTTACCCCATCCCGCCCCGGATCTCTGCCGTGCGGCGCCCTCGCCCCGCGCAGCCTGTCACCGCAGCCGCGCCTGGATGTCCGCCAGCCCCCCCCCGGCCCTCCAGCTCGGCGGCGGCAGAAGTCGGATATGAGGCGGAGGATTGGGACGCGGTCCATCTGATTGTCCTATGAATTGTATCTGGACTAGATCAAGCTCATGAGCGGATATTTCTTTTCGGCGTCGTACTCCAATCTGGCAACAACCTTCTCGCCCTCATAATCTATATGCACCTCGGCAGTTATCATGCGCCCCTCCAGCTCGCCGTATCCAAAAAAGTTGTTCTTCAACATCTGCCGGTTTATGCTGACGCGAACCTCTTTCACGTAAGGCTGCAAAGAGATGCTCTTTTGCATGGCCTCTTCCAGGCTGGCTGCCGTCTTGAGGCTCACCGGCGCTCCTACGAACTGATGGTAGAGCGCCCCAAGCTTTATGCCCGCCTCAAAAGCGGCTATTTCCCTTTTCGTATGCGTGAGATCACCACCGGACTTGTCAGATAGAGGGTGATAAGCAGTATGACCACAAGTGTCGCATAAAAAATGTCATGCATATCTTGCTGCCAGAAGAGGACCAATCCCACCACCAGAAAGATCCCGCCAAGGATTGTCATGACGCGAAGATCTCTGATCTTGGGATACGGGACGGAGCTCACCATGAGCAGTGCCAAAAACAGCATGAGGACAATCGTGAGTGTCGGCCTGCCCAACAGAACGCTTGCAGAAAGAGCTATGCCGGCGGCGGGAATGGGGAGCCCCTCAAAAGATGAATCGCTTTTGCCGGAGACGACATTGAATCTGGCCAGGCGCAGCGTCCCGCAGAGCAAGAAGAATATGCCCACCGGCCAAATATGGAGCGGAAGATGAAAGGCGGTGATGGCAAGAAAAACAGGCGCTGCGCCGAAGGAGATCAGGTCCGCTAAAGAGTCCAGGTTGGCTCCCAGGGGACTTCCGCCAACTTTTCTCGCCAAAAATCCATCCAGGCCATCGGCCATTGCTGCCAGGAGAATGAACACCACTGCATACTGAGGAACATCACCACCCCAGGCTCTGCCCGCGGCGAGAAGCGCCAGAAATCCGAAAACGACGTTTAAGAGCGTGAATAAGTCGGGCAGCCGAATAACCCTGAAGACATTCATGAATTCCTCACTGCAACCACCGTCTCTCCAGCCCGGACCTTATCGCCCATATTTACCCGCAGACAGTAGCCAATGGGAATGCTGACTTCTACCCTCGAGCCGAAGCGGATCATGCCTATCCTTTCTCCTCGCGACACCTGATCTCCGGGACGAACGTAGCAGACGATCTCCCGGACAAGAGTTCCCGTTATCTGGCGCAGCTCCATGTCTCCGTCATCGGTATCTAAGTGCATCCTGTTCTGCTGATTCTTGCATGCCCGTCCCATAAAAGCCGGCAGGTGAGTACCTTTCCTGTATTCGATATTGCGCACAAAGCCATCCAGTGGAGCACGGTTAACATGCACATTGGATGGACTCATAAAGATGGTGATTCTGTCTGGCGTGGCCTGGATGATTTTTCCGTCGGCTGGCGAAAGCATGCCATCTCCTCTTGGAAGGCGATCCGGGTCCCGGTGAAAGAAGATCATGAAAACAAATCCTGCCAATGCCACGGCTGACAGTAGCCAAATTCCTGCTGCAGCCAGCCCGGCAGTAAGAAAAATGGGCACCGATACCCACATGGTAGAATTTCTTGCCAGTTTCATGTTGCATCTCCACTTCTCGGTTTGATCTCCGCGGCCAGCTCATCAATGATGGACAATAGCTCCGGCAAGAGCATGAACACCAGGTAAGATATGGCCAGAAGTGCTATTGTCGATCCTATCTTGGCAATGACATTATGGGCGATATCAAAGCTGCCTTCACCAAACCAGCTCCACCCATAGGCCATGAGTACAAATCCATTTCTCACAATGTTCAGGATATATATGGAGAATGTGGATGCCGCCAGCGCCGCAAGCTTGCGGCCGAAGGGTGCTTTCACTGATAAGATCACTCCGGCAAAAAGAGCAATGCTCTCAATGGCTGTGCAGGCCAGGATGATCTGCACCGATCGACCGTTGAGGCTCATTATGTTCCAGCTCTCCATGATCACGGGGACGGATAGGAATTGCAGCGTCTTTGCGGTTACAAGGGTGGTAAATCCAATCAGCCCGACCTGAAGAGTCTGTATTTCGACAAACGGAAAATAGATGATTCCACAGGCGGCCGCAGCGTAGCTCGCCCAGTAGCATGCCTTTGATGAAAAGCCCCTTCTCATCACAATCCAGGCCATGTAGAAGCTCAAGAAACCTGCCGCCAAAAAGAGAGCCACATTGAAGTAGTCATCTATGGCCAGATAATGCTCAATTTGACCGAGCCAGAAGAAGCCAAAAAGGGACCACCCAGGAAC
>JBATEC010000033.1:0-3650 GCA_049663825.1 Methanothrix sp. | reverse complement strand
TGTTCCATTAATATCATTTTCCTTCAATTAAAATTAATTTATATACGCATGAACTAGATAAATTAGTTAAAAAGAGACCTAATAGTATAAATAATTTTTTGCTTCTACAAATTTGTATTTTAAAAATTATGAAATTATGTCATGATATAGCAATCCAAATTGACGCTAAATTTTAGATACGATAAAAATAAAAAATGATAATTGAGATTCACTTTGTCGACACTATCTTGATGACGTCCCCGTCCTTCAACTCGTACTTCTCGCCGAGGCGCATCTTGCTCTTGGCATCGATGGCGAAGAGGAAGCTCTCGCCGATATCGGAATGAACGCGGAACGCGAGGTCGTGCGCCGTGCTGCCTCGTTTCATGAGGAAGGCGTCGGGCAGAATCACTCCCTTCTTGTCGGTGAACTTGTTCTCATCCTCCACCGGATAGAGCACAATATAATCCAAAAGTCCGAAGACGGCCCGGTTGATGCACTGCTGCACACCCGTTCCGCCGTACTGCTTCATGAGCGCCCGGATCTTCTCCAGGCCCGCGATCTGAGCTTTGTTGAGCTGGCCCACGACCTCAAAGTCGGCGTCACCAGGCTTGTACCTGATCAGCCCCGCTTTTTCGGCCATGCGTAGCGCAATCTCGGCTGCGCCACTTACCGGTATTACCAGCTCTCCCTTCAATTCCAGGAGCTTCTTGACATTCTCAGGAGGTGCTATGTCCATCTTGCTCGCGGCCAGGATCATGGGCTTGCTGTAGGCTCGCAAGAGTCCTGCGAAGCGGAGCACATCATCATCGTTCCAGCTTCCCAGCTCTTTCTTCATCTCAGAAACAGCACGACGGATCTGGCTGTCCGAGACCCCGGCGCCCGCCATCTGGTCGATGAGAACCTGCTCGGGCTTTCCTCCCAGAGCCCTGTAGTTTCTCATCAGCTTGTCCCAGTTGCGCTTGAGAATGCCGTTCAGCCACATGCTGATTTCGTACTCCAGGAACTTGACATCGGTGACGGGATCGTGGTTGCCGAGCCCGACAGGATTACCCTCGGAGTCGGTTCCGCCCGAGGCGTCCAGCACGTGAATGACAGCTTCCGCTACGCGCAGAGCATCCAAAAACTCATTGCCCAGGCCCTTGCCCAAATGGGCATCTGGCACCAGGCCGGCCACGTCAATCAACTCGATGGCAATGAAGCGCTGGCCATCCTTGCACCGGCCGCAGCCTTCCTTGATGCCTAAATCCCGGCAGGGACAAGGCACGCGCACGTAGGAAACGCCGTGGTTGGCGTCGATAGTAGTAAACGGATAGTTGGCAATATCCACATCTACCAGGGTCGCTGCCTTGAAAAACGTGGATTTGCCGGAGTTGGGCTTTCCAGCCAGCCCGACGGAGAGCATATGTTATCAGTGTTCCTTTGCCTTTACTAACGGATTATGCCGCTCACATTCATCTCGACGGATTTGCTCTCAAAGCGCTTGACCTTGCCAGCGGCGAGCCGCATAGAAAGAGCCAGGTCCTTCTCGGAGACGGCCTTCTCCTGCACTGCGCCCGCGGCTAAAGCGGCAGAATAAAGCTTTTCGCCGGCTTTGGTACGGGTGAGAACCGTAGACCAGCCGTCGCCTGAGCCCACGCTGCCCACGGAAACATCCGCCAGCTCGCTAGCAAAGTCGAAGCACGGTCCGCATCCAGGGAAGGTGTACTCGTCAGTCTCCTCGATCTTGACCTCATGGGCTTTTCCGGTCTTGTCGATTACCCGGAACATGCCCTTCTTGATCTCGAAACGGGCCACGTCCTTTGCATCCAGCCCGAACTTGCCATTAACGAGGCCCTTCATGAGAAGATCGTAGTCGAAGTTCTCCATGCAGAATAGACCTACCAATAGAGCAATCCTGTCCTGGCCGAACTGGTAAGGCTCATCCAGCAGCTTGACCTTTCTCAGTCCCTGAATCTGGCAGGGTGTGCCCACAAAGCCGATCTTCTGGTACCCCTTCTCCAGGGCATCCTTGACCGCCAGAACGCTGTTGCTGATGGTGTACTTGGTTCCGGCTGCAGAGCGAATCTTGTCGGCTGTTGTGGCCAGGCGGGTGATTGTCCTCCATTCTCCATCCTTGTCTGTGACAATGGCGCAGTCGATCATTCCAGACTGCAGGGCCTCTACCAGCAGAGCAGTGGCCACGCCGCCGTCCTGAGCCTGGGCAGAAGCCTCTCTTGCCTTGGCCGAGACGGCTTTGCTAAAGATGCCCAGTGTCTCGTCCGCATTTCGCGTCCGTCCGAAGAGCTTGGACTCCATTTTTCCCATGTCCAGGAAGGTCCTGGGGCAGTAGGTGAAGCACAGGCCGCAGAGCGGATCGTAATTTACCAGAGCGGGTTTGTTCTCCACATGCTCAATTCTGGGGCAGAAGGCTTCGCAGGTGCCGCAGCGACAGCATATCTCCGATTTTATGACCTTATACTCCAGCTCTCCGAATCCACATTCCAGATAAGTGGGCTCAGCATACTTCTCTTTGGCAGCCATGATCATGATCTCCGAAAGTTGGTGGCTTAAAGATACCTTCCGACCTAAAGCTTTTATGGTTCGAAAGGTCTCAAGCCAGCCAATGATCCTGGGTCTGGATATCGGTGGTGCCAACACCAAAGCTGCAAGCTCGGACGGACTATTAGCGGAAAGCGTCTACCTGCCTCTCTGGAAGCATGCACCCCTGGACGAGGTGCTGGGCCGCTTTGCGGCGCACCAGCCGCAGGCAGTGGCAGTCGTCATCACGGGCGAGCTGGCCGACTGCTTCTCCACTAAGCGAGAAGGCATTTCAAGCCTTACTGCAGCAGTGAAGCGGGCTTTCTCCTGCCCGGTCTATTTTTGGGGCACGGGGGGATTTTCCTGGACCGATCTCCTGGAATTGGCCGCAGCCAACTGGGCTGCCTCCGCGGCCTTTCTGGCACGCGAGGTAGGAGACTGCCTATTTGTTGACATGGGAAGCACTACCACTGACCTCATCCCCATTCGCGGAGGGGCGCTTGCAGCGAAGACGGACTTTTTGCGCCTGGCGGCGGGGGATCTAGTCTACATGGGCCTGCTAAGAACGCGGCTGGATGCCATGCTGCCCGCGGCACGCATCAAAGGACAGAATGTGCCGCTTGCGCCTGAGTTTTTCGCCATCATGGCCGATGCCCACCTGGCCTTGGGCCGGATCTCAGAGGAGCGCTATGTCTGCGAAACACCCGACGGAGCGGGAAAAGACCTCGACGCATCTCTACGCCGGCTGGCACGCTCTGTGTGCGCCGACCTGGAAGAGATCGGCGAAGCTGCGGCTTTGGCCATAGCCGATCAGGCTTGCGAGAGGCAGAAGAGTATTCTCGTCGCGGCCATGGAGAGGCAGGTAGAAAAATACGGCCTGACACGCGTGGCGGCAGCGGGGATCGGCGAGGAGCTGATCGCGGAGTCTGCGGCATTCCTGGGGCTGGAGTGCCTGAGATTATCGCAGAGGTACGGGGCCAGGATATCCGACGTGTTCCCGGCCTATGCGGTGGCCAGGCTGGCAGAGACGGTGCTGTCCGAAATTTCCGAAACCTAGTGTTACAGTTCCAAATTAACATACCAATACCCCACCATCCATATCAACAACAATCCCTCCCGCCATTTTATCCATTTTGTACTTCCATTTAAAT
>JBATEC010000032.1:0-9184 GCA_049663825.1 Methanothrix sp. | reverse complement strand
GATCGTGAACGCAGCCGTTAGCTCCGCAAGAATCCGTGGTGCATGGACTGCCGTCATCGCAATTAACTGGATCGTGAACGCAGCCGTTAGCTCCGTAAGAATCCGTGGTGCATGGACTGCCGTCATCGCAATTAACTGGATCGTGAACGCAGCCGTTAGCTCCGTAAGAATCTATGGTACACGGATTGTTATCATCGCAGCTTGCAGGCATATTGACAGCTTCCTTTAATACAGAAGGTTCTTGCTGGTTTTGTGTCGAACCCCCAGTCCCGCCGGTGTTGATATCAGCAACTTTTCCAAACCGCTCACCTGCAGATGAATTTGCACCCTCGCAGCTTTGGGGCGTATGCTGACAGTTCATTCCGTCGCATTGGTCCATGGTGCAGGGATTATTATCATCACAATCCCCGCACTGGGCTGAAGCACAGCTTGTTAATAATAAAGCACTGAAAATAAATATAATAGAAGACACGCAACGCCTGTCTAGTCTCATTTCTTTATACACACATTTCACTCCCACTAGATTAAGGAGTTTTATTTATATCTAATTTTCCCCCTTTATAAGCTCATTTTCGATGAGATCAAGAGAACGAACTCAATGTAGTCTGCCGGCTCTTAAGCTGCTCCTTAAGCAGGTCGCTTTGCAGGATGAATTTCTTTAAAGGCAGCTGCAGCCTGCTGCAAATATACCACAAAGCGCTCTTCATATCCTCGAAGGGCATAGCCGTCTCTTGCATGGCATTTCTCACATTCTCCCTCACATTGAAGACGCCTAACGGCACATATCCGGAATAAGCCTCCCGCAAGATGATCGCACCTGCCTGTTTTTTCTCACGTGCTAAAGCCTCCAAGACAGCCATTTTACAGGAATAGTAGCATCCACCCACTCTGGAATAGCCCTTCTTGCCCCCATTTTTCTCATAGTCGGAGAATATCATCTCTTCATTGCCAAGAATGCGCAGGAAGGCCTCCATCCACTCATACTGCCAAACGGTTGGCAAGAGAAGGACGGCATAATAATTGTTGAGGCTGGAAAACTCCCTCACCTGGCAGCAATCGATGGGGTCATACACTCTGACCTTCTGCAAGAGCCGGTTGGCCAGGGTGCTGTCGCAGGCGGTGATGGACCAGCGCGTGGGAACCAGGCGTCGTCTCTTCCGGATGCCCATGGTTCCCATAGAAAATGCCTTCTGAATGCTGGAGAAAGGCATGCCCTTCCGGTGCAGATCAACAACAGCGTCCGCGGCCAGCAGATCGCCGTCGTAATACACTTTCTCTAAATTCTGATCCCACCGGGAATTGCAGATTTCCAGCCTGTCCAGAGGCGCACTCGGGCCGAAAGGAGTATGCTCATCACTAAAGGACATGCCTTTAGGAGCTTGGGAAAACTGCACTTCGCTCTCAATGGAGGAAGCTGAGAGGGAAATGTCCCGCAGTTTGTCTATGTAGCGATCTTGCAGCTGTGTAACTCTGACGGATCTCTTGCCTCTGATCAGGTTTAGCCGGTATCTTATGATCTCCTCCTGGGTCTTTTTTTCCGGTATCCACGACTCGGGCCGGTCCATGATGATGGTGTCTCCGTGCAGAGGCGCAATCATGGGACCGGCATAAACCTTCGGGTAGTTCCAGCTCCCAATGAAGACGGAAGGGGGAGTGCTGCCATCAAGCTCTGTGCCCACTTCCTGCGATGGGAGACACATATTGGCCGTCAATTTTTTTAAATAGGCTTCCTTGCCTTTGATCACAATTGAGACGATCTGACAAAATCAAATAAAAGCGTAACCCACGCGGAGCGAAAGTGTTTCCCTGTCATTTTTTCCCGGCCAGCACGGGAACATATTTACATTCAAAAGGCCAATTATTTGTCGAGGTGTCCTCAGATGAAATGGACTGTGATAATAATAGCATTAATGATGCTGCTATGCACCAATGTATTTGGACAGATGAACCCCTATTCGACCACCGCAACGGGCGGCGCACCCACACCCACCACACCCAGCAGTGCTGAATCGCTGGGTCTGCAAGTGCCAACGGACGTTTCCACATCTCAGCAGGCCCCAAGCGCGCAGGAGAGTACACAAACTCTGATGAGCGCGAGCCAGGATGCCGCCTATGCCTCCGCGCCTATGGGATTAAAGGCCACCGCGACCAATCCGGTCTACAATAAAATGATAGTTCCGCCCGGAAGCTCTGCGTTCAATAGCCTCTATATCTCCTATGCACCACGAACCATAGCAAGCTGCAACCTTTATGCCAACTTGCCTTTATGGATGAAGACCTCGGGAAATGGCAATATTTGGTTTTATGAGTGGTACCCGAGCGGCATGCTCGATACTAATTATGCAGGATTTGTCAATTACCCGGGCTGGTTCAAGAGATGGTTCTTTGCCGATACTCCGGGCTGGCACATCCTCCAGTATTATTGCGGCGGCTGGAGCAACTATGCCTATATTTACGTCTCCGGACCCAGCAGTTACTGGGTCAATCCGAACCCAAGCCCCGATCCAAATCCGTATCCGTATCCCTACTGGGACAGCCCTATAACCTACACATATCCTCCCACCGGCCACACTTACTACTCCTATGAATGGACCACAACCACACCATTGGATTTTTGATCATGGGGAGTAAAACCAACCGAAAACCGGGAAAATCGACACCAGCATAAACCAGTGGTTGCCATCTCCTGCCGGGCAGGGGATGGAGATACTTTTTTGCCGGTCATCAAGGCCAGTGCTGCAAATCCAAGCTTCAATCGGTCGCAATCATCACATGGCTGGCTTTTATTACTGCGAAAACCTCCATTCCTTCTTTCAGCCCCAGGTTTTGCGCCGAGGCTCGAGTGATAACAGAGACTATTTCCTCGCCGTCCGAGAGCTGAACGGTTACTTCTGTGCTCACGGGACCATTGACTATGCTCTTCACATTTCCTTTCAGGATATTTCTTGTGCTGATTTTCATAAATGCCAACTCTAAAATTAAATAGATATATAATACGGATTCTTTTACTACATGGGTACTGCGAGGACTTGGGAGTTGACGGAAAATAATTTACTTAATAATTCTCGATGTTTTTGAGTTTGTACGCGGTTCAATAGAATAATTCTGCGATAGATATACTTCTTGTAAAATAATTTTTAATTGTGCCAGATTTTCATCCGAGATCTTCTTCCCAGTTTCATAGTCTCTTTCGTCTAAACGAGCCTGTACTCTAATTCCTTTCTTTGTCTTGGTTATGAATGAGAACATGCAATGCTCAATCTTATTCCATTTGCTTGTCCCTGGCGGAAAATGACAGACGGTTATTGCTATTCCAATTTAGTCCGCCAAGTCCTGGAAAAAGAATTTCCAGCTTCTGTTTCGACTTCCATTGCTTCCCACGCCATCAGCACAGATAAGCAAATATTTGTCTCCAAGTCCTACCCGAGTTCTTAAAATCACCAATGCACTCTTTTTTCTTCGCGTCTACGGAGATGACAGGATCGCCCTCGTCTATAGATTTGGCTGCCTGCATATTGATATAGCGAAATTGACTATCTCTCCGGAACTGATTTGCCTTCTAATGTTTTTTATTGGCTTGAAGCGAATAGTTATCTTCTTTCAGGAGGCGTCTCACTGTATCGTGACTCACATCATGATATCTTCGAGATGGCTCTATTAGAGTTGGGTCCTTGTTTTCGGCTTTCTTCCGCCCGCCACCTGGCTTACGGAGCCTATCCGGCGGCTTCAATTCATCTTCGCTCTCAAGCTCTTGAATGCCTTTATCGATGGTCTTTCGGGCTAATCCCGTTAAATTTGAGACTTTTGAGATACCACCCCAACCAATCTCAAGTGCTTTTAGCTGCTGCAAATCGCCTTGCTTGGACGGGATCACATAGCTTTTAAAAAAGGTTTATAATTTACGTTGTCTTCTATAATTATAATAGACAACGTTCTGCAATATAAACTTGTGTATTTTATTTTGCGTCAACTACTTAGCGAAAAAAAGTCGCCTGAATTTCGTCACATCCTGTATTTCCTATTGCATGCTCCGAGCCTTCTTGCCGGGGAAAACCGGGCTGCTGAACCTAGGAGGCGAGCCCCTTGAGGCTAAATTTCTTGCAGCCTAGCCGCCCAGCTTTCGAGGTGTGGCTGCCTTTTCCTGTCCGGCTGTGCTGCTACCTTTTCCCAGAACCGCGTTGGTGTTTGTGCCATTAACTGAAGCTACCTGGATGTCCTCAGACGAAAGGTTTTCGTGCTGGGAAGTATCATCTGACCTTTTTTTCATCAACTGGTCTATCTGCTGATCTATCTCGGAGACAAGAGAGAAAACCGCATCCCTAGAGTGGTCGAAGGAATCCTCGGAGGCATGCTTGCCGTCTCTGACCAAAATCCGGATTTTATAGTCTCCTGGAGCCAGCTCCCGAGTGGACCATTTCCAGCTGGCTGACTCGGACCATCTGCCCATATCCCGGCCATTGAGCTGGAATTTGTAGAGGATTTTATCACCATCCGGATCCTGGGCCTCTGCCTTCCAGATCACCGTCACGCCCTGGACCGCCGGACTTGGGATATCTGGCAAAAGGGCCCTTAAAACAGGCGGCTGATTTGAGTCGACCGCAGTAATAGTGATGACCGCGTCTTTGAAGCTGTCAAATGAATCCTCTGGTGCATGCCTGCCGTCCCTGGCCAGGACTTTAATCCTATACTCGCCGGGCGCGGCGGAAGATGTATCCCAGATCCAGGAATTTGACGACGACCATTCCCTAACTACTTTGTCATTAGCAAGGAATTTGTAGGAGACGGCGTCTCCATCTGGGTCAGCGACAATCGCAGTCCAGGTTATGACGCTGCCTATGGCCTGAGGACTGAACCGATCCGCTTTTAGCGTTGCAACTTCAGGGATACCATTGGGCAGTGTCAGGGCAAATGTGCCATCCATGGAGCTGTCGAATGAATCTTTTGATGAATGCAGCCCGTCTCTAGCCAGGACGGAAATCTTATAGTCTCCAGGCTTTTCTGCAGAGGTATCCCAGACCCATGAATTAGACGCCGACCAGCCGGTCATATCCACGTCGTCCTTCATAAACTTATAGTAAATCTTATCATTATCCGGATCGTTGGCGCTGGCCGTCCAGGTGATAATACTTCCCCTGCCCTGAGGACTGAGACTGTTCGGTTTGAGCTCCTGCAAAACGGGTGCCTGATTGGGGCGGCTTAAAGTGAAGCTCGTATTTATAATGCTATCAAATGAATCCAAAGAGGCATGCTTGCTATCTATTGCCAGAACAGTTATCTGATAGTCTCCTGCTGGCATGCCTTGAGATAGCCAGCTCCAGCTATTGATTTTGGACCATTTCCTCACTTCCTGGCCATCCAGGAAAAATCTGTAAAGGATTTTATCGCCCTCTTCATCAGTCGCCTCAGCCTTCCAGAAGATTGCAGCTCCCTGTTGCTGGGGACTGGCTCTGTCAGGCACCAGCGCCTTCAGGACAGGGAGCCGATTGGAATTGGCAATTTCTTGCTCTTGAGACTTATCAAGCTCTATTTCGTTTTGGCTTATAGCGCGAGATAGGTCGGATTCACTGGATGAGCTATCTTTGGTTGGGGCGATCGTTTCTGAGATGTTTCCTGTACTGTTTTCGGCATTGCCATTAACGTTAGATTCTACAGATGAAGAAGCAGCTTTCGTTTCATTTGCCGCAACTGTAGAGGATGACGGTGGTGCGATCTTTGCTGCAGGCACAATCTCTTGCGTGCCGGTTCGATTAATTGACAGATTGTCTTTCTCAGTCGGATTCTCTTTGCTCGAATTGAGGCTTAAGCTCGAAGCATTTTTTCCGGCAACTGATGCATTGCTCTGCACTTTGCTGACGGTATTGGTCGCAGCCTGAGTAGAACTTGCAGTTTTTTCAGGCGGCAAGGCCTTCTGAGAAGCAGGCTTTTTTTCTTCAGTTTGACTACTGCCCGATGAACTGCTGCCTCCCATGCCACCACCCATGCCAGCACTTCCCTCGCTGAGAACGGTTACCTTGCTCTGATCTTCAAGAATTACTGGTGAATTGTTTTTTGTGACATTTAATCCGGTAGAATTAATATACATATCTCTGGAGTCTACGGATTGGGTTTGGCTGCTTGATTTGGAAGAATTAGTTTGAGATAAATTGACCCAGAGGCGTTCTTCTTTGTATGGGGAAGTTAATTCACCCTCTTTATAGAGAAGGAGATCAAGAGCTTCCGGCCCCGGAGATTTTGCCCGGCCAGTCAGCATGAAGCTTATCTGATCCTGCCAGCTCTCATCCCCACCTAGAATCAGGTCTCTGCTAAATAAAACGGAATTCCTGAATATCAGCTTTAAGGTATAATTCATCTGCCTTTTTTCGTGATTTATTACCCTGGCCAGAGCAAATAGTTCTTTTCCTTCCTCTAATGATGGAGATGGAGTGCCTAATGCTTCCTCGGGCCAGGTGACCTCAAGCTTTGTAAACGGCTCATCGGAAGTAAACTGATATGGACCAAAGGCAAAAGCCAGGGCCGCGATAAGACAGGCTGCCAACAGGATGATAGCCAGAACCGCACGCCTTCTCGGGATGCTTGCCCAGGGAATGCTGGGAAAGGCCCGCGTCGATCCTAGCCCCCTCTTTGGCAAAATAAGAAATCTCCTCTTGCGGGGCAGATTCGACCAGCGGCCATAGGCCACCGCCGCCAGTAATATGGCTAAAAGAGAGAGAGTTGTGGCTAAAGACGCGCTCTGCAGTCCTCGGGGTGTAGCCGCCAGAATGAAGCTGAATAGCCCGGCTAGCATTGCAGAAGAGGCAAGGCAGAGAAATGCACGCCTGTATCCACTAAGGTCGCTTTTGCCGGGAAATAGCGATAGTGCGGCAAGATAACCGGGGATAAGGAACACGAAAATAAGGGCAGGGAGCGATAAGGTACCCTGTAGAGATGAGGGCGACAAATGAACCAATGCCAGAGCTATAACCGATATCAATACAGACGCAATTAGATGCCAGGGCGGTGGCCAGGCCAGCCTCATATTATTTACCCTTGCTCAATTACTGATAAAACCTTTTTCCTACGAACCAAAGTCCCCAGCGCTTGAGTTTATCTCGAGCTCTATGCCCACCGGACAGTGATCAGCACCTGTGACATCTTTGAGGATAAACGCCGACGAGACGGCACCTTGCAAATTTTCACTCACGAAGAAATAGTCGATCCTCCAGCCCACGTTTCTCTCGCGAGCCCTTGTCTTCAGATCCCACCAGGAATAGTTCTCGCCCTCCGCATGAAAGATACGAAATGTGTCAAAAAAGCCCCTTGCTACCAGCCGGTCCATCCAGGCCCTCTCTTCCGGCAAGAATCCTGAAATCTTCTCGTTGGCCTTGGGCCGCGCCAGATCGATCTCCTCGTGGGCAGTATTGACGTCTCCACAGATCACAATCCGCTTGCCTTCGGACTTGAGCCTGTCGATATGCTCTAAAAAAAGATCATAGAACTTCAGCTTATACTCCAGCCGCTCCCTGGAGGCTTTGCCGTTGGGAAAGTAGACGTTGAAGAGCACGAATTGTCCATAATCGGCCACGATAGCTCGATGTTCGTCGTCAAAGCCCTCAATTCCCAGTGTGTATTTTACGCTCAGGGGCTTGGTCTTGGAGAAAAGAGCCACTCCGTCCCTCCCTTTTCTCTCGCCGGAGCCGAAGCAGGAAAAATAGCCAGGAATGCATTTTAACTCAGCAGGGATCTGATCTGCTGCCACCTTTGTCTCCTGCAGGCAGAGCACATCAGGCATATCTCCTCTGAGCCAATCTACGAAGCCCTTTTTGTAAATGGCTCTCAGACCGTTCACATTCCAGGAGAGAAGTCGCAAGGTTGGCATTTAATCTAGGAAATGTTGACGGGGAATATCTTTCTCTCTTCCACGGTGCTATTCTCCCAGGGCTGTAGCAAGAGCATTATAACATCCGTGCTGCCCTGCTTTTTAGCACTGAATTCAAAGAGCTTTTTGCCGGGCACACCAACCATTCCCGACTTTGCGTTGCCGGACTGTTCGGACGAGGCCACAAGACCCAGGTACTCGGTATCGAACCAAGTCCACCATTCAAAGCCCGTTGAACCAGCATTGGATGGCAACTCGATGGTAAAATTCTCTCCAGCTAAGACATTGATGACGTCTTCACAGGGAGCATTGTCGCAGATACTGCCGGCAGAAGTTGCGACCAGAGCTAATAAGACCGCTGCGACAGATGCAAGAAATATACTCGCCAGTCTCCTCATTTTATGTACCTCAAATCTGATGGATTGACATTTAAATATCTGTATGCAAACGTTATATTTAGATCTATTGAGCGCAGAGCGAAAGTAATCAGGACTTTTCCACTCAGCCCTTCGCAATCCTACAAGTTAAAGTAGTAATTAAGAGGACATAACGATCATAACTGCGCTTTATTCCAGCAACGCCAACGCAGATGGAAAGCCAGGACGCATCCGACAGATCTTCCGAAAGATGTATCAACATAAACTATTATTTGTGATAATCATGGACATCACTGACCGCACGCTGGCAGAGGATAATCCCGTAAACCAGAAAGTGGCACTGGCCATGCTGAGAAACATAAGGCTACCAGGCAGATGCTGTGGCCAATGGCCTGGAGGCAGTCAATGTGCTCCAGACCGTTCCCTATGACCTGGTGCTGATGGACGGTCACATGCCGGAGATGGACGGTTTCGAGGCCATTCGCACCATTCGCCGGGAAGGATCAAAACTGGCATAAATGGTTGCCATATGGATAACAAGAACTATGGGGGACGAACAATAGCCTTAGTTACGTGTTTAGATCGCAACAGGATTGCTGCATAGTTTTTAAATACTGTAAGCCACAATTATATGACTTGAATAAATCCATTTAGGAGATTAAGATGGATAATTTTTCTACACTAATCGGTGGCATAGCCGGTGACGGCATAAATGAGGCAGGCATCACTCTATCTCGCCTATTTGGCCGTCTTGGCTATCATATTTACATGTACTACGACTACCCGTCCCTCATAAGAGGCGGGCATAATTTCTCATTAGTCCGAGCTTCAAGACAAAAAATTGCCGCTCACATGGACCAGATCGATGTACTGATAGCTCTTAACCAGGAGACTGTCGAGAAGCATACGGGACGTCTTAAGGATAGCTCCATTATTATTTACGATGCAGATA
>JBATEC010000031.1:0-18107 GCA_049663825.1 Methanothrix sp. | reverse complement strand
AGTCTGGACAATCCTTCTGCCAGCACCAAAATCGTGAAACATCAAGATTCGAATCCATCGCTACCCCAACTTATTAATTGATGAGGTAGTATTAAAATTTTTCAGTTAAGAAAGTACACGACCCAGTATCTCTGATGCGGGGAGATCTCTATTGTTTATTACCAGATTTATCAGCCGCTCTATCCCGAATTGCTCATTAAAGCCGTTCTCGAGCTCGATCACGCCATTGGAATACATGACCATGACATCGCCCGGCTGGATGGGTATGAGCGTCTTTTCCGGCTCCATTCTATCCAGCATACCAAGAGCAATGCCGCCACCACCCAAAGTATCCACCATTCCACCGGGATCGACAATGAAGGGCGGATTAAAGCCGGCATTCACATACTCTAAAGTGTGGTTTACGGGATCTAATAGAGCATAAAAGCATGCCAGATTAGTTCCATGACCATGCTGATTTATCTGCGAATTCAGGTCGCTGATAGCCTTTGCCGGATCCAGTTTATCAGATGAGGCGCGAATGAGCGTTCGCGACATGATGGCAAGCATAGCTGCCTGGACACCATCCCCGCCTACACCCGCCATGGCGAAGGCAATTTTATCACCAGCTCGGGTAATATCATAAAGATCAAAACTACTCACCTCCGATGGCCAGTAGAGCGTCTGGATATCATATCCTTCTTCCTGGGGCACATTTGCCGGAACCAGGTTACGCTTTACTCCTTCCAGAAAGGCCATCTCCTTGCCAGAGCCGCCCCGTAAAACTGCGTCCCCTTCCAACCCCGCCGTGTATCGCTTGAGACCCTGCGCCATTTTATTGAATGAAACTGCTAAAGCAGACAGCTCGCCAGAGGTATCCGCCCGGACATCAAATTCGCCACGCGAAATTTTCTCAGCCGCGCCGACAAGAGAACCTATTTGGTCGTCGATCCTGCGGCCCAGCCACCATGCCGCCCCCAGCACGGAAAAAACGGTGAGGACAAAGATGATCAGGGCATAATCCCGAACTTTTCGCGATGCATCATTTAGGCCTGCAGTTGCACTCTTGGCAACATCCTTGATACCGGAATCTATGTATCGCGCCGGCAGGCTCATCTCTTCAGCCGGGTAGGCAATACATAAGACCCATCCAAGCGCATCTATGCGCGAGAACGCTACATATCCGTCCGCATTTCCAAGACCTACCAAAATAGAACCGGCGCTTTCTTTCGAAATGCCCTTCCCCAAAGCCCTGACCTCAGAGCTGGTGGATTCAAAGATGTTATCCACCTCAAAGATCTCATTCAGACCACCTTCAGGCTTATTCTCTGGCCGGTATATTATCAGGCCCGACACGTCCACAATAAAAGGATATCCTCGTCCCCTCATGGATGACAGGTCGTTGTAGATCGGATACAGAGATACATCCATTCCCGCAATGCCTGCAAACTCATCTCCCCGGAAGAAGGGAGTGGCAACCGTAATTGCATAATTTCCCTTACCGTCCACATAGGGCGCAGTCCAGATGGTTTTCTTCTTCTGCCTGGCCTGAGAATAATAAGGCATGTCCTTGTAGCCGAAGGGCGCCGTATTGCTGAGGGTCTTATTGCTGTAAGGCCATACAGCCAGCACTCCATCCTCGGTACCGATAAAGGATAGGAACGATGACGATTTGGCTTTGTGAAGCTCTTGCATAATCCTGGAAGGGGCACAAAGAGATCTTACTGTAGCATCTCTTCTCACAGAAGTTGTCTGATCTGAACCAGTTGGCGCAATCCATATTCCAGACGGGGTACAGCTCTCATTTGCATAGCCGGTGGCCGCATAGCTGGCGACAAGTTCATTCTCAGAAGCAACGCGCCCGAAAAACTCGTCATACTGACGGGCCTTCGCAATAGCGAGTTGCACCTGATCGGCATCGCCTTTACCGACGGCCAGAGCAGAGCGGTTCAAGGATGTGCTGAGGCCGATGATATTGCTTTGAACATCCAATGATGCCTGGTTCATCTCCACTAAAGATATGATCCCTAGAATTACCGTAGGTAGCAGAGCAAAAGCTACCAGAACCACCAGGAGCTTTCCCTTTAATCCATCGATGACAGCCATTTTTCCATCTTAGTAGTAACTTGTATTCCTGCAGGGCTCAATCTCCTTTCAGGACTTCTGTGTCTCCCAACTGGTGGTACTACGACCACGTCTTTCAGGCCCGGAGCCGATCTATGAGTAGATATCTTGGATAATATAAACTCTTTTCAGCATTCATTGCAAAAACTATTTATTGGTACCATCCGAATAAATATTGTGAAAGGTTCCTATGAATTTCTCCAGCCACTCAGCAGGCTGACGAGAGCATACCACCGCTTTGAAAGAACAGTGTGGGCAATGAACGCCGCAATTCTGTCCCTCGCCGTCTACGCCCTGACAGAGATTATCGGCCTTCCCGGCTTTATGAGCTTCTATTATCAGGACTTCCCACTCCTCGCGACATCACCCGCTGTTATCTCCATAATCCTCGGCCTGACCGGGGCCACGCTTATCAAAAGGCGGAAAAAGGCCGATATCTTTCCGCTCTTGGGGCCACAGCTTTCCGAGAAAGCCCGCACCGCCTATGATAATCGCGACATTGATTCTCTGCCCATGCAAAACCTGGCCAAAGAGACCAACGCAAGCCTAAATAAAATCAAGGCCTCTGAGATCCTCAATTCACGACAGATAAGCAGCAGAGCGTTAGCCATCGTAATCATATCAGGCGCTGCCATTCTCTTAGCCCAGAGCGAAATTGTCAATCCGTCGGACTTCCAGTCTCTCGCCGATCTGAGGGACAAAGCCTTATCTGCTTTCGAGAATGAAAAACCGGCGCAAAGCACAAGCCAGGAAATAAACCTCACAGGAAACCTCTTCGGCAATCCTTCTCTGGCTGTCTTAAATGAGAACAAGATGGAAATTATGCTTTATCCGGGAATAGGCGCCGGGTCTATAGCCCGAAACACTCAACCCGTGGAACGTGTCTTCCAGCAATCACAGACTGGTGAAGCAGCAGCAGTTTCATCTGAACTCTATATCGAGAGCCTTCCACCCGAGAACAAGGATATAATCAAGAAATACTTCACGATTCTCTCCCAAAGCGATAGATGAAATTACCTTTTTGATTCCGACCCGGTAAAACCGATTAACTCCCCCAAGAGAGCTTTCCCCTCATTTGATGAGAAGAGCGGAATATCCCAATCGACAGCCACCCGTCCTTCTTTGCGGTAGACCATTACGCCTCGCCTCTCCCAGGCAGGGGTCTTGGCCAGATTAATGCCCTTCTGGAAGACAAGCTCGTGAATCTCCGGCTCACTTAACCCGCGCAGCTTCTCCATGGCCGCAGTACCATTGAGCCCCTCCTCTCGCAACATGTAAAAGCCGTAAGAAAAGATATGATTTCTCCAGGTCTCATCCTGGCGTTCCACAAGGTAGCTGTATATCTCCGCCTGACATAGTGGGATCGTCCGGCAATCCATGGAAACAAGCCTGCGAAGGTCCAGGGATAGGGCTGAAGAGAGAAAGCCCGCGATCAGAGAATCGATCTTTTCCACTCTTCCACTAAAGGGTGCACCAAGAAAGACAAGGCTGATCTCATCCGAGAATGTGAAGGCCAAGACTGGAGTGGGCCCAAAATCCAAAAAAAAGCTCTCTACAGCACCTGCCATCGACCTGGCAAAATCGATGTCGTAGGGCTTAATGCTCTCTTCCAGTACCTTTTTGAAGCCCCTTCCGTCCGCTCTTACTACCAGTGGCGCGCGAACACGTAGGCCGGAATAGATCTCCCAGCTAGTCGACTTTGCGCTGATCCTTTGCATTTCGAGTCAGGTGCCGGATGATGATGATATCGCCCACTGCGGTAACCCAGCGATAGGGTATTACGATCCCCTTGCCCTTCTGATCAAAAAGCTCCCGGTTCACGTCTCCCAGAGCCAGGCCGCTCACCACGCCGTTCTCGGGGTCAAGGACAGCGTCTTCCACTCTGCCCACAAAGATGCCCTTTTGAGTATAGACATCCTGGTCCAGGAGCAATGTGATCTCTACATTCATCTATAATCCCATAATAAAATTTGTGTATTAGATATTAACTTTGCTCTGAAAAATGACCTTTATGCAAATCCTTCAGGCTCGACGGAGGAGAAATACGATATGCGATGCTATTTTATCCGCGAAGCCAAAAGCTTGCCGGACCATTGACAAGCGGCACCCGGATGAAAAAGCAGGCAAAACCGGCCGGGCCTCATGAGCCGGTGTATCCGGATGGATAATTCGGATCATATCCGGGATAGTTATTCCAGGGATCGTAGCTGGACTTCCCATCAGAAAGGAGGCTATTGATATTATATCCGGGATAATATCCTGTGGTATATCCAGTGGCAAATCCCGTGGAGTATTGGCTCAAATTCTGAAGCTTATTCTGCCCGTAAGAAGGCACACTTTTATTATATCCGAGGTTAAAATGAGGCGTATAGTAGTCATCCGGATATTTGAGCGTGCCATTGGTGACAGAAAACCCCCTTGGAGATCCTCCCCAGTTCCACAGACTGCCATCAGTCGCGGATGAGCTATCAGTAGACGGCGCTTTGCCATTGGCATCTGATGCTGACGGAGCGGACGATAAAGATGGCTGGGCGTTCTGAGGATCCGGGCTGAAGTGGTCCACATATTGCCATTCAACCCCAACCCCGGATAGACAAAGCATCATGACGATGGCGACCAAGGCCGGAAAAATCCGTTGTCTGAGCATATTTTCGACCCTCATGGCATAGACCTATATCCTTAAGTTTTGATCTCATAGCATAAAAATATGTGGTAAACCCGAAACCTGCCACAAGCCGGTACCGCCTCTCTCTGCCCATATCAATTGATATTCAATCGTGACAGGTAGATCTATAATACAGAAAAGAAAGATTGCATGGAATATGAAAAGAACATCTTCTTTTGCCGGGTCCTTTAAAGGAGGTAGCAAAAGGTGATAGTAGTTGGCATATGCGGCAGTCCCAGAAAGGCCGGCAATACTGAGTTCCTCCTAAATGAGGCCCTGGCAGTGGCTAAAGAGAGGGGCTTTGAGACGGAGAGGCTGCTCATTTCTGAAATGAATGTAGATTTTTGCAGTGACTGCGGGGATTGCAGCAAAGGGAAATCCTGTCCCAAAGAGGACGATATGACGAGAATCATTTGCTCACTGGAGAGAGCAGACGGCATAATCATCGCCTCGCCTGTCTATTTTGGAAGCGTAACTGCTCAGCTTAAGGCAGTCTTCGACAGGACCATACCGCTACGCCGGCAGGGTCTTCGTCTCAAAGATAAGGTCGGCTGCGCCGTCAGCGTGGGCGGGTCAAGAAATGGAGGCCAGGAGAAAACACTGGAAACGATGCACGCCTGGATGCACATACACGGCATGATTGTGGTAGGAGACGATGCACACTTCGGAGGCATTGCAGTGCGGCCCGCTGCGGAAGACCGCATCGGCAGGAAGACGGTTGTCGCCAGCGCCAACAAGCTGTGCGATCTCCTGGAAAGGCTGGAGGAGAAAAAGAACTGCTGGGGCGGGGATTGAGACAAAAATATCTGGGCGAGAGAGGACTTGTCGTACTCATAGCATTTCTCAGCGCCTTCGTTCCATTATCTACCGACCTTTACCTTCCAGCTCTTCCCGGCATGGCCGAGTATTTCGGGGTATCGTCCGATCTCACCAATCTCACCTTGATCCTGTTTTTTGTCTTCTTTGCCGTGGGAAACCTATTCTGGGGGCCGCAGAGCGATAAATACGGCAGGCGACCGGTCCTGATCATCAGTTTATCCATCTATTCCCTGGCCGGCTTCCTGTGCGCGGGCTCAGAAAACATCTACTACCTGATTTTCTTCCGGATACTGCAGGCCATAGGAGGGAGCGGGGCTTTTTCCGTGGCCACGGCCATCATCAAGGATGTTTATGATTGCAAAAACAGAGAGACTATTCTGGCATTGGTCCAGTCGATGGTGTTGATATCTCCCATGGCCGCCCCGGTTTTGGGAGCGTTCCTGCTCAGTTTTACAACCTGGAGAGGCGTGTTTTTGATTTTAGGCGGCATAGGATTGTTTGTCCTGGCTCTTTCCGCGGCTTTAGAGGAGACGCTGGTGGTGGAGAATCGCTATACTGGAACGGCAAGGCAGGCCTGGGGAAGGTTGTGGGCAGTTGCAAAAAATCCGGGGTTTGCCACGCTGCTCACGATCTTCTCACTCTTGAGCGTCTCCGGCCTGGCGTTTATTGCATCATCCTCATACATTTACATCAACGGCTTTCACCTGAGCGAACAGGCTTACAGCTACTATTTCGCCTTCAATGCCCTGGGAATGATCACAGGACCCGTGCTTTATCTGCGACTGGCCCGGCACTTCTCCCGCCGGTCGATCATCATGGCATCTTTTGCCACCATCGCCTGTAGCGGCATTCTCGTCGCATTCCTGGGGGGACGAAACCCCCATTTATTCGCCCTGGCACTTCTGCCGGCAACGGTCATGTGCAGTTGTGTGCGCACACCCGGGGCAAATCTGATGTTAGAGCAGCAGGAGGAGGACACCGGCTCGGCTGCCGCCCTCATAAGCTGCTTTGGCCTATTCCTGGGCAGCATCGGCATGACCATCATCTCCTACCCCTGGAGCGACACTATCCTGGTCCTGGGAGCAATGAACATATTCACCGGATTGATCTGTCTCGCCTTATGGCTGCTCTTATCAAATAAGCCGTTCATAAAGCAGATTCCGGAAACTCGGTTCAAAGCAGGATAATTTCATTCGAGGTTAGGCTCTCCTGAGATACAGCTTGCGACTGGCGCGAGCGCGCGGGCCTCGCGGGGTAGAAAATTGTAGAAATGCCTGGGGTCGAGGCCAGGCGGAGCAATAAGTGTGCTGGGGGTCCGGGGGCTTAACGCTTCTATGCCCACTCAAGATATCCGGAGGCATGGGCATTCGCAGCCGGGTGTCAGGCTCTTGCGAGGGGATCAGGTTTTCGCGCCACTTGACCGAAGGGAGTTTGATTATTCGCGGCCAAATTAAATTTGCCTCGGTTAAAGACTTGAAACCGAAGGTTTTAGCCTTTATCGAGTACTTCAACCAGACAATGGCGAAACCATTCAAATGGACCTACCAAGGAAAGGCGCTCACCGCCTAAAAATGGGCTTATTTAGGCCCAGCTGTACTAGCTTTCCAGATACTTGCCAGGATTGTCCTCAAAGGCTTTCTTGCAGCCTGGCGCGCAGAAATAGTACATCTTGCCTTTGTATTCGCTCTTGAGCTTGGCCGTCTTCTCATCGACGGTCATCTTGCATATCGGATCTATTGCCATTTTTTAGCCTCCAATTTTCTTGCCTGAGTTCTTCTTATGCATTGCCGGCGGTATATACTTTTTGAGCAGGAGCGAGAAGGAGATTACTGTCACGGAGCTGAGGGCCATGGCCAGACCCGCCAGCTCCGGACGGAAGGTTATGCCGAATGCCGGATAGAGCGCGCCCGCCGCCACGGGAACCAGGGCCACGTTGTAGGCAAAGGCCCAGAATATGTTCAGCTTAATCCTGGAGATCACTTTGCGGCTGAGCTGTATGGCCGCCACGACGGCCAGCAGGTCGTCTTTCATCAGCACAATCTCGCCAGCCTCAATGGCGACATCCGTGCCGCTGCCTATGGCGATGCCTACATCAGCCTGGGCCAGAGCCGGAGCATCATTTATGCCGTCGCCCACAAAGGCCACCCGGCTGCCGCTCTGCTGCAGTCTCTTGATCTCACGGGATTTGTCTTCCGGCAAAACTTCAGATAGAACATTTTTTATGCCCAGCATGCCTGCCACCGCTGCTGCGCTTTTTGCATTATCGCCGGTGATCATAACCACAGCCAGATTCATGCTCTGCAGATCCGATACTGCCTCCTGGGCTGATGCCTTCAGCCGATCGGAGATGGCTAGAACTGCGCAGGCCCGGCCGTCCAGGGCGATGAGCATGGCAGTCTTGCCCTGCCCCTCGTAACCCAATGCTTTTTCGAGCAGCTCGGGGGTGATTTCGATGCCCAAATCCGTGAAAAGCATCCTGTTTCCGGCCACAACGTTTCTTCCCTCCACCTGGGCCAGCACGCCTTTTCCGGGCCGTGCCTCGAATTTTTCCGCATTGGCCGGATCGAGCCCCAGCTCATGGGCTTTGCGGACGACTGCATCCGCCAGGGGATGTTCCGAAGGCCGCTCTGCGGAAGCTGCCAGGCGCAGCATCTCCTTTTCGCTCACGCCGAAGGCCTCCATGTCTGTAACATCCGGTCTGCCCACGGTTAATGTGCCGGTCTTGTCAAAAGCGACGACGTTGAGCTTATCAGAGGCTTCCAAAGCTTCGCCGCTCTTGATGAGAATGCCCAGCTCCGCTCCCCTGCCAATGCCAACTGTGATGGCAGTGGGAGTGGCCAAGCCCAGAGCACAAGGGCAGGCTACTACTAATACGGATATCAGAGCCGTGAGGGCGAAGAGCAGAGTATTATGGGCTACAAAATACCAGTAAACAAATGACGCTGCGGCGATGGCCAGGATGGTGGGGATGAAATAGGCCACAGCCCGGTCGGCGATCCTCTGCACGGCCGGTCTTGATCCCTGCGCCTCCTCCACAAGAGAGATGATCTGGGCCAGGACGGTGTCTTTTCCTATGCGGGTGGCTGAGAACTTGAGAGAGCCGTTCTTGTTGAGAGTGCCGCCCACTACCCGGCTGCCCGGCTCCTTGAATGCAGGAACGCTCTCGCCTGTGATCATGGCTTCATCTACGTAGCTTTCTCCCGCCGTAACTACGCCGTCAGCCGGAATCTTTTCGCCGGGCTTGACCAGAAGCAAATCGCCCACTAACACCTCTTCCACGGACACCTCAATCTCCCGCCCATCCCTGAGAATGGTGGCTCTTTTGGGCTGAAGACCTACCAGCTTTTTGATGGCCTCAGAGGTGCGACCTTTGGCCCTGGCCTCTAAATAACGGCCCAGGGTGAGAAAGGAGGCCAGCATGACTGCCGTCTCATAGAACATGAAATCCGGGGTAAGCACAACTGCAAAGGTTCCAAGAATGCTGGAGCCATAGGCCACGCCGATGCCCATGCCGTACATGACGTCCATATCCAGATTTCTGTTGGCAAGCGCTCGCAGTGCGGCCCGGAAGATGGGGTAGCTCACATAAACAAAGACAGGAGCCGATACTATGAGCATGAATAGGCTCATGAAATTGGGGACGGCCATGGCGACCTGCATGGGGACGATTTTGTGCACGGGCAGGTACATGAGAGCCATGAGAAAGAGGCTGGTGGCAAAGCCGATGATGATGCGCTTCTTCTTGTCTGCCAGGTCCCTGGCAAGTGCCTCTTTCTCCCGGTCGTCTAAGGCTTCCTCTCCGGCGATTCCCAGAAATTGATAGCCTGTATCAACAACGGCCTTCTTCATATCTTCCAGGCCAACCATGCGGGGATTGAAGGTGACGTAGGCCTTCTCAGACGCCAGGTTCACGCGCACCTCCACAATGCCGTCCAGTTTCCTGAGCGCATTTTCCAGTGCTCCCACGCACATGGCGCAGACCATGCCGCCTATCTTGAGCACAACCTTCTCATCGATCACATCGTAGCCCGTGCCCCTTATCGCCTTTTCCAAATCATCAAGGTGCAGCCTATCAGGATCGTATTCTATCGATGCAGTCTCCGTTCCCAGGTTGACCTGAGCCGAAGCCACTCCATCCAAATTGCGCAAGGCCTTTTCAATTACCTGCGTGCAGGCCGCGCAAACCATGCCCGCAACCTTCAGCTCAGCCTTTTTATTTCCGACCATAGATCGTCCTTATGATCAACTAACTGGGTTTCAGATCATCCATCCGGCTCGATTCCTTCTTCATTTTGAAAAAAGAAAAGCTAAATAAACCGCTCAAATCTCTCCTTGCCGACCTTGCAGATGGGACAGACCTCCGGAGGCCCCTCTCTGGCGCAGAGGTAGCCGCAGACGGTACATCTCCACACGGGCATGGAAAGCTTGAGTGCCAACTTTGCGATATCAAAACCCAGCGCCTCTGCAGATGCTTTTTGCTTTTGCTGCAGCTTCTCCCTCTCTTCTAAAGGCAGCCTTCTCTCAGGAATGGAAGTCAGATCCTGTTTGCCCAACAGCACGGCTTTGGAGACATAAAGCGCACAGTAGCAGGCGCCAAATTCAGTAACGTCTGCATCTCTGTAGTCGCAGGGGCATATGAGATCCAGGTCCTCGGATTTGTCGCCGGAAGCCAGGCGACAGGGGCAGGAACGGTAGCCGTATCTTCTCTCGTTTATGAGAAGGCCTTTCACCAGGCCTTTAACAAAATCGGCATCGGGATTGAGATTATATCCACCCTGTCTGGCATCTTTATCCAGACGAGAGCATAATTTGTCCACTTCCTCGCCCGTGGGCTGCACAAAATCCTGCGCCATCAGCCCAAAGCCTCCTTGATTTCTTTTTCTCTCAGGCCCACAATGCATTTCTCGCCGATGACGAGCGTGGGAAAAGAGAGGCTTGGGTTGTATTTCTTAACCTCGGCCACGGCCTCAGCTCTCTCCTCTCCTTTTAAAAGGTCCACATAAATGTAGTCGAAGGCCACGCCCATAGATGATAAGAGCTCTCGGGTCTTCTTGCACCAGATGCAAGTGCTCAGGGCAAAGAGCCTGATCTTGCCTTTATCTTTTCCTGCGACGTGTTCAAAATTCATTAAATCACCGAATATTGGATAATGTGCATTTGAACGTTAAATAATTACTCAGAGGGAGGGGAGAATTTGTATCCTGCAAACAGATTTAAATTTTTCACTTAATTCATGCGAGCTGGCAATCCGTCGAGACGAGCCCACCTGGCCACGCGGGCCTGCGCCGGCGAGCGGACCCGCGTCCGCATGCGCGCGCCCTCACGCGTGCCCGTGGGCCAGCTAACCGAAAATGGCCGCCAGGTTCGATTCATCCACTGAAGGCTGTGGTCTTCCTTGGCAGGATTCAGCTTTAAAACTTTGTTCCGTCTGCCTTTGACCATCTTTCAGGGCAGATTGTCGTCACCAGTGCTCATGCATGAGGCACAGGGCGGCAGGACCACTGCGTTCCCTGGTTCCCCGGTCCCGCAGGTGTAGCAGGGGACCCAGTCCTCGCTGTAAATCTGCCCGCTGCAGTTGAGGCCGAAGCATGTCGGCGGCTGCCAGTTGGAGGATATGGACGAAGGCAATGCACCACCTGCACCCAAATCGATCCGCGCCTCAACATCGGCCGCTGCCGCATCCGGCCCGTCCACTGAGAATGCCTCGATATGGACCACGTTAACATAGACGCCGTCATTCTCGGCCCTTGCCCGGTAGGTTATGTTTCTGCTCTCCCCCGGGGCCAGATCCAGGATAGTCCAGGTGATGAGGTTGGACCTGTTCTCAGAAGGCTCCAGAGATGAGTTAATGAGCGTCATGGGCTGGGGTAACTGGTCCATTAAGAAGGCGACCATGGTGTATTTCTCCCGGTTCTTAAGGTCTAGTCTGTACCAGACCACCTTCGGGTCCAAAGCATCGACCTTGGCGGTCTTGGCGGCGGAGATCTGGGGTGGACAGCAGGTCAGCCAGTTCAGGCGGACTGTAGAGAAGTTCCTGGCTACTGTCCAGCCTTCGTCGTACTTGCCTGCCGCCTCTACCCGGTTGATCAGATTGGACGGCTCCTCGGTGAGGTTCAGCTGCAGGTCGATGATCACCTTGCTGCCTATACCCATAAAGGGCAGCGACCAGTTGGCGTAGCTTGTCGTCAGCTCTGCCGGCCGCAGAGATGAGGTGATGAACTCGGTTCCCGTCGGGAAGACGTCCTTAACATAGACCGGCCCTAAAGCCTTGTTGCCGTTGTTCTCGATTGTGATCCGATAGTCGGTAAAGGTTGTGCTAAGCAGATCTACCCTGGCGATCTTACTCAAAGAGAGGTGCGGTCGGTCGTACTTGGCCACGCCGCCAAGGGATGTCTTTCTCGTGATCTCGAATTTTCCGACATACATATCCTCCTGATCGATCTCATCGGTGCCATTTGGAGAATTGTCCTTGTAAATCGTCCGGAAATCGGCCCGGCCGGTCACGCTGGCCTCGGTTACCATCTCGTTTAGGCCTCGGGCGGTTGACTGCAGATCCAGGTTCTCTGCTGAGGAAAACCTCTCGCTTATCAGGCTGGTGGGAGTCTTGGACCACATGCCCTCATTCCACAACAAGTTGCTGGACGTGGAGAAGGTGGGCGTGTAATTGTAGCTTGTCGGCAAGTGAGTTAGGTTGATGTCCTTGGCGATGTAGTTGACGACCGTACTGATCTTCTCCTCACTCCGGTAATTGCCCGTCCCCGACTCGTAAGAAGACTGAGCTTTGCCTAGATCCCTGCTTGCAGACACATAGCCCGTGCCGTTCACGGATTTCTCGTACTCAGCATTCCTGCCGTATTCATCGAACCGCTCGTTGATCTTGAAGCTGCCCACATAGTCCTCCTGAGCCTCGAAGACCGTGCTGGCGTTCCACGTTCTATTCGCATCAGCATCTTTTTTGAGGAGGCCAATGTGGCCCACGCCCTCGAAGTCGGTTTCAGTCTTCATTGTGCTGCCGTTCTCGTCCAGCTTCATGTAGGCTTCCCGGTCGATTCTGTTGGCATAGGTGTACTCCTCGTTCGTGGAGCCACCCGTGGCATAGTTCTTGGACTTGGCCTTCTCGATCCACTTGGTTTTGTAATCGATCTCCCGATTATTGGGCAGGGAGAAGCTGGTTGGTTTATATGTTGCAGTCAGGCCCTTGGTCCACTCGATAGAGTGATTGGAGTTGCGATACTTGATCACGTCCTCGCTGGCGTAGTCGCCGCTACCGTGCTCCTTGAGGGCGACATAGGTCTGGGGCGGGCCGACGTTGACGTCGGTGGAGGCCGCCAAAGGTTTACCATCATCACAATTTACCTGCGTTCCATTCAAATCCACCACTTTTGCTCTATTTGTAAGGATAACCGGCTCCGTACGGATGTCGTTGTGCACATTCACAAATCCCGTTCCCGTCACTCCCTGGCCCATGTCAAAGGAGATGTTGCCGATATCCTGCGCTACCTGGACCAAGATGATAATGGTTCCCGAATCTTGCCCAGCTATTATCCATTTGTTGTTTTTGCCATCATCAACGGGCGTTGGGGACGCAGATACGAAAGACACGCCTCCTGGGTAGTCATCCACAATCATATATCCTGCAATAATATCACGCCATGTAATGTTATATGTCACATAGTCCCCTGGCTTTGCAAATTTTGGCGACGCAGTCTTAGTAAGGCCGCAACCTGTGAGAATCTTTACGTTTTCTATTGCCTTTGCCGTAACCTCGTTTCCATCCGGATCTAATGCGGTGGCAACTACTGTATTCACCAATTTCGGCCCGTCTCCCGTTTTCACTATGTAGCTAGCGTAGTAGGTGCGCGACTCACCCGGATCCAATGGTTCGGGATCGTTGAGCACTATAATGCCCAGCTTATCATCGTTGAGGGTCAAATAGTTGAGCACTATGGTGCCGGTGTTCTCCACCGTGTACGTGTATTTGATAATGTCGCCAGGTTTAGCGATCTCCCGGTCCGCCTCCTTGAAGACTCTGAGGCCGAGCAATGGCTGAGGGGACTGGCAGCTCCACCCCAAATCAACACAGGCCCTGTTGCTCACTACCGGTTCATTTTGTTCGCCCACGTTGCCATATGCGGTGGCACAATTCGTGAGATATTCCGGCTCTGCCAATCCGGGAGTCCTTCTGTACTCTCGGCTGACTACGTTGCCATAGGGGTCGACCGTCAGGATCAGGGTGTCTCCTGTGGCATAGTACCTCACGGTGTAGGTTTTATAGCCTTTTTCCGGATTATTGTAATCTATCTTTAGAGTCTCCTTGGTTGGCAAGAAGGTATAGAAGTCCGAGAGCACCTCGCCTTTCGTGCCGTATGTCGTGACCAAGATGTCGTACTTGGCTGGCCTTGTGTACTCAGACAATACGAGGAATACTGTTGTGGCATTAAGCACCTCGTCTAAAGTCTCCCCTGTCGAAAAATTCGTGTAGTTGCTCAGTGTGTAGTTCGTCCCGGAAATGCTCTTTATGCCGGATTCCAGAGTTGCGTTGGCCTTATCGAATGCGTCACGCTGCTTCTTGATGCTTTTCAGCTTGGCTTCCAGCTTTGTCTTATTCCTGGATAGAGCGTCAATTATCTGCAGTATGTCGGCAGGGTCGCTTCCTGCAGCCATGACGTTCAGACTGGTATCCCCAGTAGCTGTGATTGGAGGCAAGATGGTTATGCTCGAAGCTGCTTTACAAGCATCTGGCCGCAATTTAACGTTGTAAGTGATTGTCCAGGAATCTCCTGGTTGCAGAGAGCCGAGAGGTCCCAGATCAAAGTTCAGATTGCTGCCAACGATAGTGTGCTGGATTAAGATATCTCCATAATGTGCATAGGGAATAAATTCCAGCATTGGACTTAGCTCGTCAACGATGCTGATATCATGGATTTCTGTTTCTCCAATATTCTCCACTGTGATGGCGAAGGAGGTCTCCATATTCGGAATTAAAGTCACGGCCGGAGTCGTCTTCGTTACCTTTAGAGGAGACTCTTGTAGGGGCGATTGCTTAAGCTTGTTTCCGAAGTCTGCATCAGTTGATGGAACCACAGTCTGGTCAGACTTAGTCACTGTGACCTGGCCGATATCAGTGACTTCTACCATGTAAACATTGAGCGGCGGATAGGTCTGAGTCCAGCCTGACGATGGTGATGGTCCCTCCGCCAGCGTGTAGGTTCCAGGCGAAATGCCTGCAATTCTATAAGATCCAAGCGTCGCTGTATCGGTGGATGTGGTCGCAGTCTTGACTACAGTGTCGCCTTGCATCAGATTTATCGTCCAACCGCCAAGTAACTCGTTACCTTGTTTAGATCCATCTCCCTCGCTATCGTTGAATTTCACACCTGATAAAGCATATACATCCGAGCCCGTCCCCTGGTTACCGAAGTCTACTTCGGTTGGTGCAACTTCGGTCTGGCCAGAGTCAGACTTCTTCACCGTGACCGTGCCGGTATCGGAGACTACTACCGTGTAGACATTGCCCATCGGCGCGGTTTGAATCCAACCCAACCTCAGTTCTTCTTCAACTGTGTAGCTACCCGGTGTGATGCCTGTGAACGAATATGCTCCACCTGTGTCAGTCAAAGCGCTGTCGACTTCTGTGCCACCCTTTTTGAGCTTAATTGTCCAGCCTGATAGACCAGGCTCAATCTGATCCTTGGCGCCGTTGCCGTTCAGATCATTGAACTTAATGCCACTAATATCGACTCTAGGCACGTTGCCGAAGTTCACCTCAGTCGATGCAACTGTTGTCTCACCCTCTTTCATGACTCTGACATCGCCCGTGTCAGAGACGATTACCGTGTAGACATTGCCGACTGGATAGGTCTGAGACCAGACTGGCTGAGAGACCTCCTCAACTGTGTAGCTACCCGGTGTGATGCCTGTAAACGAATATGCTCCATCTGTGCCAGTCGTAGTGATGGCAACTTCTGCGCCTTCCTTTTTGAGCTCGATCGTCCAGCCACTGAGGCCCAGCTCGTTTGTATCCCATTCGTTGTTGACGTTTTTGTCTTCGAACTTCGTGCCCGATATGGACCCTACGGCGCTCTCACATTTCCATTCCACATCAACACAAGCTCTATTGCTCTCTACTGGTTCTTTTTGTTCACCCACGTTGCCATATGCTGTGGCGCAATTCGTGAGATATTTCGGTACCGCAATTCCTGGAGTCTTTCTATATTCTCTGCTCACTACGTTGCCATAGAAGTCGACCGTAATAATCAGTGTGTCTCCTGTAGCATAGTACCTTACTGTGTAGGTTTTATAGCCTTTTTCCGGTTTATTGTACTCTATCTTTAGAGTCTCCTTGGTTGGCAAGAAGGTATAGAAGTCCGAAAGCACGTAGCCTTTCGTGCCGTATGTCGTGGTCAGAAGGTCGTACTTGGCGGGCCTTGTGTACTCAGACGATACCAGGAATCCTGTGGCATTAAGCTGCTCGTTCAAGCTCTCTTCCGTAGATACATTCGTGTAATTGTTCAGGGTAAAGTTCGCCCCTGCGACGGTTTTAGTGCCTGAGGTCAGAGTTGCCCGGGTCTTGTTGAAGGCATCCCGCTGCGTCCTGATGCTGTCCAGCTTAACCTCCAGCTTGGTCTTGTTCCGGGTTAAGGCGCCAACGATCTGCAGGAGGGTGGTCGGATCGCTTTCTGTAGCCAAGATTTTCAACTTGTTATCCGTTTCCGACGAACTGGTGCCGATGGGTACGACGTTCTCGATACAGATGCTTTGGTCCACCTGAGCCTTGAGAATGATCTTCTCAGACTCCTCATGGGCTCCCAGGGTGCCCAGATTCCAGGTGAGCATGTTCCCGCTTATGCTGTCTGGCTCACGCTGCGCGTTTTGGTAGATGAAACCAGGACTGAGGGTGTCAACCAGTTTTACGTCATCAACAGCGAAATCGCCGTCGTTCTTCACAGAGAGGGTGAAGGTGACCGTAGCTCCGGCCAATACGGACTCCTGGTCGACGGTCTTCGTGACCACGAGTGGTGACGGCTGAGGGTGGACCAATACACTAAGCTTGCTTTCAGCTATGCACCCATCCGGTCCGCTGCTTTCCAGGAGGCTTATTTCTACTGTTGTAGGCTCGGTAACCTTCGGTGCTGTCCATGAGAAGGATTTTTCGATGGAAGTTTGCGGAAGGCCATCTGTTGCTGTCCAAATATAATTATAATTCTGCCCAATAGGAGGTGATTGAGCTGAAAAAACATAGCTCTCCCCACCCACAAACTGTGTCGCATCTGCCAATGGAAAGAGGATCTGGAGCATCAATATCAATGCCATAACCACCTTCGCTGGGGACATGCTCCAGCTCGCTTGATTCTCTTTTTTCAAAAACAGGTGGGGCATGGTCAGATCGCTATTAGCTCCTCAATTCGGTTTTCACAAGTTCTGTAGTAGCGCTCGGCACCTCAACCACTTGGGCCGTCATCTCGCTCCTACCGGTATGTTTTCAACAACTCAATTATGCCTAACTTATATAAAAAAATGCCGGCTAGTTTTTGACCCCCATCCGGAAGGAAAGCCTACACTATCTTAAGTATGCTTATATGTTGGCACTAAGGTAAAAAATAGTCGATTTGCACGAACTCTATGGTTTCTACAAGAAAGTAGCCCGCGAACTGTGCATATCCCGGAACATCGCGAAAAAAGTGAAAGGGAAAAATCCAACATTTTCCCTATATATTTTTTAAACAGCAGTCGCGGTGATTGTTCCTATGTTGGGAATCGGTACTATCTTAACCGTTGCAGATTTCGCGCAACCATTTAATGTAGCCGTGACTATATAGTCGCCAGGTCCACCATGTGTTGCTACAAACGTTTTCCACTTAATTTTTAATGTTGTGTCTCCGGTTCCACTCAACGCTGTGCCTGATGCAGGTAACGTGGTGATTGCTCCGCCGTTGATCGTCCACACAACTTTGTTGCTGCTGGACGGAGTATCTGTCAATTTGGGTGTATATACAAATGTCTTCTCAGCGTCTTCTGTTTCGCATACCGTATAACCTGGAGTTAGCGCACAGTCGCTTGTCGGTGCAACTATTATTGTAAAGCATTTATCGATCGCGCATCCTGTTAGGCCGCTTTGAGATACTACGAGATGGCCTGTGTAGGTCTTTGGATACTGGCTAGGATTCGTCAACGTAGGAGCGGTCCAAGTCCAGGGTCCTGGTCCGCTGCCGGGATTAATACCTGGAAATCCACTATCCCAAGTATAAATGTAATTTTCGTCATAGGAAGGTAAACTGATGGTTACGATGGCTCCCGGGGCAAACGTTCCTAAAGGATCACAAACAGGAACGATCGTCGCATAAACACTCTGAATTACGGCAAGAACCACTAGTCCAAATATTATGGCCAATTTAGTGCGTTTCATAGATATAACTCCAAAACCTTTTTACTTAAGACTGCGACAATTGTATTTAACTTTTTCGTGAGCTACCCGTTCCTGTAGAGTCCCGAATGTTTGGACTTTATATACTCGGCCCGT